>NZ_JBHYMC010000001.1:0-396222 GCF_042742535.1 Streptomyces sp. NPDC058880
GCCGCCCCCCCCGGGGCGCCCGTCCGCCGGGTTCCTCTCATCCCGACCGGAGCACCTGACGATGCGCATAAGAATCGTTCTCTCGGCCACCCTGACCGCACTCGGTCTCATGTTCCTGATCCCCGCTGCCGCACATGCCCACGGCGACACCCTGAAGGTGCTGGTGACCGGGGAGCGCGCCGGCCACGTCACCGCCGACATCACGTGGGAGAACGACGGGGACGCCGTCGACGAGACCGTCGCCGCCACCGTGAACGCGGTGAGCGTCGACGGTTCCCGCACGATGGGCCCCTGGCGCCTGGTCCGCGACCCCGCGGCGGCGCCCGCCGGCTGGACCACGGCCGAGACCCTGCCGCCCGGTTCGTGGAAGGTCACGATCGAGGTGGGCTTCCCCGCTCTCGGCAAGGGTGAGCTCGAAGTCGGTGTGCCCGTGGTGGACCCCGCTCCGTCCACCGCTCCGTCCACCGGAGCGACTCCGGCCGTCTCGGCCCCGACTCCCGACGCCGCCGCATCGGCCTCCGCGGACGCGTCGTCGCCGGCTCCCTCCGGGACCCAGGCCTCGTCCGGCGCCCGCGGGGACGCCGTCTGGTGGACCACGGCGGGTGTGGCGGTGACCGCGCTGGCCGGAGCCGGCGTGGGCCTGCTGCTGCGGAGGCGCCGGATGCGGGGCGCCTGCCGGACGTCGTAGCCGCTCGTCCGCCGGCCGGGCCGGGGGCGGCGCCCCCTCCGGCCGCGCCGAGCGGGGTCCGGAGCCGTGGGGTCGGGGCGGGGCCGGCCCCGGACGCAGGTCCGCCCGCGTCAGTCGGCCGCCCGGCGCTTGCCCCGCTGGCGGCGGTCGTACGGCAGGAGCCGCGGCCGGCGTCTGGCGGCCACGTCCTCGACCCAGCCGAACGCCAGCACCAGCAGTCCCATCAGCGGGATGGCCACCAGCAGCGTGAACCACTGGCTGGCCAGCAGCCACTGGAAGTTCGCGTAGACGAAGGGGACGCTCCAGAGCGGGTCGATCAGCGGCACGGCGGCCACCAGGGCCACCTGGTGCCAGAGGTAGACGCTGACGGCGCGTGCGTTGAGCAGGCCGACCAGGCCGTTCCAGCGTTCCAGCGGCCGGGGCCATCGGTCCCAGGACGGACTGACGTGGAGGAGGATCGCGACGAAGCCGAAGGACCACAGCGCCTGGGCGATCGGCCAAGCCTCGATGTCGGTGGCCACGGTCGGGTCGACCGGCCGGGTCTGCAGGTACCAGAAGCCGGCCACCATGATCAGCGGTGCCACCGACGGAAGCACGTACTGCGGGATCTTCCTGAGCAGCCCCTCCTGGTGGGCCATGCCGAGGATCCAGCAGGCGCCGAAGGTGGCGAAGTCGTTGGCGTTCTCCCAGACCCGGCCGTAGACGAGGTCCCGGTCGAGGAGGAACACGTTCATGACGATCACCATCGCCAGGGGCGCGGACAGCGTCGCCACCGGGAAACGTCGCAGACCCCGCAGCAGCAGCGGCGAGAGCAGGACGTACCAGAGGTAGGCCCGGAGGTACCACAGCGGGACGGTGATCTGCGCCGCCCAGGTGTGCTCCACGAAGGAGAACCCGGACAGCTCGTCCGCGTACGGCGGGGTGCTCAGCGGCAGGATCCAGAACGCCATCTTGGACCACCACCAGGTGGGGTGGCCCTCGGAGTGCGGGCCCCAGCCGGCGTAGACCTGCAGGGTGATCAGGACCGCGCCGAAGAGCCACATCGGCGGCAGCAGCCGGCGCAGTCGGCCGCGGATCACGCCGAGCGCGGGACGGCTGAGCGAACGGGCCATCAGCAGTCCGGCCAGGGCGAACATCACGCCCATCGACGGGAAGACCAGCGGCAGCCAGAACCAGCCGAAGTTGTGGTAGAGCACCACGCGGGCCAGTGCCAGCGCGCGAAGCAGGTCGAAGTAGCGGTCACGGCCGCCCGTGCGCCCGGACGGCTCCGACGCCTGCGGGTCCGGCTCCGGCTCCGCCTCGGTGCGCAGAGCGGGGGGAACCCTCAGCTGGACGGTGTCCCGGAAACGTCCGAGGTCGATGGATGCGGTCACGTTCAGGCCTCCACCGGCACGGCGACCTCGCCGGTACGCCGGAGCTTCTGCCAGCGCAGTCGGCCACCGGTCATCGCGGTGATCGCGGACTGCAACAGGACGATGTACATCAGCTGCCGGTAGACCAGCTGCTGGATGGGCAGGCTGATCAGGTGCCAGGGCTTCTCGCGGTCGAGGCGGAAGGCGTACCAGGACAGCACCGCCTGGAGCAGAATGAAGCCGCCCCAGCTGGTGAGGGTGATCGGGGCGTCGCCGAACAGCACGCCGTACAGCAGGAACAGGTCGACCAGTGGCGCCAGCAGCGGGGCGATCACGCCGAACAGCACGACGAGCGGCAACCCGACGCGACCGAAGCGGCCGGCCGGACCGCGTGCGGTCACGGCGCGGCGGTGCTTCCACATCGCCTGCATGCTGCCGTAGCTCCAGCGGTACCGCTGGGACCAGAGCTGCTGGAGGCTTGCGGGCGCCTCGGTCCAGGCACGGGCGTTCTCGGCGTAGACGATCCGCCAGCCTTCGCAGAGCACTGCCATGGTGATGTCGGTGTCCTCGGCGAGGGTGTCGTCGCTCATTCCGCCGACCTGCCGCAGGGCCTCCTTGCGGAAGGCTCCGACCGCGCCCGGAATGGTCGGGATGACGCCCAGCATGTCGTACATCCGGCGGTCCAGGTTGTGGCCGAGGACGTACTCGATGTGCTGCCAGGCGCCGATGAGGCTCTCGCGGTTGCCGACCTTGGCGTTGCCCGCGACGGCGCCGATCGCCGGGTCCCCGAAGGGCTGGACCAGCTCGCGCACGGTGGACGGCTCGAAGACGGTGTCGCCGTCCATCATCACGATGATGTCGTGCGAGGCCGCCGCGATACCGGTGTTGAGCGCGCTGGACTTGCCGCCGTTGACCTGGCGGATCAGCCGGACGAACGGCAGGTCCATCTCCTCCACGATGTCCGCCGTGCCGTCCGTGGAACCGTCGTCGACGACGATCACCTCGATCGGGTGGTCACTGGCGGCCAGGGACTGGAGGGTGTTGGCTATGCACTCGCGCTCGTTGTAGGCGGGCACCAGCACGGTGACCGGTTCGGTGACGGGCGGTCCCCACGCGTCCCCGCGTCGGGAGCGGCGGGCGTGGATCGGCGCGAGGACGAGCATCAGCGCGAACCGCCCGAAGTTGAGGAAGCCGACGACGGCCAGCAGCCCGACGAGCACCGGCAGGGTGAGCACGGCGGCCTGGGTGGCCCAGATGAATCCCTTGCCCGCCCACAGCTGGAATCCGTCCACCGGCACGGTCGCGCTGGAGGCGCCGAGCGCCTCGGAGATGGTGGTGAAGCGGTAGCCCTGGGCCTGCAGCCTGTCGATGATCTGCACGAGCGCGGTGAGGGTCTGGCTGCGGTCGCCACCCGCGTCGTGCAACAGGATCAGTGCGCCCGCACCGGGCTTGGCCGGCATGGCCGCCTTGACGATCGCGTCCACGCCGGGGCGCTTCCAGTCGTCGGTGTCGCGGTCGATGAACGCGGTGAGGTAGCCGCGCGCACCCACGTACTTGATCACCGGATAGTTCCAGTCGTCCATCGCGGTGGCGTCGGAGGAGTACGGCGGGCGGAACAGCGCGCTGTGGACGCCCGCGACGCCGGCCAGCGCCAGCTGCGTCTGCGCCAGCTCCCAGCTGATCCGGGCGCGGGACTGGTACACCAGGTCGGGGTGGGTGAAGGTGTGCACGCCGAGTTCGTGGCCGCCCGCGACGATCTGCCGGATCAGCTCCGGGTTGCGGGTGGTCATCGCCCCGGTCACGAAGAAGTCCGCACGGATGTCGCGGGCCGCGAGCACCTCCAGGATCTTCGGCGTCCACTCCGGGGAGGGACCGTCGTCGAAGCTCAGCACCGCGGTGCGGTCAGGGATGCGGTAGCTGACGGGCTGCTCGTTCTTGGCACCGCGCGCGTCGATGACCGGACCGCCCTTGAGCAGGTTCTCCGGCACGGTCGTCTTGTCGACGGAGATGGCGATACGGGAGTCGTGGAACGCCTCGTTCGTGGCGAGGCCGCGCAGGACCAGGAGGGCCAGCAGGCACGCCAGGAGGGACAGCGGCATGAAGAAGCGCAGTGGCGGCGCGGCCAGTCGGCGCGGCCTGAGCAGGGACTGCCGGCGGCGCTGGTGGCGGGACAATGACGCTCCTGGAGACAGTGGTGAGAGTGATCAGGGGTGAGGGCGCTCGGAGGTGAGCGTGGTCGGGGGTGAGCGTGGTCGGGGGTGAGCGTGGTCGGGGGTGAGCGTGATCAGGGCTGCTCGGCCGGATGGCCCGAGGACTTCGCCACGCCCGGCGTGGGAACCGCGGGCTTCGTCGCGGGGACCGCCGGCTTCGTCGGGGCGGCCGCGGACTTCGAGGGGGCGGCCGCGGACTTCGAGGGCGTCGCCGCGGGCTCCGTCGCGACGGCGGAGGTCTTCGCCCTGGGAGTCGCGGACCGCGTGACCGCGCGGGGTGAGGACGGCACGGCCGCCCCGGGGGACGCGGTCGTGCTGGACGACGGGGCCGGCACCGGAGACGGAGACAGCGACGGCCGCACGGGTATGCCCATCGCCGGGGCGTCCGCCTGCATGCCGATCAGGCTGCTGCTCATCGCGACCGCCAGAATGGCGCCGATCACGGAGACCGGCCAGCCGAAGCCCCGCAGCAGACGGCCGCGCAGACCGGACTGGTCGACGAACACCGGTGCGGGGGAGGGTTCCCCGGAAGCAGAATCGGACATTTCGGATTCTGCCTGGCGTGGCGATCCGTTGTGGACGGGCGTGATGACTGGGCGCACCTTGCGAGGCCTTTCAGTGCAGGGTACGTAGACCGTGGGGATCGCAGGCCGAACGCTAGTGCACCAAACCAGGGCGACTTGAGCTGAATGTCCGGATTGAAACGATCTACCCGGGGGTCGTGATCAGATCGAAACGGAATATGTAATACCGGTTAGTAGGTTCGGCCAGCCCGCGCCCGAGCCTTGGCCAGTGCCTGGTCAGCCCGAGTCGCTCCCCCGGAACGGGGAGCGCCAGGGCTCCGCCAGCCGTTCCGGAGCCGACCCGGCGGTCACTGCGGCCGTCACCGCGTGCCTAGGATGACGCCCGCACCGGATCACCAGCCGATCCCCCGCAGGGGGCGGGGCCGTGTGCCGCCTCTACCCTTCCAAGGAGCCCTGTGTGAGCCAGCCCCGCCGCACCCGCCGTTCCCGCGTGTGGACCGCGCTCACGCTGCCTGCCCTGCTGTGCGTACTCGCCGCGTGCTCCGGCGGCCCCGCCGACGATGCCTCCGCGCCCGCCCCCAGCGCCTCGCCCACCCCGTCCGGCCCGCCGGGAACCCTGTTCGACAGCTTCCACTACAGCGGCCCCGACGACCCGGCGCTCGCCGCCCACGGCTGGGAGGTCCGCACCGGCGGCGGCGGTCCGGGGATCAAGGGCACCTGGGCCAAGGACGGCGCCGGTTTCCCCTCCGACGAGACCGCCCAGGGCGGCAGGGTCCTGCGGCTGCAGTCCTCCACCGACGGCACCGCGCAGGGCACCCGGCAGGTCGAGATACAGGGCACCGGCAAGAACCTCTTCACGGGGACTTTCGCCGCCCGGGTCCACTTCAGCGACGAGCCCACGAGCGGCCGCAACGGCGACCACATCGTCCAGACCTTCTTCCCGATCTCCCCCTCGGACTCCTCGGAGCACTACAGCGAACTGGACTTCGAGTACCTGCCGAACGGCGGCTGGGGTACGACGGGGCCCCGCCTCGACAACGTCAGCTGGTACAAGGCCGATCCGCCGGACCGGGTCAGCCACACGCTCAAGCAGCGCGTCGGGGGCTGGCACATCCTCATGATCACCGCGGTCAACGGATCGGTCACCTACTCCCTGGACGGCAAGGAGCTGTTCACCAGCTCCGGCAAGTACGTCCCGCGCGAGAAGATGGACATCCACTTCAGCAACTGGTTCATCGACCTGCCCTTCGCCGGCGGTCCCCGCACGTGGGACCTGAAGGTCAACTGGGTCTACTACAAGGCCGACGAGGCGGTGTCCCAGGCCGACGTCCAGAAGACGGTGGACGGCTTCTACAGTGCGGGCACCGACTACGTGAACACCGTGCCGAAGGCCTGACCTCCGTCCGAGGGCGGGCGCAGGGCCCTTCTCACCACGCCGCGGGCGCCGGGTCCGCGGGGTCGTCGAGGAGCTCGGGCCCGTTGTTGCGCACGTTGTTGACCGCCGTCGACACCGCCCGGACGTCCAGTCGGCCGCCCCCGGGCGCGGCGAGCAGGGCATGCAGTTCCTGCGCGTCCTGGTGGGACGGGTCGAGCCAGGCCTCGTAGTCGGCCGGGGCGAGCGAGAGCGGCATACGGGGGTGGACGCGGCCGGCCCCGTCGGTCGCCTCGGTGGTGATGATCGTGCAGGTCGCCCACCATGCCGCCGGATCGTCCTCGTCGGCGACGCCGGGATCGCGCCAGAACTCGTAGAGCCCGGCCATCGCCATCACGGCGCCGTCCTCGGGCCGGATGAAGTACGGCTGCTTGTGGGCCTTCACGCCGGCCGCCGCGGGGACGGCCCGCCACTCGTAGAACCCGTCCGCCGGGAGCAGGCAGCGGCGCTTGGCGAAGGCGCGCCGGTACGCGGGCCTCTCGTGCACCGTCTCGACCCGAGCGTTGATCATCTTCGCGCCGCCGGACGGGGTCTTGGACCACGACGGCACCAACCCCCACCGCAGGGGCCGCAGCCTGCGCTCCAGCACACCGGTCTCCCGGTCCGCGCGCTCCAGCACCGCCCAGACGGCGTCGGTGGGGGCGACGTTCCAGCTGGGTTCCAGCTCCTGCCCGGGGTCCGGGGGCCTCGCCCGGAAGAGACCGGAGAGGTCCTCGGGGCCCCGGGTGGAGACGTATCGGCCGCACATGTCTCCACCCTGCCACCTGCGCACGGCTTCGGCCGGGCGCGCCGCGAACCCGCACCACTCGATCGTGGCAGTTGGCCGGGCTCGCGGCGACGCACCCCCGGGGCCCGGCGAGGATGGCGCGGCGGCTGCCTCGGGCGCATCCCGTCCGAGGGCTCTGCGGGACGTTCCGGGTGGTCGGAGCGCAGGAACCGGCAGAACGGCGGCAGGGGTGGCGGCGCTTCGCCCCGGGCACCGCCGGTGCGGCCGGCCACCCCACGGGAAGGCCGGAGCGCGCGCTTTCTCCATACGGTCCCTGCGGTGCGTGCAAGGATGTCGGCCGTGACCGGATCGTCCTCCTCCCCCATCGCCGAGGGCACGCCCCGCGCCTGCGGACCGGGTCCCCGTACAGCGGCCGCGCTGGTGTTCGGAGCCTCGGCGTCGGTCCTGGTGGTGGAGATCGTCGCGCTGCGCCTGCTGGCTCCCTACCTCGGCCTCACCCTCGAAACCAGCACGCTGGTGATCGGCATCGCCCTCACCGCGATCGCCGCCGGCTCCTGGCTGGGCGGGCGCATCGCCGACCAGGTCGATCCGCGCCGGCTCATCGGCCCCTCGCTCGGAGTGTCGGGAGCCGCCGTGGCGCTCACCCCGGCGGTGCTGCGCACCACCGCGGAGTGGGCACCGGCGCTGCTCCTGCTGATCGCGTCCCTGACCATCCTCGTGCCGGGCGCGCTGCTCTCCGCGGTCACGCCGATCGTGACCAAGCTGCACCTGACCAGCCTCGCCGAGACGGGAACGGTCGTCGGCCGGCTCTCCGGCGTGGGCACCGCCGGCTCCATCGCCGGCACGGTCCTGACCGGCTTCGTCCTCATCGCGCGGCTGCCCGTCAGCGCCATCCTGATCGGACTCGGAACACTCCTGGTGACCGCTTCGGCGCTGGTGGAGGGGCGATCGCGCGGGTGGACCGGAGCCCCTGCCCTCATCCTCGCGCTCCTCGCAGGCGGCCTCGGCACCGCCGTCGCACCCGGCGGCTGCGACATGGAGACCAGGTACCACTGTGCGCGGGTCGTCGCGGATCCCGAGCGGGGCAGCGGCCGCACCCTCGTGTTGGACGGCGTACGACACTCCTACGTGGACGTCGACGACCCGACCCACCTCCGGTTCGCGTACGTGCGCGCCATCGCGTCGGTGGTCGATGCCGCCTTTCCCGCGGGTGAGCCGCTGACCGCCCACCACCTGGGCGGCGGAGGACTCACCTTCCCCCGCTACCTCGCGGCCACGCGGCCCGGGACGCGCAGCCTCGTGTCCGAGATCGACGGCGGGGTCGTGCGCATCGACCGCGACCGGCTCGGGCTCGGGAAGGGGCCGGGACGGGACATCGGCGTACGCGTGGAGGACGGCCGGATCGGTCTGCGGCGACTGGACACCGGCAGTCGCGACCTCGTCGTCGGTGACGCCTTCGGGGGCGTGAGCGTGCCGTGGCACCTCACGACGCTGGAAGCGATGGCCGACGTACGGCGGGTGCTCGGCGAGGACGGCCTCTACGTCGCCAACCTCATCGACCACGGCGCTCTGGCCTTCGCCCGAGCCGAAGTGGCCACCCTCGGCGAGACCTTCGCACACGTCGCGCTCGTCGGCGAGCCCTCGGACATCGGCCTCGACCCGACCGCCGCCCCCAAAGGGGGCAACCTGGTCGTCCTCGCGTCCGACCGACCGGTCGACCTCGGCGCGGCCCAGAAGGCGCTGGACGCCCGGCAGAGCGGCTGGAAGATCGTCAGCGGTGCCGAACTCGCCTCCTGGACCGGGGGCGCCCGACCACTCACCGACGACTACGCGCCCGTCGACCAGCTCCTCCAGCCCTACGGCCCACCGAGCGGCCGGTGACGGGCAGCGGCCCACGCCCCGAGGCCGGTGACGGGCGAGGACCACGCCCCCGGGTCGTGGCGCTCGCGGAGCAGCACCGGACGCCGCGCCGGCACGGCGACGCCGGGGCGTCCGGCGCGGCCCGAGCGCATCCATCCCGTCACCCTGCGGGGCAATCCGGCGAACCGCCCACCGCCGCCACCAGGCCGGGCGCTGCGGGGCGCGCGGCGCACATCGTCCCCTGAGCCGCGCGGCGGGCCCGGGAAGTGCCCCGCCAGCTGCGCGAACACCGCAGAGGGCACCGGTATCCGAACGAACTGTCCGTAAAACGACCGCCCGTTGGCGGCCCTCCTTCGAACCTGCCAGGCTCGTCCCCGGTTGAGCACCGGACCAGAGGTGCCGAACCGTCATCGACCTGGATTCGAAGGGGAAATCTGTCATGCGCCGCCGCATCATCGCCACATCCGCACTCAGCCTTCTCTGCGTTGCAGGCACCACGGGGCTCGCCGAGGCCCAACCCGCGGGCGGGCACGGCCCGTCCGCGATGGTCTTCACCATCGCCCATGCCTCTGGAACGCCCGCGGACACGGACGGGGCCGTGCGCGCGGCCACCCTCAGCTGCGCCTACGCCGCCGAGGGCACCCACCCCGACCCGAGGGCCGCGTGCGACGCCCTCAACGCCACCGGTGGCGAGCTCAACCGCCTGCTGGCGGATCCGAACACCTCGCGGGCCTGCCCCCTGTACTTCGACCCGGTCACGGTCACCGCGGACGGTGTGCTGCACGGCAGGCGCGTGGCCTGGGAGCACACCTTCTCCAACACGTGCATCATGTCCACCACCCTGAACGGAAACCCGGTGTACGCCTTCTGAGCCCGTGCCCCGGCCCCTGTTCGCCCGGCGCTGCCCCGCCGCGCTCCCGGGGCCCGGGGCCGCGCCGCCCTCCGCCCGAACGAGGGCATGACCTGCGGCTCCCCCGCCCGGCAGGCGATACCGGGGGCCTTTGTGCATGCTGGGTAGGACCGGGCCCGGAGTCGACCGACGAGCAGGACGCGGGCGGACCGGACGGCGAAAGCCGACTCAGGGCCGGAGCCGCCCACTCCGCCAGGCCGCGCCGGGCGCGCCACCAGCCCGCGCTCAGTTCCACGCCCCGACCCCGCGAGCCGCACGAGGACATCCCATGGGCAGAGCCATGCTCCGGCAGATCGTCGACTACTCCAACCGCGCCGACCCTTACCCGCTGTACGAGGAACTACGCAAGACACCGGTGTTCCACGACGAGGACGGGCCGTACCTCGTGAGCACCTACCACGAGATACACGGCCTGCTGCACGACCCACGCATCAGTTCCGACCCCCACAACCTGACCATGCCGTCGAGCGATCCGCTGACGCAGGACGAAGGGGACGAGGCGGCCCTGCCTCCGGTCTTCCTCAAGCTCGACCCCCCGGACCACGACCGGCTGCGGCGCATCACCAACCGTCCCTTCGGGCCCCCGCACTCCCCGCACAAGGTCCACGACATGCGCGGTGAGCTCGACGGCATCGTCGGCGGCCTCATCGACGGCATCGCCGCCTCCGGGAACCCAGACCGGATCGACCTGGTCGAAGACTTCTCCTACCCGTTCCCCGTGACGGTGATCTGCCGGCTGCTCGGCATACCGCACGAGGACGAGTCGCGCTTCCACGTCTGGGCCGACACCATCGCCGCCAGCCTCGACCCCGCACCCGGCGCGGACCCCGCCGAACGCCGCAGTGAGGCGTCCGCCGCCCAGCTGGAACTCGGCATGTACCTGGGCGGGCTGATCGAGGAGCGCCGCACACACCCGGGCGAGGACATGCTGTCCCAGCTGGCGGCCATCGACGAGGAACCGGACGGTTCCCTGAGCACGCTGGAGATCGTCAGTACCGCGGCGCTGCTGCTGATCGCCGGTCACGAGACCACGGTCAACCTGATCACGAACGGGATGCTGACCCTGCTGCGTCACCCGGACGTGCTGCAGCGGCTGCGCGAGGACCCCGCCCTGTCCGTCCCGATCGTGGAGGAGCTGCTGCGGTACGAACCGCCCGTGCACATGTTGCCGCGGCGCAGTACGCTCGCCGACATCGAGGTCGCGGGGGTCACCATTCCCAAAGGCGCCACGGTTTCCCTCGTCCTGGCGTCCGGCAACCGCGACCCGAAGCGATTCGAGAACCCCGACCGCTTCGACCCCGACCGCGAGGACATCCAGCACTTGGGTCTCGGCAGCGGCATCCACAGCTGCTTCGGCGCCCCGCTGGCCCGACTGGAGGCCCAGCTGGCGCTGAGCGAGCTGGCCCGGCGCCTGGACAACCCCCGGCTGCTGGAGGACCCGCCCCCATACCGCCGCAACGCGGTGCTGCGCGGCCCCCGACACCTGCCCATCGCCTGCGACGGTATCCGCACCCCCTGACATCACCCGTCCGGGTGCCCCGGCGGGCGCAGGCAGTGCCCGAGCCCCGTCCCGCCCGCCCGCCCGCCCGTCGTACCTCACGCGTCTCCGCAGCCGTGGCGGTGCAGCGCGTACAGGGCGGCAGCGGTGACCGCCCCCGCGGTCAGGAAACCGCCGCGCGAGCGCCAGGCGAGCACCGACCAGCGGGACCGCGCGGACAGTACCGAGCCCAGGCTGAGCCAGGACCCGGCCGAGAGCAGCGAGAGGGAGGATCCGGCGGACGCCGCGGAGAGGGCGGAGCCCACGGAGCCGACGGACAGCACCGAGCCGACCGATCCGATCGACAGGACCGAGCCGACGGACCCGATCGACAGGACCGAATCCCTGGACCAGAGGGAGAGGCCGGAGCTGCCACTCCGGCACCGCGACCGGGCGCCCGCCGACCCGTGCCCCGTGGCCGCTGTGATCTGCACGCTTTCGATGGTCATGGGGTTCGTCCTGTCACTCGCACGGCCGTCCGTGGCCGCTAATCATCGGAAGGAAGCAGGTCCCGCGCCCTGCGCTCCATCAGTACCGGCAGGTAGGTGCGCACCCGCGCGTACTTGAGCTCCTCGTACGCGGTCTGTACCGAGCTCTGCACCAGGCCTGCGTCGACCTGCGGGTGCGCCTTCATCAGCCGCTCGGCGACGGCGCGGATGGTGAGTGCGTCCTCTGAATCCGCGGTCACACGCCTCAGCCTCCCGATGGATCCCCTCACCTCATCTTCGCGGAGCGTCCTCCGGCCGGGAAGTCGATCACCGGCCGTCCTGTGCCCCGTCCGTGCGGTGGCGGGCCGCCTCGATATGGCCGAGGTAGCGGTGGGTCCACGCGCACAGGGAGTCGATCGTCACCCGCAGGGCCTGACCCGGTTCGGTGAGCACGTACTCCACCCGTGGCGGCACCACCGGGTACACCGTCCGCTCGATCAGACCGTTGCGCTCCAGCATGCGCAGGTTCTGGGTGAGCATCTTGTGGCTGATGCCCTCGACGTCGTCGCGCAGTTCGCTGAAGCGCAGGGTCCGCTCCCCCAGGGCCTCGATGATCAGGAGCGCCCACTTGTTGGCGACGTCCGAGAAGATCTCCCGCGCCAGGGAGTCCGCGCGCCGCAGGTCCGCTTCGTCCGGCGAGCCGCTGAACTGCTTGGTCACCATGAGGTTCCCCCGTCACTGAAAAGTGCGTTCTTCCACGTCAGCGTTCACTCTCCTACGGTTCCTGAGTAACCACAAGAGAGCCAAAAGAGAGGGACGGCATGGCCATCACCCTGATGAACCCCACCGGACTGCCGGAGATCGGCGCCTACCGGCAGGTGTCGGTCGCGACCGGGTCGAAGCTCGTCTTCGTCGCAGGGCAGGTGTCCTGGGACGAAGACGGGGCAACGGTCGGCGCGGGCGACCTCGCCGCACAGGTCGAGCAGTGCTACCTCAACGTCGGCATCGCCCTGGCCGCGGTCGGCGGTTCCTTCGCGGACGTGGCGAAGCTGACGGTCCACGTCGTCGACTGGACCCCCGACAAGATGCCCCGGCTGATGCAGGGGATCGCCCGGGCGGCCGCGAAGCTGGGGGTCACCCCGGTCCCGCCGGCCACGCTCCTGGGCGTGGCGGCCCTGGACGTGCCCGAGCACCTCGTGGAGGTCGAAGCCACCGCCGTCCTGGACTGACCGGGCCCGGTCGGCGGCCCCGGGGTGCGTCAGTCACCAGGTGGATCCGACGTGTCCCGGGCCGGCGGACCGAGGCGGAGACGGGACGGATGTACGCGCGGCGCCGCAGCCTCAGCCCCGCCGGGTGACGGGATCCGGTACGGCCGCCCTGCGGGCGTGCAGCACATGGGCGTCCAGCGGCAGGGAGCTGTGGCCGACGAGTTCGAGGCCGGCATCGGCCAGGAGGCGGGCGTAGTGGTCGGCGCGGCGTTCTCGCCCCCCGACGTTGCACAGCATGTGCAGGTCCCAGGCGGTAGCCAGGGAGGGCGAGCCGTCGGCGGGCAGGAGGCGCTCCACCACGAGCAGGTCGGCGTGGGTGGGCATCGCACGGGCGCAGTACCGCAGGATGGCCCTGCAGCGGTCGTCGTCCCAGTCGTGCAGCACGCGGGAGAGGACGTAGACGTCGCCGCCGGGCGGCACGTCGGCGAAGTCGCCCACCTGGTAGTCGCAGCGCGCTCCGCAGCCTCCGGCGTCGAGCCGGCGGCGGGCGGCCTCGACGGCGTGCCGCCGTTCCAGCAGGACGCCGCGCAGGCGCGGGTGAGCGGAGAGGATCCGGCCGAGGAGCTCTCCGTTGCCGCCTGCGACGTCGACGACGGTCGCGGGCTCGGGGGACTGGGCGGCGGCTGTGATGACCGGGTGGGTGGGGAGCGGCTGGAACATCCGTGCGCTCGCCGCCATGGACTGATCGAAGAGCGAAGCGAGTTCGGGGTCGCGGGCGAAGTGGTCGAAGTGGTTCTCCCCGAAGATCTGGTCGAAGGCCGGCTGTCCGGTGCGCACCGCGTGGTCGAGGCCGCCGAAGGAGCGGTAGAACGGGCCGCCGTACATCAGGGCCAGTGGCCGCATCGAGCCGGGCGCGTCCGCCCGCAGCAGAGCGCCGAGTTCCGTGAGGCGGAATCCCTCCCGCTCCTCGGCGACGGCGCCGATCATGGCCAGGTGGCGCAGCAGCACGGCGAGGCTTCGGGGCTGCGCGCCCATCCGCCGGGCGAGGTCCTCGGGGCGGGACGCGGTACGGGTCTGCAGGGCGTCGGGCAGGCCCAGACGGGCGAAGGCGGCCAGTGCCTGGGTCGTCCACGCGCCGGTGAGCAGGTGGAGGAGCGTTTCGGCAGGCGGTCGGGCATCGGGGCGGGCACGGCCGAAGCGGTCCGGGCGGTCCAGATGGGCGAGCGTGTCCCGGTGGTCACCGCGGGCGTAGAGTTCCAGCCGCCCGTAGGCGCAGGACGCCTCGGTGGGGAGGGTGAAGTAGAGGACCGTACCGTCCTCGTGCGGGTTGTAGCCGCCGCCGTCGGGCCTCGCGCCGTGGCGGACGAGGATCGCGCACAGGCCCCGCAGCGCCACTGGTTCCGGGTGATCGATCTCGAAGGCGAGGTGCGCCTCGTGCCGGCGCGCGCGTTCGTGGGCGGCGATCCCTTCCAGGCCGGAATGCGGAGGCACGGTCAGGGCGAACACCTCGACCGCGCGCCGTTGCCCGGCGGAGCCGTACACCGGGGGGCGCAGGATCCGGACGTCGAGCTCCGCCGGGTCGCGCCCGTGGCGGCGGGCGAGCCGTTCACGGACCACCACGCTCGGGTGGGACGGGGTGTCGATGTCTAGTTCGCAGGCGGCGAGTTGGGCGCGCAGGCCTTCCACGTCAGGCGGAAAGACCAGCAGCCCCGCGTGGGCGAACCGACAGCGCCCGGCCAGCGCGCGGAGGTCCGGCCCGTCGAGTCCGGGCAGGAGGAGCGGGAGCAGGTCGGCGCTGTCGTGCTCGCGGACGAACCGGGCGGCCGCGCGCAGGTCTGCGACGTCGTCCGGAAGCAACGTTTTGTCGGGCAGGGTCGTCGTCATCGTGGGGGTGTCCTCGGGCCGGTACGGGGCTGAGCAGGGCAGGGCGAAGCAGGCGGAGGGCTGAGCGTCACGGGAGGCGGCGCGGAAGGGGAGACCGGGGAGGTGCGCCGCGGCGGGTCACACGCCGACGTAGTTCTCGGCGAACCAGTCCTGGTGGATGCGGGACGTGCGCAGCGAGTTGAGCCGGGAGCGCTGGAGACCCGCCTGGAAGTGCGGTCCGGCACCGGCGCCCGGGCTCCCTTCGGGTGGCGCGTGCAGGAGGCGGGTCATCCATCCGGTGAACTCCTGCGCCCGCCAGATGTGCGCCAGGCACCGGTCCGAGTACGCGTCGAGTCCCGCGGTGTCCCCCCGCAGGAGGGCGTCCGCGAGGGCTTCCGCCAAGATCTCGGCCTCCAGGACGGCGAGGTTGGCGCCCTTCGCGGCGGCCGGGGCGAGCAGGCTCGCCGCGTCGCCCGCCAGCAGCAGCGAACCGTGCCGCAGCGGTTCGACGACGTCGCAGGTCAGGTCGAAGACCCCGCGTTCCAGGAGTCGGCCCCGTTGCAGCGGGCCGTGGTCCGCCGCGCGCATGCGGAGGTCGAGCTCGTCCCAGAGGCGCTGCTCGGGCCAGGCGTCGGCGGGCGCGCCGCGCTGCCACTGGAGGTAGTAGCGGGTGACGTCCGCGGTGCGGGCCATGTGTCCGGCGAAGCCCCGGCCGTGGACCGCGTATCCGACGGCGTCGAGGCTCGGCGGCGTCTCGGCGAGCAGGCCGAGCCAGGTCACGCCGTGGTCGTGGTGGTGGTAGCGGGCGGTGCCCGGCCGCAGTGAGCGGCGGGCGGCCCCGTGCCGGCCGTCGCAGCCGGCGACGTACCGGGCGTTCCACCGGATGGAACGGCCGTCGGGCTCGCGGGTCGTGACGGACGGCCGGGCGCTGTCGGCGTCGTGCACGGCGAGCGCGTCGGTGTGGAAGCGGATGCGTCCACCGATGTCGAGGTAGTGGGTCAGCAGGTCCGTGACCAGGTTCTGCTGCGGGTAGACGTGGTGCCGACCGCCTTGGCCGAGAGTTCCGTAGTCGAGGCGGAACCGGCCGTCCTGCGTGCGGAACTCGCATGCGCCGTGGCGGCGGCCGTCGCGGTGCAGGCCGCCGGCGAGGCCGTAGCGGTCCAGGATCCGCACGGTGTTCGGGGCGAGGAACCCGGCGCGGGCCCGCGTCTGCACCCGGGCGCGGGAGGCGCGTTCAAGGATGAGGCAGTCGATCCCGGCGGCGTGCAGCAGGACTCCGAGTACGAGCCCGGCGGGGCCCGCTCCGAGGACCACCACGTCGGCCGATCTACAGGATGTGTGAGGGTCGTTACGTTCCGTCATAACGGGTGAAGCATAAGCACGCGTAGATCCACCGACCTACCCAAGCCATCCGAAGGCGGGAATAAAGTGACTATCGGTACGGCTGTCGCTCCCCGGCAAATCCGGGCCCCCAGGCCGGATTCCACGCCCTTCCGGTGGTACGCGCCGGGCGTACGGAAGCACGCGCGCTCTCGCGCACGCCCCACCGTGTGCCCGGCCGTTCGGCCTATCGCCCCGGCCCGGCACCCGACGGATTCCGAGCTCCGCTGAACCCGGCGCCGCGCCCGTACGTGATGTTCGCGTCGGCCGGCGATACGAGGGAGAACCACCCCATGCACAACGAGGAATCCGAGACCCCGGCGGGGCCCGCACTCACGGCCGCCACTGCCGCCCCGACAGCGAGCGCGGCGGGCGGTGACGTGCTGATCGCGAACCGCTACCGGCTGCTGTCCCGGCTCGGCGCAGGCGGCATGGGCACCGTCTGGCGGGCCCGCGACGAGACCCTGCACCGGGAGGTCGCCGTCAAGGAGGTGCGGGTTCCGGCCGGCCTGCCGGCCGGTGACATCGCACGGATGTACGGCCGGTTGGAGCGGGAGGCGTGGGCGGCCGCCCGGATAGGCGGCCGCAACGTGGTGACGGTTCACGACGTGGTCATGGAGGACGACCGGCCGTGGATCGTGATGGAACTGATCCGCGGGCCGTCGGTGGCGGATCTGCTGTGTGCCGGGGGACCGCTCGCCCCGCGGCACGCCGCACGCATCGGCGCGGAGGTGTTGGGCGCGCTGCGCGCCGCGCACGCCGTCGGGGTCGAGCACCGGGACGTCAAGCCGGCGAACGTGCTGCTCTCCGAGGACGGGCGGGTGGTACTCGGCGACTTCGGCATCGCGACGGTCGAGGGCAGCACCGCCCTGACCATGGCCGGCGAGGTCGTCGGATCCCCCGAATACCTGCCGCCGGAACGGGCACTGGGCCGTCCGTCGGGCCCGGAGTCCGACCTGTGGTCCCTCGGTGTGATGCTGTACGCGACCGTGGAGGGGATCTCCCCGTTCCGGCAGGACACCGTGCTGGGCACCCTGCGGGCCGTGGTGGAACAGGAGCCGCCGTCGCCGACGCGGGCCGGCCCGCTCACCCCGGTCATCGCCGGACTGCTCCGCAAGGAGCCGTCGGAGCGAACCCCCGCCGCCGAAGTCGCCGCAGCCCTGCGGGACATCGCGCAGGGGACGGATGCCGTCACGGCCTCCTCCCGCGTCGTCCCGGCCCCCGCGCAGACCGTCGAAGGGACGGCCTCGGCGACGGCCACCGCCGTCTCCCGCGCACCGGAGGAGGTGTCCGCCGGGCGGCAGGACGCGCCCGAGCCGCCCGCCGGGCCCCGTGCGGATTCCGGCCCGCCGCGCCGACGCCGGACGGCGGCCTTCGCCGCCGGCGCGGCCGCCTGCCTGCTGGTCGCCGGCGGTCTGGCCCACGCGCTCACCCGCGGCGACGGTGGCGGCGCCGGCACCGCCGCCGCGGCGGGTGCCGGCGTACGGATGTCGGTGACGGGCACGAACACGACCTACAGCGGCAGTTGCCCGACTCCCGAGGGCCGGGCCCCGGCGTTCACCGCGACGTTCAGCGCGTCCGAGCCCACGCTGATCTCCTACCGCTGGGTGTCCGGCGACGGCTCGGTGGTGGACCCCCAGTGGCGCACCATGTCCGTCGGCGGCGAGGCCAACCCGACCGGACGCGACACCGTACGCCTGGCGGCCTACGCGAAGACGGGCACCCTGACCACGGGGATGGCGGTGGAACTCCAGAGCCCCGCCCGGGTCCTCTCCCGCCCGGTGCCGTTCTCGATCACCTGCACCGGCTGAATCCCCCGTCCGCCTCAGCGCCGCAGGTCGCGCAGGACCTCGCGGGCGGCCCGCGCGCCGGAGGCCATCGCGCCCTGGACGGAGCCGGTGGCCCGGTGGTCGCCGCACACGTACCGGCCCGGCGCCACCCGCGTGGTGCGGGTCAGCGCCTGGGGCGGTGCCATGGCGGGCAGCGCGTCCTCGACGGTGCGGACGGTGAGGAGGTCCCAGCCGTCGGTGTCCGTGCCGTACGCCTCCGCGAGCGCCGCCCGGAGCTCGCGCTCGCGGCCCTGGCCGTCCCTGCCGAGGACCGAAGTGGCGACGAGACTGCGGCCCCGCGGGGCGTAGGAGGGCACGACCTCGCTGAGGACGCAGGTGTTCAGGAAGCGGCGGCGGGTGTCCACGAGCAGCGTGGGTTCGCCGAGGGGCGACCGCTCGGCGACGTGGTAGTACGTCGTCACGATCCGGTAGTCGGGCAGGGCGACCTGGGGCAGCAGTGCCGGAACCGTCCCCGGGCCGGTGGCGACCACGACGGCGCGGGCGGGGACCTCCGCGCCCTCGGCGGTCAGGACGCCGTCCTCCGTCAGCCCGGCCGCCGGGGTCTCCAGCCGTACGGTGCCCTCCGGCAGGCCGGTCGCGAGGGCCCGCGGGACCGCCCCGATGCCCTCGGCCGGCAGGCACACGGTCCCGCGCAGCATGCTCCGCCACACCAGGTGGAACACCCGGGCGGAGGTCTCCAGTTCGTCCTCCAGGAAGACCCCTGCCAGGAAGGGGCGCAGGAACCTCTCGACGAATTCCTCGGAGAGCCCCGCGTCGGCCAGTGCGGTGCGGGTGGCGGTGTCCGGACGCCGTTTGATCCGGCCGGGGGGCAGCAGCATGTCGCGGGCGGACAGCAGGCCGAGGGCGGTCAGGTCGCGCGGTCCGGCCGTGCGGACCGCGCGCAGTCCGGGCAGCGCGCGCGGCCGGCGGGTCGGATCGCTGAAGCGGAGCCGACCGGCCGGGGTGTGGACGAGGAAGCCCGGTGTGAAGGGCCGCAGCCGGAGTCGCTTCAGGTCGAACCTGCGCCGCACCTGGGGGTAAGCGGTGTTGAACACCTGGAACCCGCGGTCGACGACGAAGCCACCGATCCGGTCGGAACGCATCCGGCCGCCGACCGCGTCGCCCGCCTCCACGACCCGTACGCTCACGCCGGCCGCGGCCAGATCCCGGGCGCACGCCAGCCCGGCGACTCCGGCCCCGACGACCAGTGCGTCCGTCGCCTCCAGGGCTGAAGACATACGACCACCTCTCTCACATGTCGCTCCGATACGGCCCGCGCCGCCCGTTCACTGTGTTCCGCTCATCGCCCGGACACGGATGCGACACCGCCCGGGGGCTCGGCCGCCGCCCGTCCGGCCCCCCGCGGCCCCCTCGTGCGCCCCTGCCGCGGCGCCCGCCGGCCACCGCATGCGATCCTTCGAGCATGACGACGAGACGACGGGGCCAGGCCGAACGGGACGCGATGACGGTCGAGATCGGATACGCGCTGCTGAGCGCCTGCTTCCTCGGCGCCGTCGTGTTTGCGGCGATCGCCGGGCCGGTCGCCGTGTGGGACCTGCCGGGCGGGTTCGAGGACTTCCTCGTACTGGCCGGCGCGTCGATGGGCGGAGTCCTCGGGGTGCTTCGGGTCGTCCACGTCCTCTGGCAGCACGGACGCAATCGCTAGGACCGTGCCGTCCGCAGGCTGCCGGGGCCGCGCTGCCGGGCGCCGCGCCCGGAGCCGCGTACGGGCTCCGGGCGCGGCAGCAGGTGTGTCAGGCGCCGCCCACGGCCATGGGGGCGGTCATCTCGGCGAGGACCGTCCGGCGGTCCTCGCCGGCCCGGGGGCGCAGGGGTCGGGCCAGGCGAGCGCTGTCGTAGTGCCAGCGGTGGTCCAGATCGCGGGGGACGGATCCGATCTCGTCGAAGGCCGGCCGGGTGCCCGAAAGTTCCGCGAGATCCTGGGCGAGGTCACGCCAGGAGACGTGGCCGCTGCACGCGTTGGCGATCCCGTGCACGGGGCGGTCCAGGCATTCGGCCACCGCGCGGGCCAGGGCGGCCGCATGCACCCAGGCGGCGCCGTACCAGTCGTGTCCGCCGGTTCCGGGACGCGGGAGTTCGATCGGCAGACCCTGACGGGCCGCCTGGTACAGGGAGCCGATGGCGCCCCAGCGCAGCTGCTCGCGCAGCCGGTCGTGCGCGCCCCAGACGATCGGCGACCGCACCGCGCTCGCTCCCCCGCGTCCCGCGCTGCCCGCGGCACGCAGCACCATGGCCTCGCAGTCGAGCTTGGCCTTCCCGTACGGGCTGACCGGCTCGTGGGGCGGTGCCTCCTCGGCGACCCGGTCCGTGCCGGGGTGCCCGTAGGCGTCGACGCTGCTGACGAAGACGAACGGTCCGCGCCGCCAGGCGCCGACCATCGCCTCCATCGCCGCCAGGTCCACGTCGTGCCGGGTGAAGGTGCAGGCAGCGTGGACGACGGCGTCCGCCTGTGCGACGGCGTCGCGCAGTCCGGCCAGGTCGGTGAGGTCGCCCTCGACGACGTCGACGCCCTCGGTGGCGATCAGGTGGGCGGACTCGGGCCGGGCCAATGCCAGCACCGGACGCCCCTGGGCCACCAGTTCACGTACCACGAAGGCACCCACCCCGCCCGTCGCGCCGGTGACCAGCACCGTCCCGGAGCGGGCGTCCCGGGAGCGCGGGGCCGGCCGGCTCGCAGCCTTCGCCGCATTCTGCTGCGCGGCCCGTTCGTCGAGGAGCGCGGTCAGTGCCCGGGGCGTACGGGCCTGGAGCACGTCGAGGCCCGTGAGCGGCAGCCCGAGGTCCGTGCGCAGCCGTTCGGCGAGCTGCACCGCCTTGAGGGAGTGGCCGCCGAGCCCGAAGAAGTCGTCGTCCGGCGACGGCCGGACGCCGAGCACGCCGGTGAAGGTCTCCAGGACCGCTTCGGCCCGGGGGCCGGGCGGGAGGCTCGGCACCGGCGCCCCGGGCAACCGTGCGGGATCGAGCGCGCCGCCGGCCGTCCGCGGCAGCGCGTCGAGCAGCGTGACCGCCGCGGGTACCGTCTCGGGGGCGAGCGACCGGCGCAGCAGACCCAGGAGTTCGTGACCGGACGGGCCGGTGCTGTCGTGGAGGACGGCATAGGCCACGGACAGCCCGTGGGGGAGCCGGACCACCGCGGCATCGGCGACCTTCGGGTGGGCGCGCAGGGCCTGCGCCGCCGGATGGGGGTCGCCCTGCGGCGCCGAGCCGTCCCGGGCAGTGGCGCCGGCACCCGGGTCCGGATCTTCCTCCCCGCCGGCGGGCCGTGGCGTGCCGTGGTCCGGGCCGGCGGTCGCCGGCTTCCGCGGTGCGGCGGAACCGGCGTTCCGCCCGTCCGCGTCCGCGTCCACGACCCCGGCTCCGGGGGCGCGGCCGTGGCGGGCGGGGGGCAGCGAGCCGAGGGGCCGCTCCGGGTCCGCGGCCACCGCGTGCAGCAGGTCCGCGTAGTCCTGTACGGCCGCCTGCGCCGTGCCCTCGTCCAGGGTGTTCGCGTCGTACTGGACGAGCGCCTCGGGCCGGTCGGCGCTGCCCAGGGCGAGGCCGTACGACAGGGTGAACTTCGCGCCGTCGGAGGGGATGTCGACGTACTCGGCGGACGTACCCGGCAGCTGGAGCACGGTCGGCTCCCCGAGGACGTCGGAGGTGACGCGCACCAGCGCGGTCCCGTCGGCGCCGCGCGCCCCGGCGCCGAGGCGTTCCAGGACCAGGTCGAAGGGGATGTGCCGGTGGCGCTGGGCTTCGAGGAGCGCGTCGTTCACGCGTCGCAGCAGCTGGGCGAAGGACAGGTCGCCGGAGACCTCCACCCGCACGGGCAGGGTGTTGACGCACAGTCCGACCAGGCCGCGCATGGCGGTTCCGCTGCGGTGGGTGCCCGCCACGCCGATGACGAGGTCGTCGTCGCCGGTGAGCCGGTGCAGCGCGGCGAAGGCCGCGGTGAGGGACACCGCGAAGAGCGTGGCCCGCCGCTGCGCGCCCAGCGCCCGCAGGGACTCGGGCACGGCGGGCGCGAGGGGCAGGCTGCGCGCTGCTGCGGGGCGCCCGGCCGCGTCCGGCGTCGGCCCGGGAAGGCTCGGTGGGGCGGCGTCCGCCAACAGGTCGCCCCAGCGCTTCAGGTCCGCCTCCAGGCCGGGCAGGCCGTCGTGTTCGCGGCGCGCGTGGTCGGCGTACTGGGGCGCCGCCGTGAGCGTGTGGGTGTCGGTGCCGTCGGTGGCCGCCGCGTAGAGGACGGCGAGTTCGGCGGCGACGGTCTCCAGCGAGGCGCCGTCCATGGCGATGTGGTGGAACGTCAGCAGCAGGGTGTGGTCCTGCGGGCCGTGGCGCAGCACCAGCGCCCGTACGGCGTCGCCCGCCGCGAGGTCGAACGGCCGGGCCGCCTCGCGCCGCAGCAGCACCGCAGCCTGCGCCGGGTCGGTGTCGACCACGCGGACGGGGACCGTGTGCGGTGTCGGGAGCACCTCCTGCCGGGGCTCGCCCCCGTGCTCCGTGTAGCGGGTGCGCAGGATGGTGTGTCGGGCCACCAGCGAGGTGAGCGCGGTCGCGAACGCGGCGGCGTCGAACGGGCCGCGCACGCGGGTGGCGAACGGTACGTGGTAGGAGTCGCCCGCGCCGCCCAGCCGCTCCATCAGCCACATGCGGCGCTGGGCACGGGACAGGGGTGCGCCCTCGGCCTGCGGGGCCCGGCCGGGCCGGCCCGCGGCCGGGGCGCCGGCAACCCTGTCGGGGGCGGTGCCCCCGACGGTTCCGGCGTCGGCCGTCGTGCGCCGGGCCGTTCCGGCGCGGGCCCGGCGCAGCAGTTCCCGCTGGAGTTGCTGCCGGTCGCGGGCCGCGGGGTCGGCGTCAGTGGGCATCGCTGTGCTCCGGGGTGTCGGGGTGGAGGTCGCGGTGGGTGGCCAGGAGGGCGCGTTCGACCAGCGCGGCCTGTGCGGCGACGGTCGGTGCGGCGAAGAAGTCGGCGAGGGGGATCTCCACGCCGAGTTCCTCGCGCAGGTCCTCGGTGACGGCGAGGGCGAGCAGGGAGTGTCCGCCGAGCAGGAGGAACTCGTCCTCGGCGCGGGTGACCTCGATCCCCAGTGCCTGCCCCCACACCTCGGCGACGGCCTGTTCCAGCGGTGTCATCCGGGCCGCCGGCTCTCCGCCGGCAGCGCTGTCGGCGGTGCAGGGGGCGCGCCCGATGAGGGCGCGCCGGTCGATCTTGCCCGCTGGGGTGAGGGGAAGCCGCTCCAGCACGGCGACGGCGTCGGGCACCAGGTGGGCCGGCAGGACGGTGGTGAGGCGCTCCCGCAGGGCGGCTCCGGCGGGCACCGGGCCGGGCGCGGCGACGACGAAGGCGACGAGGCGCGCCTCGGGGGTGCCGCCGCCGTCGACGGTGACGGCGGCGTCGTCGACGTCCGGCTGCTCGCGCAGGGCGTGTTCGATCTCGGCGGGTTCGATGCGGAAGCCGCGGACCTTCACCTGGTCGTCGTTGCGGCCGTGGAACTGCAGGACACCGTCGGGGCGTCGGGAGGCGATGTCTCCCGTGCGGTAGAGCCGGCCGCCGCCGTCGGGGTGCTCGACGAAGCGTTCGGCGGTGAGTTCGGGCAGGCCGGTGTAGCCGTGCGCGAGCCTGCTCCCGCCGATCCACAGTTCGCCCCGCTCCCCGTCGGCCACCGGGTGTCCGGCGGGGTCCAGGACGTGGGCCGTGGCCCCGTGGACGGGCCTGCCGATCGGTATCTGCGCGTCGCAGTCCTGCGCGGTGACCCGGTGGGCGGTCGCGAAGGTGGTCGTCTCGGTCGGCCCGTAGCCGTTGACGAGCTCCAGCCAGGGGAAGGCGGTGAGCACGTCGCGGGCCTGTGCGGCGGCCATTGCCTCGCCGCCCACGACGACCGACCGGAGCTGGGTGAAGACGCGGGAGCGGCGCGCGGCGAGTTGGTGGAAGAGGGCCGTGGTGAAGAAGGCCACCGTCACGCCGTGGCGTTCGACCTGCCGGGCGAGGTCCTCCAGGGAGGGCCTCTGCTCGGTGCAGACGACGACCGCGGCGCCGTTGGCGAGCGCGACCCAGACTTCGAACGTCGAGGCGTCGAAGGTCATGGGCGAGTGGAACAGGACGCGGTCGCGGCCGGTGAGGGTGACGTAGTCGGGCTCGGTGACCAGCTCGGCGATGGCCCGGTGGGGCACGAGGACGCCCTTGGGGCGGCCGGTCGAGCCGGAGGTGAACATGATGAACGCCGCGCCGTCCGGGTCGCAGCCGTCGGCCGCCCGGCTGCCCGTCAGCGGCTCCTCGGGCAGGGCGAGGACAGGGCCGGGGAAGGGGGCCGCGTCCAGCAGCTTCGCGTCGCCGACGGTGAGCGTCACCTCCGCGTCGGCGATCACCGCCTCCGTGCGCGGCCGGGGCTGCGCCGGGTCGAGGGGTACGCACGCGGCTCCGGCGAGCCAGAGGCCGAGCTGGGCGACGACCGTGCGGTACGAACGCGTCGTCAGCAGAGCCACTCGGTCGCCGCGGGTCACTCCGTGTCCGCGCAGGCGTGCGGCCAGGGCGTGCCCGGCCTGGAGGAGGCGGCCGTAGGTGAGGGTGGTGTCGCCGTCCACGACGGCGAGTGCGTCGGGGGTGAGCTCGGCGTGCCGCGCGACCAGGGCCGGCAGCGTGGTCGCGGACTGCGCGGCGGTCGGGGTCATGGCGGGCTTCGTCATGTCAGTTTCCTTCCGGGTGCGGGGTCCGGCGACGGTCGATGAGGGCGGCGACGGCGCGCAGGTCGGTGCTGCGCAGCAGTTCGGGGGCGCGCAGGCGCACTCCGGTCTCGCGTTCGACGGCGGCCAGCAGTCGGGCGGCGATGACGGAGGTGCCGCCGACATCGGTGAAGTTGTCGCCGAGGCCGAGGCCGGCTCCGGGCCGGCCGAGGAGCTCACGGGCGGTGGTCAGCACGAGCAGCTCGGTCGCGGTGCCGGTGGCCTCGGCCGGGTCGTGCGCGGTCCCGGCAGCGGGCGCCGCGTCGGCCGGGACCCCGGTGGCCAGCTCGGCCAGGGCCGCCAGGGCGGGGCGGTCCACCTTGCCGTTGGCGTCGAGCGGAAAGCCGTCGACGATCCGGACGGCCGCGGGGACGGCCTGCTCGGGGAGCCAGGAACGGACCGCGTCGAGGAGCTCGCCGGGCGCCGGGCCGGTGCCGTCGGCGGGCCGTACATGGGCGACGAGACGGCCGTGGCCGGAGCTGTCGCGCAGCACCGTGACGACGGCGGTGCGCACGCGGGGGTCCTGCTCGAAAGCGGCTTCCACCTCGGCCGGTTCGATCCGCACTCCGCTGATCTTCACCTGGTCGTCGAGGCGGCCGAGGAAGTCCAGGCTGCCGTCGGCGTTCATCCGTACGCGGTCGCCCGTGCGGTAGACGCGGTCGACCTCGGACAGCGCCGGATCGCTCGGGGGCGCGGTGAACCGGGCCGCGGTGAGTTCCGGATCGAGGTAGCCGAGCGCCAGGCAGTGGCCGCCGACCCGCAGTTCGCCTTCCTGGCCACGGGCGACGGGGCGGCCTTCGGCATCCGTGACGACGAGGGTGACGCCGGGCAGTGCGGTGCCGATCGGGGGCGGGGTCCGGTCGCCGGCCTGCGGGTCGGTGCCGTGCATGGTGTGGGCGGTGGTGAGGACGGTGGCCTCCGCCGGGCCGTAGGCATTGTGGACGGTGGCGGTGACGTCGCTGCCGGGGCGGCGGCGCATGCGGTCTCCGCCGACGACGAGGTGACGCAGCTTCAGGCCTTGCGGCCACGGCCGGTCCAGCAGCGGTTCGACGGTGGGGGTGGCCGCCACGGCGTGGGTGAGGGCGGTGTCGCGCCACCAGTCGGTGAGGACGTTCGAGTCCCAGCGGGTGTCGTCCGGGGCGGGGACGAGGGCGGCTCCCGCGGTCAGGGCGGCCCACAGTTCCATCAGGTGCGGGTCGAAGGCGACACCGATGAGCAGGGACTGGCGGTCGCCCGGTGCGAGGCCGGTCTCGGCCCGGTACCAGTCCAGGGCGACGGAGAGCGAGGACTCGGCCACGGCCACTGCCTTGGGGCGGCCGGTGGAACCGGAGGTGAGTACGGCGTACAGGGCGCCGTCGGGGGCGCGCCGGGTGCCGCCCGTGGGGCCGGCGAAGGCCGCCACCGGGGTGGCGGGGGCGTTGACCCCGTCGACGGGCAGCGGCAGCGGGGTGTGCTCCCCGCCGCGGTGCTCCGGGGGCAGGGCACCGGGGTCGCCGACGAGGCACGCGACGTCGAGGTCCTCGGTGACGGCCCGGATACGGCGTTCGCCGGGGCGGGGACCGAGCGGCAGGTAGACCGCACCGATCCGGGCCAGGGCCACGGCGGTCACCACCAGGGCGGCGGAGCGGTCGAGGCAGACGCCGACGAGGTCGCCGGGCCGGACGCGGTCGCCCAGGGCTGCCGCGACCCGCGTGGCAGCGACGTCGAGGTCCTGATACGTCCAGGTCCGGGTGGAGTCGATCACTGCCGGGGCCTGCGGGGCGCGCCGGGCCCACTCCTCGAAGCGGGCGAGGACGCTGCTCGGTGCGGCGGCGGGCCCCTGGGCGATGCTCGGCCCGGTGCCCGGGAAGGCGTCGAGGCCGGTGTCGTGGGGGGTGGTGGGAAGGGCTGTTGCGGTCGGGGACTGGATCATCACGACTCCGTGGAAAGTGCGGTGGTGGCGAGGGCGGCGGCCTGGTCGGCGAGCACGGGATTACGGAAGAGCACCTTCAGCGGCGGGCGGGTGCCCAGCCTGGGCTCCAACCAGGCGGCCAGCTCGGCGGCCAGCAGGGAGTGGCCCCCGCTGTGGAAGAAGTGGGAGCCGGTGTCGAACCGGCTGTGGCCGAGCACCTTGCGCCAGCCTTCGATGAGCAGGGCCGTCATCGGATCCCCCGAGGCGGCGGGCGTCGGCTCGGGCCCGGTGCCGGCCGGGGCGTCGGACTCGCTGCCGGACCCGCTACCGGTGTCGGAATCGGGTGCCACGGTCCCGCCGGGTTCGAGCGCGGCGGCGCGGCGGGACAGGGCCGCACGGTCGGGCTTGCCTCCGGCGAGGGTGGGCATGCTCTCCAGCCGCGCCCAGCGGGCCGGGACCAGCGGGCCGGGAAGGCGGCGGCTCAGCTCGGTGTGCAGGGCCTTCTCGTCGAAGTCGGCACCGTCGGCTCCGCCAGCCCCACCGGCCCCGGCTCCGTCGGCGAGGAAGCCGACCAGCCGGGGGCCGCCGGGGGTCTCCCGGTCCAGCACGACGGCGCAGGAGCGGCCGCCGAGCACCGCGGAGGCCGCCGCCTCGATCTCCTCCAGTTCGATCCGGTGACCGCGCAGCTTGATCTGGTTGTCGCGCCGCCCGAGGAAGTACAGCAGACCGTCCAGACCGCGGTAGCCCAGGTCACCGGTGAGGTAGACGCGCTGCCCGTCGAGTGCGTCGACGGTGACGAACCGGGCGGCGGTGGCCTCCGCGTTGCCCGCGTAGCCCTCGGCGAGGCCCGGCCCGGCGACGGCGAGTTCGCCGACCGCGCCGGACGGCAGAGGGCGGTGGTGGGCGTCGAGGACGTGGATCCGCTCGCCCGGGAGCTCGGTGCCCAGGGGGATCTCGACCCCCTCGGCGAGGGCGTCGCGGGAGATCTCGTGGACGGTCGAGCTGATGGCCGCCTCCGTGACGCCGTACACGTTGAGCACGGTGGCGTCGGTGTCGGCGAGGATCCCGCGCAGCGCCTGCGCCGGGAGGCGTTCGCCACCGAGGACCAGGAGCCCGGGGGTCCAGCTCCCGTCGCGCAGGACCGGGCGCAGGTCCTCCCGGGTGGCGAGGAAGTAGCTGGTGGGCAGGTTCGCGACGGTCACCCGGGCCGACGCGAGGAGTCCGGCGAGTTCCGTACCGGTGGGCACCTCCTGCTCGGGCAGCACCAGGCACGCCCCGGCGTACAGGGTGGGCAGGACCTCCTCCAAGGACACGTCGAAGGACGGCTGGGCGAACATCAGGACCCGGTCCGAAGTGGTGAGGCCGAACCGGTCGGCGGTGGCGGTCAGATGGTGGACCAGCGCCGCGTGGCCGACGGCGACGGGCTTGGGCGTCCCGGTGGAGCCGGAGGTGTGGATGACGTATGCGGTGCCGGGCAGTTCGGCGGTCCCGTGTGCGGGTGGCAGTACGGGGGCGTCGATCCGGGCGGTCGGCAGTCCTTCCGGCAGGTCCGGGGCGTCGTCACCGGTGAGGACGATCGCGGGGTCGAGCCGCTCCAGCAGCAGGCCGAGCCGGGCCGACGGGTCGGACGGGGACAGCGGGCAGTGGACGGCGCCGGTCCGCAGGCAGGCGAGCAGGGCGACGACCGCGTCGGTCCCCCTGGGCAGGACGGCGGCCACCGGCCGGCCGGGGGTCACACCGGCGTCCTTCAGCCGCTCGGCGAGCGAGCCGACACGTGCGTCGAGTTCGCCGTAGGTGATGCGGCGGGCACCGCACAGCAGGGCGGGCAGGGACGGGTGGTGTGCGGCCGCGGGGTCCAGCGGATCGCGGTCGGCCGGGACGGTCGGGGCCTCGGCGGCCGGCTCGGCAACGGTCGGGGCCAGGTCGGCCAGGGGCGTCGTGGGACGGTCGAGATAGGCGCGCAGCAGGTCGAGGAAGCGGCCGGAGACCAGACGGGCGACGTCCTCGCCGAACAGGTCCGCGTCGTAGTCCCACACCAGCGTCATGCCGGGCGCGCCGTGGCGGGTGGTGACACCGCGCCGGTCGTCCGGGAGCAGGACCACGTCGAGGTCGAAGCGGGTGGTGCCGGTGTTGAAGCCCTCGAAGAGGGTGATGTCGAGGCCGGGTACGTCGATCTCGGGAAGGGGTGCGTCGTGGGCGCTGAACATGACGGAGAAGAGCGGGTTGTCGGCGCCGGAGGTGTGCATGCCGAGGGCCCGGGTCAGTTCCTGGACGGGAACGTCCTGGTGCGGCAGGGCCCGGATGAGCGTGTCGGTGACCTCGTCCATGACGTCCTGGGCGGGGGCGGTGCCGTCCAGGACGATCGCCAGCGGGATGGTGTTGACGAACATGCCCACGGCGTCCTCGTATCCGAGGGGACGGTTGCCGACGGCGGTGCCGATGACCATCCGGGAGCGACCGCTGTGCCGCCGCAGGAGCTCGGCGAACAGTCCGAGGAGCGTGGCGAAGGGGGTCAGTCCCCGGGAACGGGCGTGCTCGCGCAGGCGTTCGGCGAGATCGGCACCGATCGTCTGGCGCAGCTGTCCGCCGTGGTGCCGCCGGCGGGCGCCGGGGCGGGTCAGGCCCGGCAGCGGCATGTCGTGCTGCTGGTCGAGCAGTTCGGTCCGCCAGAAGTCCAGCGATGCGCCGGCGTACCCGGCTTCGGCACGCTCCCGGACGTGGTCCTCGTACGACGAGGCGGGCGGAAGCTCCAGGGGCTCGCCGAGCACATGGGCGCGGTAGACCCGGAAGACGTCGTCGAGCAGGATCGCGAAGGAGTGCCCGTCGTGGATCAGGTGGTGCTCGACGTGGACCAGCCGGTGGTGGTGCTCGGACAGCCGTACGAGGGTCCAGCGGATCAGCGGTGCCTCGAAGGTGTCCAGCGGGGTCTCGGCCTCGGCGCGCAGGAGGCGGGCGAAGGCCGCCTCGGGGTCCTCCTCCGTGCTGAGGTCGCTGGTGCGCAGCCTCGGCGCACACTGCGGCGCGACGCGCTGTGCCGGTACGGAGCCTGCGGAGGCGACGAGTTCCAGGCGCAGGCCGGGGTGGCGCGCCAACGTGGCGGCGAGCCCCTTGTGCAGCGCCGCGGGGTCGAGCGTGCCCCACAGGTCGAGTGAGGCGGTGAAGTTGTAGGCGCGACTGCCGGGCTGCATCTGCTCGTGCAGCCAGACGATCTCCTGCGAGGAGGAGAGGGGAAGCATGGGCGATCCCTGAGGTTGTGGGTCGGTCTTCGCGCCGGTCACGGTCGTGTCCGGTGGTCGTGCGGGCGGCATCGCGGGTCGCACGATGCCGTTGTCTGCGTGGGGGGGGATTGCCGTGGGGGCTCGGGGTGCGGGCGGCGGCGGGCGTATCGGGGGCCGCGGTCCGGGGGGCCGCGCCGGTACGGCGCGGCTGGGCGCGGTGGGGTGGAGTGGGGGCGGGCGCGGGGCGGTCGGGTACCGGGGGCGCGCGGGGCGCCAGCGGGGCGGCGGTCGGCCCGGATGGCGGGGCGGCCGAACGTCCGGGCGGCGGCGGGGGCGCCCGGGCAGCAGGATCACTGCACGGTGTGGTCCGAGGGGCGCAGCGCGTGCGTCAGCGCGTCGAACGCCCGGTGCGCGCCCTCGTCGTCGATCACCGCCCGGTCCCACACCATCCGCAGGCGGATCTCCTCTCCCTGGGTGACCGAGACGGCGAAGGGCCCGCGGACCGGCCTGCCGTCGACGTGGACTTCCCGCCCCTCGACGCCGTCGAGCACGAGCGGCGGGCGGCGTGTGTCGTCGTCCACCGTGAGCAGGCCGTCGAGGCTTCCGGTCCAGGCCGAACCGGCGGCCCGGACGGCGGTCACGACCGCGTCGAACGGGACGTCGGCCCGGTCGAGGTCGTCCCACCAGGCATCGGCGGTCGCCTCCGGACCGGGGCCGGGACCGGTACCCGTGTCGGTGCCGGTGTCGACCGGGAAGGCGAGGGTGTTGAGGAAGCAGCCGACGACGGGCTCCGCTCCCGTGGGGCGGCCGCCCCACGGGTAGCCCAGCGGGACGATGCGGCCGGTGCCGTACAGCTCGCGGGCGGCCGCGCGGCAGGCGTCGAGCAGCCCGGGGAAGGACACCCCGCCGTCGTGCGCGGGCAGCCGGGCCTGCGCGGCGCCGCTGGGCTTCGCGCCCTCGGCGACCCGGTCCGGCCGGGGTGCCGGGGCGTGGGTGCGCAGCGCGCGGAGCCGGTCGGCCCAGTAGGCGGCCGCTTGGGGAGTCTCCGCCTTCTCCTCGGCCGCGAGTTGGCCGAGGACCGCGTCGCGGTAGGCGGTGAGTTCGGCTTCCGTCTCCCGCGGTGCGGTGTGGTGCCCGGTGGCCTCCTCGGTGTAGGCGGCGCCGAGTTCGCCGACGATGCGCGCCAGCGAGCGTCCGTCGCAGACGGCGTGGTCCAGGACGACGGCGACGATGTCCTCCTCGCGCTCCTCGTCAGATACGAGGAAGAGGCGCAGGGAAGGCCCTCGGACGTCCCAGGAGCCGAGCGCGCGGCGGAGCACGGCGGCGGGCGACTCCCCCGCTACGAGACGCCCCGGCCGGGTCAGACGGATGTCCGGGTCGGCGGCGACGCGCAGGACGGGGGTGCCGCGGACCACGGAGGGCCGGGAGCGCAGGGCGGTGTGCCGGGCGGCGAGCCTGCGCGCGGCGGCCCTCAGGCGTTCGGGATCGACGATGCCCGACGGGAAGGCGAAGAACATCGGTACCAGGTCGGGTCGTCCCGCCGGGTCCAGCGAACGCACCAGCACGAAGCGGCGCTGTGCCCCGGTGACCGGGAGCAAGGTGTCGGACCGGTCGCCGGCGAGACGCCGGTAACGGGCCAGGTACTGGCTGGTGATGCTGGGCACGTGGTCCTCTTCGTCGTGGCCGCGCTCGCGTGGCACGGTGCGGCGGCTGGGCGGCGCTCCCCCTGCGCCGTGGATCGGTGGTCAGCCGGCGGGTGTCACGGCCGGGCGTTCGTCGTCTCCGGCGGAGACGGTGCCGCAAGGTGCCCCGTGGGCGGTGCCGTCGGCGGCGTCGGCGTCCGGCGGGGCGGGCAGGTCCCGCATCCGTCGCAGCGGGGAGAGGAGCAGCGGCACGGGTACGGCGAGGATGCCGACGGCGCAGCAGGCGAGCGCGGTGCGCGAGCCGTAGGACTGGGCGAGGGCTCCGCCGAGGAGCGCGCCGAGCGGGAGGGTGCCCCACATGAGGAAGCGCAGGGTGGCGTTCATCCGGCCGAGCAGGCGGGGCGGGCACATGCCCTGGCGGAAGCTGACCTGGGCGACGTTGTAGACGACGGCGCCGAAGGAGACGACCGCCGATCCGGCGGCGAACAGGGCCGCCCCGGCCGTGCCGTGCCCGGACAGGGGCCACAGCAGTGCGAACGGGCCGGTCGCGAGGAGGGACAGCAGGATGACGCGGGCCTGCCCCAGCCGGTCGGCGATGCGTCCGGCGCACAGGGCGCCCAGGAGGCCGCCCACGGCCGACGCGGACAGCACCAGGCCGAGTCCGCCGGCCTCCAGGCCGACGACGCGGACCAGGTGCACGGTCTGCGTCGCCATGAGGACGGCCGTGCAGAAGTTGGCGAGGCCGGTGGTGAAGGCGATGACCCGGAGCAGTGGGTGGCCGAATATGAAGCGGACGCCCTCGCCGATCTCCTTGCGCAGGGAGCCCCCGGCGGTGCGTCGGGGCGCCTCTTCGGTCGTGTGGACACGGGCGAGGAACAGTGCGGAGAGCAGGTAGCCGACGGCGTCGACGATGACGGCGAACTGCGCGCCGACGAGCTGGACGAGTCCGCCACCGATGCCGGGTCCGGTGACGTGGGCGGTGGAACGGACCGTCTCCAGTGCGCCGTTGCCGGCCACGAGTTGGTCACGGGGCAGGATCTGCGGCAGGTAGCTCTGATGGGCGACGTCGAAGAACACGGTCGCCACTCCGGTCACGAGCGCGACCGCGTACAGCTGGGCCATGGTCAGGACGCCGCCGAACGCGGCGGCGGGGATGCTCGCCATGGCCACCGCGCGCACCAGGTCCGCGCGGATCATCAGGGGGCGTTTGCGCATGCGGTCGGTGAGTGCACCGGCGGGGAGCCCGACGAGTAGGAAGGCGGCGGTCTCGGCGGCGGTCAGGAGGCCGACCTGGAAGGCGGGGGCGTCGAGTACGAGGACGGCCACGAGGGGCAGCGCCACCAGCGTCACCTGGGCGCCGAACTGCCCCGTGGCGGCTCCCGCGAGCAGCAGGCGGAAGTCGCGCTGGCGCATGGGGCCACCGGTGGCGGCTCCGGATGTGTCGGACATGTGAACGACATTCACGGATCCATCGGTCAAGAGTCAAAGCAAACCTGTCACTTTCGGACTTGTTTTGCGGCCTCCCGGGCGTGCATCTGGAAATTTTTCGCACAACCCGGGGTAAGACGACGTGAATTCCTGTCGCTTGCGCACATGGCCTGGGGCGGGTGGGGCAAGGGGGGCAAGGGGGCCTGGTGAGGCGGCAGGCGGCCACCCCTACCCTGAGTAACACCCCACACCCTGACCGAAAACCCTCCTCCGCAGCTGCACCACCGCGGAGGAGATCATTCCGTCCGTTATGAACACCGTTGGGGACAGCGGCAGTTGTCACCACGGGCCGTCTCGCCGCACACGGGACGCCGCGCCGGAGGAGGTGGGGCCGATCGAACCCGCACCAGCGGGCGGTCCTGTGCCGGAGCGGGCACCGGGGGGCTGCGCCGGCATCGCCCTCCCGCGGCTCGCAGCAGCCGAGCCGGTCCCCGGTGGGCTCGCGGGCCGGGAGGAGCGCCACGAGGGAGCCCGTGGCAGGCCGACCGGGCTGCAGCAGACCCTGCCGGAGCCCTTCGGCGGTCTCGGCCCGGGCATGCGCACGCCCGGGAAGCGGGGCGCCCCGGCCACGGGAGCGCCCGGAACCGGCTGCCCGGGCGGATCGCGGTACCGGGAACTCTCAGGCCAGGAAGCGCTCCAGGGCCTCGCGGGCGCGCGCGTTCGAGACCGCGGCCTCGGTCAGGGCTCGGGCCAGACGGTCGACCCACTCGTCCAGTTCGACCCGGCGCCGGGAGAGCACGATGCCGCGTACCTCATGCAGGACCTCCCCGGTCACGCGCCCGTGGTCCGTCCGCAGTCCGAGCCTCTGTTCTCCGAGCACGACGTCCAGTTCCACGACGGAACCCTCCCGCCCGGCCACCCGCTCCGCCAGGGAACGCCTGCGCCGGACCCGCACGGCGCCGGCCGGCAGTGAGTCCGACAGGTTGGCCGACAGTACCCGCGCGTACAGCTCCAGGTCGGCGCTGTCCCGTCGCAACGCCGCAGCCAGCAGTTCCACGTCCGCCTCAGGCATCGAGGCTCACCACCACGGTGGGACGGTCGATGACGTGCGCGTCGCGCAGCGGGCGCACGGCCGTCCCGATGGCGAAGAACTCGGTGGTGTGGCCTCCCCAGCCGTGGGTGTGCTGCTTCAGCTGCACGGCCACGATGCCTTCGGCCTCCAGGGCCTCGCCTTCCGCCCGCATGCGGCTCATGGCCAGTTCGCGCGCGTCGTAGAGCGCCTGGGTGAAGGGTTCGATCTCGACGTTGCGGCCCGCGTTGCCCAGCACCTGGGTGAAGCGCTGGTGTGCCACGTGGTAGACGCACGACCCCATCACGAGGTCCAGCGGCGCGTAGCCGGCCCGGATCAGCGTCCAGAACTCCTGGCCTGACAGATCCGAGGTGAAGGGCCTGCCCTTGTTGTTGAGCCACGTCCCGCCCGGCCCCGGGTCCGCTCCGTCCGCCTTGACGGCCGTGCCGACCGCGATGAACTCGGCGATGTCCGAGCCGAACTCCTTGAACTCGATGTCCAGCCGCACGCCGACGATCCCGTCCGCCCCCACGGCACTCGCCTCGGCCTCCATCCGACTCATCGCCAGCTCGCGGGCCTGGTACATGGCCTGTGACAGCTTGGTCAGTTCCTGGTTCTTCGACCACCGGCCGAGCTGGAGGCCGACATGGTGGACGGACGTCCCGAGGACCAGGCCGAGCGGGCGGAAGCCGGCCTCGCGCACCAGCAGGAACTCGTTCACCGTCAGGTCCGAGGTGAAGAGCGAGCCCTTCTCCCCCGACTCCGGCCCGGAGAGCCTGCGCATGGCGTCCTCGGCCACGTCCTGCGCCACCGCCGGCGCAGACTCCCCGCGTACGTCCGGCCCCGTTCGTTCGGTCATGTCAGCCCTCGCGCTCCAGTCTCATGATGGTCAGTGGCGGTCTGGTGCCGGCGGGCCGTTCGGAGCGGCCGAACCGGGCGATGGAGGTGCCGACGAAGAGCGCCTGCGCGGTGAGGTCGCGCGTCGATCCGTAGCCGGGGCACTCGTTCTCCCCCACCCGCAGCTCCAGGTCGTCGACCACCACTCCGTCGCCGCCGCACTTCCGCGCGTCCGCGACCAGCTGTTCGCGTGCCTCCCGGCGGACGTGGCCGATCAGAGTGGTGTAGCCGCCGACCTCTTGGTTGCGGGCGGTGAGGGGGATGCGGAAGGAGGTGCGCCAGTCGTCGTGCCGGGTCGCGAGGGCCAGGCCGAAGGCGAGTCCGACCGGGACCCACCCGGCGTGCAGGAGCCTGGCGAAGTCCAGGCCGTTCAGGTGCGACGTGAAGGGGGTACGGGGCCGAATGCGCGAGCGGGCCCGGACCGCCGTGCCGCGCACCGTGAACTCCGTTCCGCCAGCAGGGAATTCACCGACCCGCAGTTCCACGCCGACAATCCCGTCGCCGCCGAGCGCGCCGCATTCACCCACCGCCCGGGCCAGGGCCGATCTGCGTGCCGCGTACATCGTCCGCGCCAGCTGCGACAAGGAGGAGGTCCATCTCGACGACGGCACCCGGTTGGTGTCGTCGGTCGCGGGCCAACTACCGGGGCAGCCCCAGACACCGGTGTACCCGATGTTGAAGACGGCGGTGCCGAGCACCTGCCCGACCGGCTCGAACCCGACGTCGCCGATGGCCGCGAACTCCCGGGCCGACAGGGCGGAATCCCAGGTGGTGGCCGGCCGTACCCGCGCCGCCGGTCCGGCGGCGCCCGGCAGACCGACGTTCTCCCGACGTACCATCGCCCCCGCCATCAGCCTGCCGTCTCACCGCGCACATCGCGCGCCCGTTCGGCAGGTTACGTCATCGACGGGATCGGCGGCATCGGCGGAACGGTGGGGCGCGGCTGAGCCGCCGGAGCGGTGGGGCGCGAGGGTGACGGCGGTACCTCGGCCGAGACCGGACCGGCAGTCCCGCGCGACGCCCTACGAGGCGCCCGGCTGCCCGGTGCCGGGCGGCGCGGAGCGCGGTTCGCGGGCCAGGACGCCGGGCCACCAGCTACGCGGGCCGATGTCGATCACGAGGGCCGGCACCAGCAGGGACCGCACGACGAGGGTGTCCAGGAGGACGCCGAAGGCGACGATGAAGGCGATCTGGACGAGGAAGGCCAGCGGAATCACCATCAGCGCCGCGAACGTCGCGGCGAGCACCACGCCGGCCGAGGTGATGACGCCGCCCGTCGTCGTCAGGCCGCGCAACACCCCTTGGCGTACGCCGTGGACGAGGGACTCCTCCCGAACACGGGACATCAGGAAGATGTTGTAGTCGACTCCGAGTGCCACGAGGAAGACGAAGCCGTACAGGGGTACCGAGGCGTCCGTGCCGCTGAACCCGAGCAGGTGCTCGAAGACGAGTGCGGACACACCCAGGGTGGCAAGGAAGTTCAGGGCCACGGTCGCGACGAGCAGGACCGGGACCAGCAGGGAGCGCAGGAGCAGGACGAGCACGAGGAGGATGATGCCGAGGACGACCGGGACGATGACGGTTCGGTCGCGGGCCGCGGTCTGTCCGGTGTCGTACTGCTGGGCCGTGTAGCCCCCGACGATGGCGTCCGCCTCCGGCAACGCGGCCAGCCGGGTGCGCAGTTCGGCGATCGTCTGCTGCGCGGAGTCGCTGTCGGCGGCCGCCTCGAGGGTGGCGTCGACGCGGACCCGGCCGCCGACGGCGAGGGGCTCGCCTTCGCCCGGCCGTCCGGAGGCCGTCACGGCCGCCGCCGAGGCGACGCCGGGGGTCGCGCGTACGGCAGCCTGCACATCGGCGGCATGGGTGGCGTCGGCGATGATCACGGCCGGCTGGCCCGATCCGCCGGGGAAATGTCGGCCGAGCGCCTTCTGGGCGGCGACGGAAGGGGCGTCCTTGACGAAGATCTCGTCCAGCGGGACACCGCCCGAGGACAGGGCCGGAGCGAAGGCCGCCAGGACGAGCAGGAGCAGGGTCGTCGATGCCCAGACCCGGCGGGGCGCGCGGTCGATGACGGCCGCGATGCGGCGCCACACGCCGTACCCCTCGGCCGGAGCTCCGCCGGCCTCGGGCGTGGCGGGCCAGAACGCGGCCCGGCCGAGCAGGACCAGTACGGCGGGCAGGAACGTGAGGGTGGCCAGGACCGAGCAGACGATACCGATGGCGCCGACCGGACCCAGGGCCCGATTGTTGGTCAGGTCGCTGGCCAGCAGGGCGAGCAGGCCCAGGGCCACGGTGGCGGCGCTGGCGGTGATCGCACCTGCCGAGCGACGGACTGCGGCCAGCGCCGCGGCCGTACGGTCGCCCCGGGCGGCGAGTTCCTCCCGGAACCGTGCGGCGAGCAGCAGCGCGTAGTCGGTCGCCGCCCCGATGACCAGGATGGACAGGATCCCCTGCACCTGGCCGTCTACCCGCACGATGCCGCGGTCGGCCAGGGCGTAGACGACGGCGCAGGCCAGGCCGAGGGCGAACACCGCGCTGATGATGATCACCAGCGGGAGCAGCAGGCTGCGGTAGACGAGCAGCAGGATCAGGAGCACGGCGCCGAGCGCCACGCCGAGCAGCAGGCCGTCGATGCCGGAGAAGGCGTCCGCGAGGTCGGCCTGCGTGGCCGCCGGGCCGGCGATCCGCGCGCTCAGACCTGGTACGGAGGCCGCCGCCGCGCGCACCTCGTCCAGGACGGTGGGCAGCTCGTCACCGAGGTCCGGGGAGAGCGGCACGACCGCCTGGAGGGCCTGGCCGTCCTGTGAGCGCAGGGCGGGGGTGGGAGGCGCGACGACGCCCGCCTTGCCGGCCAGCGAGGCCAGGGCGCGGGTGGCCCCCTCCTGCTGGGCGTCGGTGACGGAGCCGCGGTCCGACTCCTGCCAGACGATGATCGCGGGCACCGACTCGGACCGTTCGAAGGCCCGGCGCTCCTCCAGCACCCTGGTGGATTCCGCGCTCCGGGGCAGGAAGGCCGCCTGGTCGTTGGTGGCGACCTCGCCGAGCCTTCCGGCGTAGGGGCCCAGGGTGCCGCCGATCGCCAGCCAGGCCACCAGCAGGACCGCCGGCACCAGCCGGCGCAACCACCACGACGGGTTCCTCATGGACACAGCTCCCACTCCCTCGACCATAAAGTATCTCAACGATCGAGACATCATATGCTGAGGAGATGCGCAGCGCCGGCACACCCCCGAACGACCTTCCGCCCGACGACCCGATCGGGCTGCAGTCCTTCGCGGTGCTGCTGCGTGCCATGAACGCCGAGTTCAACCGGATCGCCCAGGAGTTCGCGCACTCCCAGGGCCTGCACCTGACCGATGTACAGGCTCTGATCGCCGTGCTGGACGCCGAGCGGGACCAGGAGGCGGGCCCCATGACCCCCGGACGGCTGGGCGCCCACATGAACCTCACCTCGGGCGCGACGACGGCCTGCCTGGACCGGCTGGAGAAGGCCGGCCACATCCGAAGGGTCCGGGCGGCCGATGACCGGCGCGTGGTCCACATCCACTACGCACCGGCCGGGCGCGCGGCAGCGCGCGAGTACTTCCGGCCGCTGGCCAGGTCCACCGACGCGGCGCGCGCCCGCTTCAGCCCGGACGAACTGCACACGGTGGTGCGCTTCCTGAGCGAGATGAACGACCAGCTGTCACGCGTGCGCCGCTGAGCGCCTCCCGCGTCGTGGAGCCGGCGCCGACGTCTGCCGGCGGGCCGCCCCACGCGCGGACGCACCCGGGTGCCCCCATGCCCCGTCCGGGTGGAATCTTTCCCTCGACTGGGGATCCCCGCTGATCACATGGGGTGAAAGGAACCCGCCGGTCGTTTCCCGACCCCCTGCGGGAGGCGTTGACGGGGACGTGAATACCTCAAGCACCGCCCCGATACTGCCCGCCCCTCTCGCGACCGGGGCCCCGCCCACCGTGCACGATTCGGGCGCGGACCCCGCGCCCGGCGTCATACTCATCCGCTCCTGCACCACCCTCGGCGCCACCCTGGTCGCCCACCTCGCGGGCGAGATCGACCACTTCAGCGCCGCTCCACTGCGGGCGTTTCTGGCCTCGGCGGCCGACCGCGGTCACACCGGGCTGGTCCTGGACTGCTCACGGGTCACCTTCTGCGACTCCGGCTTCCTGGCGGCTCTGGACGGGTGGCTCCGACAGGGACGCCACCTCAGGCTCACCCACCGCTCCCGGGCCGTGGAGCGCCTCCTGCGCGCGGCGGCCGGGACGGCACGGCTTCCGCTCGGACCCGCCGGCCACGGCCGCCCGGTGCCCCCTCTGCTGAGCCCCACGGGGTAGCCGACGCAACGGTGGTGGGGCCGCTCGCCCCGCGGGCCCACCACCGGCACCGGCCACCCCGCGCCCCCCTGCGACGGCACCGCGCCCTGCCCGGGACGACGCGCGTGGGGCGGGGTGGGGTGGGGTGGGGTGGGGTGGGGTGGGGCACCGAATCAGCCGAAGCTTCGCCGTCGTTCCCTGGTCTGCTGCGGTGGGATGTTGCGCAGTCGGCGGGCCGGGGGCCGGCCCGATTCGCTCCCGCGGGGGTCCTCCCCACCGGACCGGTCTGCGGTCTGGTCGGGTGGCGCGGGTGCAACCGCCGGGAAGAGTGCGATCGCGGCGACGGACGCCGCCACCACGACGAGGATGATTGCAATGCTCACGGACATGAATCCCACCTTTCGCCTTGACCTTTACACCTTGTGGCTACTCAGCGTTTCCAGAATCCACGGCTCTAAACACGTTGAGTGATAGCGGAGCGCGTTACGCCGCCTCGCCCCGCAGGTGGGCGCCCCCGTCTCCGTCCGGGCGCCGATCCCCTCTCGGGCAAGCCGACTTCGGCCCGCGGGCAGCGCGGACCGCCCCACCGCCCGCCGACCGGCACCTCTCGGCCAATCCCGCCAACCGCTTCGCCGTGCACGCAACTTGGGCGCACCGGAGGCCGCAGTGGGCCCACCGACCGGCTCCGAGCTGCACGGATGCGCTCTACCGGGGCTCCCGCCGGCCCGGCCGGGGACTGCCGACACGACCCCGACTCCCTTACGTTTTCCGGCAGTCGGGCGATCACGGGCCCGCACACTAGCGGATCGAGCTCCATATCCTGCCGAGAAACCTGATGTTCGCCACGATCCTGGCCGCGGGCGCGTAGCGTCCCTCCTGCAACCCGGTCGGAGACGTGAAGCCGACCAGGGCCGTGAAAAAAACGAGGAGGCTGCAATGGTGAACGTGGAGACGTCCCTGAAAGAGGCGATGACCTCGATCGAGGGGAGCGTCGGCGCGGCACTGGTCGACTACACGAGTGGCATGGCCCTCGGCATGCTGGGGGGCGGCAAGGACCTCGACCTGACGGTCGCGGCAGCGGGGAACACCGACGTGATCCGGGCGAAGGCCCGGACCATGGAGATGCTGGGCATCAAGGAGGACATCGAGGACGTACTGATCACCCTCGGCAGCCAGTACCACCTCATCCGACTGCTCAAGGGGCGCGGGGGCAACGGCCTGTTCCTCTACATCGTCCTGGACAAGGGCAAGTCGAACCTCGCCATGGCCCGGCACCAGCTCAAGCGCATCGAAGCGGACCTGGAACTCTAGCCGCCCGTACCCCGCATCTTTTTTTGCCCACGAATTGAAGAAATCTTCAACTCGGCACATCCGAATTCAGTCAGCGCCGGGTAGGGCCAAGCCGGGGTACAGGAGAATGGCTGGTCATGGTCAACGGGGGCGGGCCCGGCGGAACCGGACGCCGTCCCCGTCCATAGGTCGGAACCCGGGTAGGAGCGTTGCCACATGCAGGTCCCGCTGTACCAGGCCAAGGCGGAGTTCTTCCGGATGCTCGGACACCCCGTCCGCATCCGCGTACTCGAACTCCTCCAGAACGGCCCCGTACCCGTGCGCGAGCTGCTGAACGAAATCGAGATCGAACCGTCCAACCTCTCGCAACAGCTGGCGGTACTGCGCCGGTCCGGCATCGTGGTGTCCATACGTGACGGATCCACGGTCAGTTACGCCTTGGCCGGCGGCGATGTGGCGGAGCTCCTGAGAGCCGCACGACGCATCCTCACCGAACTCCTGGTGGGCCAGAGCGAACTGCTCGCCGAGCTCCGGCACGCCGACACCTCGGTCCACTCGGGCCCTCCGTCGCTGTAGCCGGGCGCCAGTACACGAAGCCGCCGGGGCACCTCTGTCGAGGTGCCCCGGCGGCTTCGTGCGGGGTGGCGCGTCGGCCCTGCCTGCGGCGCGTCAGGCCCGGCAGAGGCCGCGCGCGTAGTCGTACGTCGCGGTGGCCTGCGAGTAGCGCCACTGCGGGTCCAGCAGGTCGCTCCTGAGCTGTCCGGCCGCGGTCGGGCTCTCCACGATGTAGCCGAAGTCCTGGAGCCAGGACGGGTAGAGGTTCTTGGATCCGATGTAGAAGGCCGCTCCGTCCACCGAGACCAGCTTGTGGTGCTGGGCGTAGGGCTTGCCGTCCGCCCACGTCGGTCGGTCGGACGCCCGGAACGTCGCCAGCTGGAGGTTCTCGCACATGGCCGTCCGCGCACGGCCACCGTCACCGGTCAAGGCCACCACCCGGCCGCGCAGCGCGTCGCTCACCTCGGAGAGGGACTTGATCTGCGAGTAGCCCCCACTGCCGATGGTGCCGCGGTTCGCCGGGTCACTGACCACGATGCGGACCTTCACACCGGCGACGAGCTTGGCGGCGAGGGCGTCGTAGAGGCGCACGTCGTAGCGCGGCAGTGGCGGGCAGGTGGCGTGGATGTCCTGCTGGGAGATCTCGATGTGCGAGGTCGCGCTGGAAACGAGGGCGCGCAGGGCACTCTCCTCCGGGTTGACGGTGTCATAGTCCCGGTCCGCGTTGGTCCTGTCGGGCACCCCGATCCCGCACTTGGTGTCGCCGGCCGTGGGCAGTACGGGACGGAACGGCGAGGTGGGGTCGTTCTGGCGGATGCCGACGCCGAGACCGCCGACGGCGAGCGCGGGTACGTTCCCGCCGCCCGCCGGGGAGGCGGGCCGGGGCAGGGAGGGCATGCAGTCCGCGCCGGGTGAGGCCGCGAACCAGACCGCGCTCCAGTTGCTCTTGTTGCGGCAGGTCCAGTCCCACAGGGAGTCCAGGTAGCGGCCCGCGGAGCCGGCGGCGGGCCCGGACAGCGCGAGGTCGACGTCGGCGACCGGGTGCGCGGTCTCCAGGTAGTCGTCCTTCCAGCTGTTGATGCCGCCGGTGATCACCGACCCGCCGTCCACCACGATCAGCTTGGAGTGGTTCCAGGAGAAGGCGGTCTTCGACGTGGTCATCGAGGCCACGTTGAGGGTGATGTTGGCCGCGGCGGCCGGGCCGAGCCTCCCGAGCAGTTCGTCCCGATAGGACGAGGGGATCACGGTGGAGTGGTAAAGGGGTGCGGCGCCCACCATCACGCGCACCTTGAGCCGGTTGCCCTTCTGCGCGGACTCCTGCAGACCCGCGACGATCGCGTCCTGGTAGCCGCCGTTGGGGAAGGGCGCGAGCGTCGATATGTCCACCGTCTCCCGGGCGGCCGCGATGTCCTGGCGCATCTTGTCCAGGAGGCGGCGCGATCCGGGCCGGTCGGTGCACGCGGCGTCGCCCCAGCAACCGGGTGTCTGGAGCAGCCAGTCGGCGCCGCCGGGGGCCGAGGAGCCGAACCGGTTGCCGGAGGTGCGCTCCCAGACCGAGCCCTCCAGGCCCGGTGACACCTGCCGCAGGGTCTGCTCGACCGAGTCCAGGTGCGGTGTGGGCGCCTCCGCGGCGTGGACGGGGGCGGCGGCTCCGAGGAGGGAGAGGCCGAGGGCGAGGGCCGACGTGGAGACGATGGCCGTCGTCCGGACGGTGCGTGCCAATGTGGGTCCTTGACTGGGGGGTGGCTGGGGCCGGGGGGCCGACCGGGGGGCTGGGCCCGTGGCGTGGGTCGACCACGCCCCTGGCCTTGATCAACTCGCGCAAGTTACCAGTAGGTAGACCTCTGTTCACCTTCGCCGGGCGAGTTCCGGCCACCTCGGTCGGCACGCGGGCGGGGCGGTGTCCAGCCGGCTGCTTCCGTACGCTGGTCGCATGCGCACGCGCCCCACTCTGAGCTGGACGCCCACCGATGACCTGCCGCCCGGGACCGCGGATCCGGGGCCGGTCGCCGACGCGCTGCGGGCCGGCGGCGTGCTGGTGCTCAGCGGGGCGGGCCTCTCCACCGAGTCGGGCATCCCCGACTACCGGGGGGAGGGCGGGAGCCTGCGCAGGCACACCCCGATGACCTACCAGGAGTTCACCGCGAGTGCGCGCGCGAGGCGCCGGTACTGGGCGCGCAGCCACCTCGGCTGGCGGACCTTCGGCCGCGCGGCCCCCAACGCCGGACATCGCGCCGTGACGGCGTTCGGGCGGCACGGGCTGCTCGCAGGAGTGATCACCCAGAACGTCGACGGCCTGCACCAGGCGGCCGGCAGCGAGGACGTGGTGGAACTCCACGGCAGCCTGGGCCGGGTCGTGTGCCTCGCCTGCGGCGCCTCCGGCTCGCGCCGCGACCTGGCGCGACGACTGGAGGAGGCCAACGCGGGCTTCGAGCCGGTCGCCCCACGGCTGAACCCGGACGGCGACGCCGACCTCACGGACGACCAGGTCGGGGACTTCTCCGTAGCGCCGTGCGCACAGTGCGGGGGCGTCCTGAAACCGGACGTGGTGTTCTTCGGAGAAACGGTTCCCCCTCGGCGCGTCGAACGCTGCCGCGAGCTGGTCGACAGCGCTACCTCGCTGCTGGTCCTGGGATCGTCACTCACGGTGATGTCCGGCCTCCGGTTCGTCCGCCAGGCGGCCCAGGCGGGCAAGCCGGTACTGATCGTCAACCGGGACCCGACCCGCGGCGACCGCCACGCCGTGACCCGTGTCGCCCTCCCTCTGGGCACGGCCCTCACCACTCTGGCGGACCGCCTGGGCATCCCGGTCGACGGCGGTGACGCGTCGGTACGGGGACGCCCGCGGCCGCAGGCGTAGAGCCGCGGCAGCGACGGCTGCCACAGCGGCCGCCGGACGGCCGCACCGCCGACGTCCGTCATCATGGGGAGCGCCGTCAGCGGAGCAGGAGGAACACGAGGAGGGGGAGACGGGCGATGTCCGACGTACCGTCGGCCGGGACCACCGGAATGCTGCACCACGTGGAGATCTGGGTGCCCGACCTCGACCGGGCGGTCGCCTCCTTCGGCTGGCTGCTGGAGGCCATGGGCTACACGCCGTACCAGAGCTGGGGCGACGGACGGAGCTGGCGGCTCGGCGCGACCTATCTGGTGTTCGAGCGGTCCCCGGCCCTCACCGACGACCACCACGACCGCTGCCGGCCCGGGCTGAACCACCTGGCGTTCCACCTGGAGGACCACGCGTCGGTGGAACTCCTGGTCGTCGAGGGGAAGCGGCACGGCTGGAGTTTGATGTACCCCGACCGCCACCCGTACGCCGGCGGCGAGCGGACCTATGCCGCGTACCTGGTCAACACCGACGGGTTCGAGGTCGAACTGGTGGCCGGCAGCCGCCCCGGGCCCGGCTGACGGTCCGGCCGCACGGCGTCCGGGCCGCCGCCGGGGGCGGGCGGGGAGCTCCGGCCGTGCCGGATCAGGCGGTCCGCGGGTGCCAGGGGATCTCGGCCCAGACCTGCTTGCCGCCGCTGAGCGGCACCGAGCCCCAAGCCGTCGCCGTCGCCTCGACGATGAGCAGGCCGCGGCCTCCGGTCGACTCCCAGCTCACCGACACCGGTTTGACGGGGCTGCGCGGCGACGCGTCGTTCACGGCGATCCGCAGCCGGTCGGTGGACAGGGTCAGGTCCATGCCCACCTCGCCCTGGGTGTGCGCGATCGCGTTGGTCACCAGCTCGGACACGATCAGCAGGGCCGTGTCGATCTCCTCCACCACTCCCCAGGACCGCAGCGTGCGCGCCGTGAAGCGGCGCGCGTGCAGGACGGCCTTGGGCAGGCGCCACACCGTCCAGTGGCTCCGCCTGGGCCGGCCGCCCGTACCGTCGTAGCGCAGCAGCAGCAGCGCCACGTCGTCGTCACGCCGGCCCACGCCCGCGACCAGGTCGTCGGCCACCCCTCCGACATCGACCGGGTCCGACTCGGTGAGCGCCTCGCACACCCGGTGCATGCCCTCCTCCAGGGGCAGCCGTGCGGACTCCACCAGGCCGTCCGTCAACAGGACGAGCAGGGTTCCGGGGAGCAGTCCCGTCTCGGTCATGGGGAAGGCGGCTTCCGCGAGCACGCCCAGAGGCGGCCCGCCCTCCACCGCCAACTCCTCGGCCACGCCGTCGGGATGGCGCAGCACCGGCGGCAGGTGGCCGGCCCGTACGACCCTGGCGATGCCCTCCTCCATGTCGAGGTCCACGTACGTGCAGGTGGCGAAGAGGTCGGTCTCCATGCCGACGAGCAGCCGGTTGGCGCGCGCCACCACCACGTCGGGCGGGTGCCCCTCCACGGCGTAGGCCCTGACCGCCGTGCGCATCTGGCCCATGATGGTGGCGGCTCCGGCGCTGTGGCCCTGGACGTCCCCGATGACGAAGGCCACGTGGCCGTCGCCGAGGGGGATGACGTCGTACCAGTCCCCGCCGACCTCCAGTCCCGCGGTCGCGGGCAGGTAGCGGGCGACGGCGACCCCGCCCGGCAGCTCGGGGAGCTTACGGGGCAGCAGGCTGCGCTGAAGCATCGTGGCCAGTTCGTGGCCCGCGTCCAGAGCGTGGGCGCGCACCAGGGCCTGGCCCAGCAGGCCGGCGGTCGCGGTCAGCAGCGAACGCTCCTCGGGGGCGAACCGGTGCTCCTCGCCCCAGCCCACCAGGCACACCCCGACCATGCGGCCCTCGGCGGGCAGCGGCAGCACCGCGAGACCGCCGGGCCCGACGCCCTGGAGCCCGGGCTCCAGGGCCGCGCCCGGCGGCCACAGGCTCATGTGACCGGCGCGGAGCGCGCTCTGCAGGGTGGGCAGGTCGCCCAGTGACACGTCGGGCCACTCCGAGCGCCATTCCGCGCGCCAGGATTCCGGCCAGGCATCGGGTTCCGGGGGGTCGAGTGCGGTGACGATGAGGTGTTCGGGCTCCAGTTCGCCCACCGCGACGCGGGACGCGCCGAGCGGCTCGCGCAGGGCCGCGATCGCGAGCCGACTGACCTCCCGGATGGTCGCGGCCCCCGCGAGGGTGGCTGACAGGCGCTGTACGAGGGACACCTCGTCCGCGCTGGGCCGCAGATAGGAGGCGTCGGCCACCACGCCCAGGACGCGCCGCGGGGCGCCGTCGGAGTCCACTTCCACCCGGCAGCGCAGGCCCAGCCAGCGCAGCTCCCCGCCCGGCCGACGGATGCGAAACGCCAGCTGCTGACCGGTGGTGGCCAGCCGGTCGGGCTCGACGATCGCCATCAGCGCGGGCATGTCGTCGGGCACGGCGCAGGCGAGCAGGGTCTCCACTTGTCCGTCGAACTGCTCGGGAGCCAGGCCGAGCAGTTCCAGCACGTGCGCGTGGGCCTCCATCCGGCCGGTGGCCAGGTCCAGGATGAAGGCGCCGCCCTGGTCGGGGACCAGTGACTGGACCAGGTGGGCCTGCGGGGCCCGGCGCCCGGCGAAGCGGGCGGCGACCGATTCGAGTCGGGCCGCCACCTGGTCGGCGTACAGCTCCAGCAGACTGCGGTCGTCGGCGCTGAAGCCCTCCCCCACGTCGCCCGCGACGATCAGGCAGCCGAGCTCCTGATCGCCGTGTCCCAGGGGCAGGGCGCCCAGCGAGACCCGGGCCGGCGAGCTCGGCGCCCCGTCCCGGACCCGGCTGGGGAAGTGGTGGGGGTCCTCCTCGATGAACGCGGCGAGTTCCTTGGGGGTCAACCACAGCGGGCGCCCGGTGCGGAAGGCGTTGGCGGCCGGTGAATGGCCTGCGACGGCGAGGATCGCGGGCAGCCCGTAGAGGACCCCGCGGTTGCCGGTGAGCTCGGCCAGATGGAGTTCCCGGTCCTGGTCGGCAGCCACGTAGACGGCGGCGAGCTGCGCCCCGCAGAACGCAAAGCGATGTCTGCTCACTGCGCGTGTCGCCTCCTCCCGACGCCGTCCCGCCGAGCGCCCGCTCTCCCTCCATGCTGTCGCGCCCGAGACCTTTCGGGCGAGTCGGAGGGCGTCGGACAGGCCCTAACGCGTCCTGCGGGGCGCTGGAAGGGTGAGACGGGTGGCGGGGTCCGCGACGGGCAGGGCGACAGGGTCGGCGCCGTCGTGATCGTGTTCGACGTCGGCGAGCGGGCGGGTGCGTTCGGCCGCCTGGGCCAGCCACGGCCAGATCCGGAAGGGTTCGTCGGGCGCCGTCGCCGCGGACCCGGTGCCGCTGATCCACGTCGTGAGCGTGAAGCGGTGGTCCGCGAAGTGCCCACTGGGGCAGGTGGAGGGGACGACTTCGTGGAAGGCGCCGGCCGGGAAGAACACGATCGTGTCGTGTTCGGGCTCGATGGTGCGGTAGGAATCCGCCGGCCGGGCGCCGCCGTCCGCGAGCACCGTGTCGTACAGCCGGAGCCGGCCGCCGCCGAATCCCCGCGGGGCGCGGTGGAGGTAGTACACGGCGGACAGGGCCGTCGCGACGTCACGGACCCGTGAGGCGTCGGTGTGGATGCCGTAGTGGCCCCCTTCGCCGTGCGCGGTCAGGACCGTCCGGGTCTGTGTGAGCGCCGCCCGGTGGCCGAGGACCTCCTGGACGAGCGGCAGGCAGTCCGCCAGGTGCGCGCTGAACACGGAGCTCGTGACGGGCAGGACGAGTGAGCTGCGGCCCTTGTGGGAGACCTGGCCCGAGAGGGGGTCGAGGACCGTCCCTGCACGGAAGTCGGCCTCGCGGGAGATCGCGTACGACAGGAGGGTGGCGGCGCGTTCGGCGCCGAGGAAGTTCTCGAAGCGGCACACCGGTGCCGGGACCACGGGGGCCGTGGACCACTGGTCGGAGGGAGGCAGGGCCTGGGCGCCGATTTCCGCCGGGGTGGCCGATTCCATCGCGTATCCGCTCATGGCCCGGAACCGTACGCGCGGTGGCGGGACCCGCCGTAGGGGCACATGGGGGCGCAAGGGAGAACACGGGCCGGGCGCCGTGCGCTTGCGGCGGGCTGGGCCCGCCCCCGCCGCACGGGGCCGCTCCCGGCGGCCTAGGGCGTACGCCGGCGCACACCGCCATCCGGCGGCCGCACGGTGCGGTGCGCGCGGGCGGGAAGGAAGATGGAGGAGAACCGGGCGACGCGATGAGGTGAGCGCCATGACCCTGCAGACCCGCTATCCGCCGGTCACGGTGTCGGCCAGGCTGGACACGCCGCTGTCGCGCTGGCTGTGGCTGGTGAAGTGGCTCCTGGCGATCCCCCACTACGTCGTGCTGGCCTTCCTGTGGCTGGCGTTCCTGGTGGTCAGCGTGATCGCGTTCTTCTCGATCCTCTTCACCGAGCGCTATCCGCGTGCCCTGTTCGACTTCAACCTCGGAGTGCTCCGCTGGTCCTGGCGGGTCTCCTACTACGCCTACGGCGCCCTCGGCACGGACCGGTACCCGCCCTTCAGCCTGGGCCCCGAGCCCGACTACCCGGCCCGGCTGGACATCGTCTACCCCGAGCGGCTCTCCCGCGGCCTGGTCCTGGTGAAGTGGTGGCTGCTGGCCATCCCGCAGTACCTCGTCATCGGCCTGTTCACCGGCGCCGCGCACTCCGGCTGGTCGGCCGGCGGTCTGATCGGACTCCTCGCCCTGATCGCGGTCGTCACCCTGGCCTTCACGGAGAAGTACCCGCGCGACCTGTTCGACCTGCTCATCGGCCTCAACCGGTGGGTGCTCCGGGTGACCGCCTACGCCTCCCTGATGACGGACGCCTACCCGCCATTCCGTCTCGACATGGGCGGCGACGAGCCCGGGGACGCCCCGGTCTGAGGCGGCGGCCCCGACGCCGGCCGTGCGGCTGCCCGGCTTCGGAGGGACGATGAGGGCGGGCAGGGCCGCATCGGCCGGAGTCGGGACGGGCGGAGGAAGACCATGCTGGGAGACAGCAGGGCGTTCAGCGGCTTTTCGGTCGACAGCATCGACGCCGCCAGAGAGTTCTACGGCTCGACCCTCGGCCTGCGGGTCTCCGAGGAAAACGGGATGCTGTCCCTCCATCTCGGCGGTGACACCGAGGTGCTGGTGTACCCCAAGGAGAACCACGTCCCGGCCACCTTCACCGTGCTGAACTTCCCGGTACCCGACATCGACCGGGCCGTCGACGACCTCGGCGCCCGCGGTGTGGCCTTCGAGCGCTACGACGGCTTCGGACAGGACCCGAAGGGCATCTCGCGCACCGCAGGCGGCCCCCCGATCGCCTGGTTCAGGGATCCGGCGGGGAACGTCCTGTCCGTGCTGGAGGCGGGCGGCTGACCCGCGCAGGACACCGGACCATGGCGTCGGACCCGTCGGACCCGTCGGACCCGTACGGCCCCCGGGCACGGATGAGCGCCATGGAGGAGGCCGTCGACCGGATCGGTACGTCCTCCGACGAAGTGGCGGTCTGGCGGGAGCTCGCCGAGTTCCTCGTCAGCGGCCCGTGCGACGCCGTGGCGGTGGAGCTGACCGGCGGCCGGAACGGCCCGGGCGGTCGGGTCGCCGCCGCGGGCGACACGGCGGGCCTCCTCGACCCTCCGCACGGTCCGCCCGCTTCCACGCACGTCGTCCCGGTGCCCCTGGCCGGCCGGGGCGAGGTCTACGGACGGCTGCTCGCGGCCCGCGCGGACACCGCCTTCGGCGCCGACGAGGCGGCGACCGTGCGCTTCGCAGCACGCCTGGCGTGCGCGCACGTCGGGCACGCCCGCCGGCTGGCGGCCACCGAGGAGATCGCACTCGACCTCCAGCGTGCCCTGGTCGCCGAGCCCGGCCGGCCGCACCCGAACCTGGAAGTCGCCAGCCGCTATCTGCCGATGGGCTCGCGCGCCCTCGTCGGCGGCGACTGGTTCGAGACCGTACGGCTCCACTTCGGCCGCACCCTACTGGTGATCGGGGACGTCATGGGCCACGGCCTGGAGGCCGCCGTCGACATGAACGCCTACCGCTCCACCCTGCGCGACGTGGCCTCCACCGATCTCGCCCCGCACCGCGTGCTGCGCCAGTTGGACACGCTGGCCGCCGCCGAGGACGACCGCCGTCCCGCGACCTGCCTCCTCGTCCGGGTCGATCCGGCCCGCCGTACGGCTGCGTACGCGAGCGCGGGTCACCTGCCGCCCGCGGCCTTCACAGCGAACGGCCCGGGGACCCTCCTCGACGTGCCCGTCGGCCCGCCGCTCGGCACCGGCATCGGCGGCTACGAGGCCGTCGCCCTGCCCTTCACCGCGGACCAGACGATCCTGCTCTACACGGACGGGCTGGTCGAGCGCCGCGGCGAGGACATCGACGCGTCCCTGGCCCGGCTCGCGGCCCTGAGGATGCCCGCCGGCAGCGGGGCCCCGGAGGTGGTGGACAGGGTCTGCACCGGCCTCGACGCGCGGCACGCCGAGGACGACGTGGCCGTACTCGCCGCCCGTCTCCGCCTCCGGCCGCCCCCGGAGGCGGCGGCGCGGTGACGGCTCCGCGGGCGTCCTGCGCGGTCGGGCCGCCGCCCTGCCGTCGGAACGCCGCCGGCGCCCGGAGTGCTACCCCAGCAGGTCCAGGAGGGGTGCCAGGCCGTGCGGCCGCCGCTCGACCGGCAGGTGCTCGACGAAGTGCACGGGGCAGCCGAGCGCGGCGGCGCCGCCGTCCGCGGTGCGGTCGTCGCCGACCATCAACACCTTCGACGGCGGCAGCCCGAGCCCGTCACAGGCCGTCCGGAAGATCAGCGGGTCGGGCTTCTGGACGCCGAGCTCGTAGGAGAGCACGTAGACGTCGACCAGTCCGTCCAGGCCGTGTGCGCGGAACACCGGCCGCAGGTCCCATCCGATGTTGCTCACGACGGCCACCGCGATGCCCCGGCGACGCAGTTCGCGCAGGGTCGGTGCGGTATCCGGGTAGGGCCGCCAGGCGGCCGGGCTCATGTGGCGGTCGTAGAGCGCCCGGGCCAGCTCGGCCGCCGGCTCCGGGAGGCCGGCCGCCAGCGCCAGGCCTTGGTAGGCCGCCCGGTGCCGACGGGCGCTCACATCCCTTTCGTGCCACAGGGCTTCGAGGTCGGCGGGGACCTTCCGGGGCGGGCGGCCGCCCGGCAGGGCCCCGTACTCCGCGAGCCTTCCGGCCGTCTCGCGGAACTCCTCGTCGGACAGCCGGACGCCGGTGGCCGCCAGGCCCGCGCTGAGCCAGTCCTCGGTCGACTCGATGCGCAGCAGCGTGCCGGAGAAGTCGAACATCACACCTGTGATCATGTGGTGATCGTAGGTCAGGCAGGTCAGGCACCGGGCGGCCGCGCTCAGGTCGTGGGGTGCAGGCGGGACGGGGCCAGCGGCGAACGGGGCGCGGCGGCGTCGACGTTGGCCAGCGCACTGCCGGCGAGCCACTCGCGCCAGTCCAGGTTCCAGTCGCCGAACCCGTTGCCGAAGGGGGCCATCGGCGGTCCCCCGCTGTTGACCACCTCCACGATGTCCCCCTCGCGGACCGCTTCGAAGAACCAGGCAGCGTTCTCGGTGCTCATGCCCGTGCAGCCGTGGCTGACGTTCTCCTCGCCCTGCGCCTCGACCGACCAGGGCGCGGCGTGGATGTACTCGCCGCTCCACGTCACCCGGGTCGCGTAGGAGACGGGCAGGTCGTAGAACTCCTTGGTGCCGCGCTCGATGCCGACCGTGTCGCCGCGCATGCGGACCTTGGACTCCTTGCGCAGGACCACCTTGATGCCGCTGCGGGTCCGGAAGCCCTCCTTTCCGGTGGTGACCGGGATCGTTCTGATGACCCGTCCGTTGCGGCGTACGGTCATCCGGTGGGTGGCGGAGTCGGTGACGGCCTCGATCCGGTCGCCGATGGTGAAACGCAGGTCCTCGGAGGGGCCGCCGTGGGCGTCCCCGACCTCGACCCCGTCCAGCCCGCTGCGGACGCGGACCACCGCGTGCGCGGGCCAGTAGGTGCGGGGCCGGAAGTGCAGGGTCGAGGCGTCGACCCAGTGCCAGGCGCCCTCGACGTGCGGCTGCGAGGTCACCTCCAGCGCCTGTTCCAGCCGGGCGCGCGCCACCGGGTCGTCGGCGGGTACCGGGCGGCTGAGGGCGGCCGTCACGATCTCGCCGGCCCCGTACGTGCCGGGGCGCGGCCCGAACTCGACGGTCAGCCTGCCGCCGTCCGCGGGCGGAGCGGTCCGGAAGGCCATCGTCACCGCGACCGGGTGACCGGCCGCGTCCTGCGCGCCGACCCGCACGGTGTACTCCTCCCCCGCGCGCAACGACTCGGTGTTCAGCCAGCGGTCACCGTGCGGGCCGAGTTCACCGGACAGGTGGCGGCCGTGCGCGTCGGAGACGGTCACGTCCGTGATGCGGCCCGGTTCGGTGAGGGCGATCTCCAGCGGCCCGCCGGAGTCCGTGGGCAGGGCCTGCGCCCAGGCGGCGCCGGCGACGGCGGGCTCCTCCAGGACGGAACCCACCCCGCGCGCCGTGGCCCGTACCCTCTGCTCCTGCCAGCCGTCGCACAGCCGGGTGCGGAACAGCCGGGCCGCGCACCGCCCTTCGCCGGCCTGGCGGGCCCCCTCCAGCACCCTTCCCACCAGCAGCGTGACCGCCGCTTCCCGCGGGGGGCCGGCCGAGGTCGCGTCCGCGGTGTCCGCATCGGGCCCCCGTCCCGGCGCTGCGGCGACGACCAGCATGGCCCCCGTCACCGCAGCCACCGCGCCCCACGTCGTGGTCGGTCGTGTGCGTCGCATTCGTGGCATAGCCGTATCAAACCGATGAGGAGCCAACCCGATGATCACGCGCTCGGCCCTGGGGCCGAACGGGCACCCGAAGTGAACTCGTACGGAGCACAGTCCGCGAAGGGGTGGACACGGCCGGACGGGGCCGCGGAAACCCGCGTGCCCCCGCGCGGCTCCGTACGGACAATGGCCCCATGTCTGTGCGCGCTGTACGTCAGGACGAACTGACCGCCCTCCAGGACATCGAGAGGGCCGCGGGGCTCTGCTTCCGGGACATCGGCATGCCCGAGATCGCGGACGACGAGCCGCCGCCGCTCGCCGTGCTCGCCGCCTTCCGGGAGGCGGGCCTCGCCTGGGTCGCGGTGGACGGGGCGGACGTCCCGGTCGCCTACCTGATCGCCGATCATGTGGACGGTAACCTCCACGTCGAGCAGGTGTCCGTGCACCCGGACCACTCCCGCCGGGGCATCGGCCGCTCCCTGCTGGAGCGCCTCGCGGCGGTCGCGGTGGGCGGGGGTGTGCCGGCGCTGACGCTCACCACCTTCGCCGAAGTCCCCTGGAACGCGCCGTACTACGTCCGCTGCGGCTTCCGTCCCCTCGGCGAGGCCACGCTGACTCCCGGCCTGCGGGAGATCCGGGCGCGTGAGGCGGCACACGGCCTGGACCGGTGGCCGCGTGTCTGCATGCGCCGCGACCTGTGACCCCCGGGCCCGCGCCCCGCTCTTCGCCGACCGCGAACCGGGGTCGCGGTCGGGTCGGCAGTGTGCTGGGGTGGGCCGATGGATCTCCTGATATTGGGCGGGACCGCGTGGCTGGGCCGTGAGATCACGCGGCAGGCGGTGGAGCGCGGACACGGTGTCACGTGTCTGGCGCGCGGCGAGAGCGGTGACGTCGCGCCCGGGGCGCGGCTGGTGACGGCTGATCGGAAGGACCCGGACGCCTACGCCGGGCTCCTGGACCGCGACTGGGACGCCGTGCTGGAGGTGTCGTGGCAGCCTGCGTTCGTTCGCGACGCGCTCGTGGCACTGGCGGAGCGGACCCGGCACTGGACGTACGTCTCGTCCGCCAGCGCCTACGCCGACCACGGCACGGTCGGCGCCGACGAGTCGGCCGCGCTGCTGGCACCCACCGAGCAGCAGTACGTGGGACGGGAGGACTACGGCGAGGCCAAGGTCGCCTGTGAGGCGGCGGTGCGCGCGGCGGTCGGTGACCGCCTGGTGGTCGCCCGGGCCGGCCTGATCGGCGGCCCCGGCGACCACACGGGGCGCTCGGGCTACTGGGTGGCCCGAGCCGCCCGCGCGGTGGATCGGCCGATGCTCGTACCGCGCTCCCCCGGGCTGCCGACGCAGGTGGTGGACGTGCGCGATCTCGCGGGCTGGATGCTCGACCTCGCGCAGAAGGGCACGGTCGGGACCTTCGACGCCGTGGGGCCCGTCGTGCCGTTCGACGAGTGGGTCGCCCTGTCGCGCCGTGTGGGCGGGCACGCCGGGGAGGTCGTGGAGGCGGACCCCCAGTGGCTCCTGGACCAGGGGGTGGCTCCGTTCATGGGGCCGGAGTCGCTGGCCATGTGGCTGCCGGACCCGCAGTGGGCGGGCTTCAGCGCCCGCAGCGGAGCCGCGGCGCACGCGGCCGGGCTGCGGCACCGGCCGCGTGCGGAGATGCTCGCGGACATCCTGGAGTGGGAGCGTTCCGAGGGCTTGGACCGCACCCGGCGAGCCGGGCTGAGTGCCGTCCGCGAAGGCGAACTCCTCGCCGCGCTCGACGGCTGAGCCGGATCGGTCGCCCCGGGGGCCGGAGCGGGCTCAGCGCCGCGGCCTGGTGGCCACGGCGGCCCCGATGCGGAGGGTCCGGGCGTACGTGCCGCGGGGGTCGTGGTCGAGCAGGGCCCGGCGCAGCTCCGCCTCGAAGGCGGCCATCCGGTCGCCCAGCACGGCCGGGCTGGAGGAGGGAAAGGACAGCTGGAGGCCGATCACCTCGTCCACCGTGCGGCGGACGAGCAGGTCGCACTGGTGGGTCTCGACCCGGGAGAACGGCGACTTCGCGAGAAGGTCGCCGAGGTCTTCCCAGTCGTCGAGGTCGGACTGCCCGGGGATGCCGGGGCCCAGGAAGCGCTCGCGTACCTCTTCGACGGCGGCCAGCCAGGCCGGTCCCCGATCACCGGGCCGGCGCAGCGAGACGACGACGCCGAGCCCGCCCCGGGGCGCGAGCACGTCGTCCAGGTCGGCCAGCAGCCGGCCGCGGTCCATCCGGTGGAACGCCTTGCCGATGACGCACAGGTCGATCCGGGGCAGGCACAGCCGGGTGACGCGGGCGGCGTCGCCGCGCAGCCACGAGATGTTCGTCAGGCCTCGCTCCTCGGCGAGCCGGGTCCCCTCGGCGAGCATCGCCGGCTCCGGATCGACGGCGTACACGTGGTCGGCCAGGGAGGCCAGGGGCAGGCCGAGCGTGCCGGGGCCGGCGCCGAGGTCCAGCACGGTCTGGGATCCGTCGAGCGCGAAGCGGTCCGCGAGCAGCGTGTGGATCTCCCTCGGGTACGGGGACCGGTAGCGGGCGTAGTAGGGGGCGGCGGACGCGAACGGGGTGCTCATGGGGTCCTCCCTTCGGAAGTGCACCCGCCGATCGTGGTGCATCCGAGCGGCTTCCGCCGCCGCCGTGGGCCGCGAATCCCCCGATCGGATGTCCGCGCGGAACCCCTGGGGGCCGTTCTCCCGCCATCCTGCGTTCCGGCGGCGTCCGCCCGGTGTTTCCCGGCCCGCGCCGGAAGTGCGGCGGTCACGGCCGCGGTGCACGCTGGGGGTGACGGAGCACGGCGGCAGCCCGGACGCCGCGGACGGGGCGGTCCCAGGCTGTCGCGGCACCGGGACACGGGCCGGGAAGGCGCCGGTCGGCATGTGCCGGATCCCGGTCCGAGCGAGGGAGGCACGTGTGAACGCTTACCCGCCCATCGCCGATCACGGAATGATCGGCGACCTCCAGACCGCCGCGCTGGTGTCCTCGCGGGGAACGGTCGACTGGTGGTGCACCCCCCGGTTCGACTCCCCCAGCCTCTTCGGGTCCCTGCTCGACAGCGAGCGCGGGGGCTACTGCCGGCTCGCGGCCGATCTCGCCCACGAGCCGGGAGCCGTGGTGCGTCAGCTCTACCAGGCGGACACGGCCGTGCTGGTGACTCGGTACATGGGGCCCTGCGGGGTCGGCGAGGTCGCCGACTTCATGGTGCCGTTGAACACCACCGCGCGCACCGAGCGCCACCGTCTGGTCCGGGTGGTGCGGGTGGTGCGGGGCCGTCTGGACTTCGACCTCGAATGCCGCCCGCGGTTCGACTACGGCCGCGCCCCCCACACGTTCGAGGAGCTCGACCGGACGTCGGTGGTCTTCCGGGGTCCGGGCACCAAGCTGCACCTCCAGGTCGCCACCGCCGCCGGCCCCATCGTGCTGCGGCGCGACGGCGAGGACCTCGTCTCCCGCTTCACCCTGGAGGCCGGGCAGGCGGCGGCCATGGTGCTGACCAGCGACGCTGACGACGGCCCCATGCCACCTCCGCTGTCGGCCGAGGGGATCAGCGCCGAACTGCAGGCCTGCCGCGGCTTCTGGCACACCTGGCTGCGCTCCTGCACCTACCGCGGCCGCTGGCGCGACATCGTGCACCGTTCGGCGATCACCCTGAAGATGCTCACCTACGCGCCCACCGGCGCGCCGATCGCCGCGCTCACCATGGGGCTGCCCGAACAGGTCGGCGGCGAGCGCAACTGGGACTACCGGTTCACCTGGGTCCGTGACGCCTCCCTCTCCGTCAGGGCCCTGATCGACCTCGGGTTCGTCGAGGAGGCCTCCGCCTTCCGCCGCTGGCTGCTCGACCGGCTCGCCGCCGGCGGCACCGCGTCGGGCGAACCCCTGCAGATCATGTACCGCGTCGACGGCGAGGCCCGCCTCACCGAGGAGATATTGGACCACCTCGACGGCTACGAGGGCTCCAAGCCGGTGCGCGCGGGCAACGCGGCCGCCGACCAGATCCAGCTCGACATCTACGGCGAGGCCTCCGACGCCCTGGCCCAGACCCGCGACATGGGTGGCATCCAGGGCTGGACGGCGTACGCCGGCGTCCTCGACTGGCTCGCCGAGAACTGGGACCGTCCCGACGAGGGCATCTGGGAGACCCGGGGCGGCCGCCAGAACTTCACCTTCAGCCGTCTCATGACGTGGGTCGCCTTCGACCGGGGGATCCGCCTCGCCTCCACCTTCGCCCGCCCCGCCGACGTCGACCGGTGGAGGCGGGTGCGCGACACCGTCTTCGCGCAGATCGTCGAGCGCGGCTGGAACGCGGACAAGCAGGCGTTCGTCCAGCACTACGACACCGACGTGCTGGACGCCTCCCTCCTGCTCATGCCTCGGGTCGGTTTCCTCTCCCCCACCGACCCGCTCTGGCTCAGCACGCTCGCCGCCATGGACCGCGAACTGGTCAGCGACAGCCTGGTCTACCGCTACAACCCGGAGGCTTCCCCGGACGGGCTGCGAGGATCGGAGGGCACCTTCAACCTCTGCAGCTTCGTCTACGTGGAGGCGCTGGCCCGGGCCGGCAAACCGCATGAGGCCCGGTACGCCTTCGACAAGATGCTCACCTACGCCAACCACGTCGGCCTGTTCGCCGAGGAGATGGGACCCTCCGGCGAGCAGCTGGGCAACTTCCCGCAGGCCTTCACCCACCTGTCGCTGATCGCGGCGGCCCTCGCCCTGGACGAGCAGCTCGACCACGTGGAGGAGAGCGGCCCCGGGGGCTGACGCCGCCGGGGCGGACCGGGCGCCGCGGTCGCGCCGGGCACGCGGTGTGCGCGTGCCCGGCTGGGCGTTCACTTCGGCGGGGCCAGCCGCTCCCACAGGAAGGTGTGGACGAGGGCCTCGTTGAAGGCCGACTGCCGGTGGTCGGTGGCGCCCGCGTGGCCGCCGCCGATGTGTTCGTGGAAGAGCACCGGATGGCCGGCCTCGCGCAGCCGGGCGGCCATCTTGCGGGCGTGCCCCGGGTGGACACGGTCGTCGCGGGTCGAGGTGAGCAGGAGCAGCGGCGGGTAGGCGGGACCGTCCGTCCGGATCCGGTGGTAGGGGGAGATGCCCTCCAGGTGAAGCCGGTCCGCCGGGTCGTCGGGGTCGCCGTACTCGGCGATCCAGCTGGCGCCGGCGAGCAGCTTGTGGAAGCGGAGCATGTCGAGCAGTGGCACGTGCGCGACGACCGCGCCGAACAGCTCCGGTTCGCGGGTGAGCATCGCGCCCATGAGGAGGCCGCCGTTGCTGCCACCCTCGATGCCGAGCTGGGCCGGGGTCGTGACGTCCAGGGCGACGAGGTCCCGGGCGACGGCGGCGAAGTCCTCGTAGGCCCGGACCCGGTGGGCGCCGAGCGCCGCCCGGTGCCAGGCCGGCCCGTACTCGTGCCCGCCCCGGATGCCGGCGACGGCGTAGGTACCGCCGCGCGCGAGCCAGGCGCGGCCGGTGACCGCGCTGTACGACGGGACCATGGAGATCTCGAAGCCGCCGTACCCGTAGAGCAGGGTGGGGCCGGGGCCGGACCGCTCCTCGGGGCCGACGACGAAGTACGGCACCCGGGTGCCGTCCGCGGAGGTCGCGAAGAACTGGCGCACGCTGAGCCCTGCGGTGTCGAACAGCGCGGGGCTCTGCTTGACGGGCTCGCTGGCGTCCTGTTCGCCCGCTGTGCCCCGGTAGAGGGTGGAGGGCTGGAGGAAGCCGGTGACGAGGTGGAAGTACTCGTCGCCGACGTCCGGGTCGGTGCAGGTGACCGAGGCGGTGGACAGCGGCGGCAGACCCGGCAGTGGTGCGCGGCTCCAGCCGCCGGGCCCGGGGGTGAGCAGCTCCAGGCCGGAGGAGACGTCGACCCGGGTGGCGAGGACGAGGTGGTTGCGGGTCCAGCTGTATCCGGCGAGCGCGGTGCGCTCGTCCGGGGTGAACAGCACCTCGGCCTGCCGCGCACCGGCCAGGAAGGCCTGGAGGTCGAAGGCCAGCAGGCTGCCCGCGGGGTGGCCGAGCCAAGGCGTCCTGGTGGTGACGGTCAGCCATTCCCGGTGGACGGAGGCGCTCGCGTCGTCCGGGACGTCGATTTTCACGGGCGCGGCGCAGGGATCCTCGGGCAGGAGGAACAGCTCCTGGTTCCAGAAGTCGATCTGCCGGTGCACGAAGTCCCGCCCGAAGCCCGGGGTGTCGTCGTGCCAGCCGGAGGCCGAGAGGTCGCCGGGGCGGCCCTGGTAGACGAGCTCGGCGTCCTCCAAGGGGGTGCCGCGGTGCCACCGGCGCACCTGGAGCGGGTAGCCGGAGGCGGACATCGAACCGGCACCGAAGTCCGTACCGATCCAGACCCGGTCGTGGTCGATCCACCCGATCCGGGTCTTGGCCTCGGCAACCGTGAACCCGTCCGTGACGAACTCCAGGGCCTCCAGGTCGAACTCGCGCACGACGCAGGCGTCGGCGCCGTCCCGGGAGAGCAGGACCAGGGCGTGCCGGTGCTCGGGGGCGAGGACCCTGCTGCCGGCCCAGGCCCACTTCTCCCCCTCGGCCTCGGCCAGCGCGTCCAGGTCCAGGAGGACCTCCCAGGCCGGGCAGTCGGTGCGGTACTCCTCCAGTGTGGTGCGCCGCCACAGTCCGCGTTCGTGGTCGGCGTCCTGCCAGAAGTTGTAGAGGTGAGGGCCTCGGCGGACGACGTACGGGATCCGGCCGTCGTCGTCCAGCACCTCGCGCATCTCCTGCTCGAGCACCTTGAAGCCGGGGGCGCCGGTCAGCGCGCCCACGGTCTCGGCGTTGCGCTCCCGGACCCAGGCGAGGGCTTCCTCGCCGGATACGTCTTCCAACCACAGGTAGGGGTCGTCATCGCTCATCAGGCGATTGTGCAGGAAGCCGCGGGCGTGGTCACTCGTCGGCCGTGCCCCGGGCCTCGCGCAGGGCAGAGTGGACCGACCAGACGACGGAGACCAGCGGGACCGCGACCACGGCGCCGACCACGCCTGCGGCGATCGCGCCCGCGACCACCGAGATCGCCACGACCAGCGGGTGCAGGCGGACCGCGCGGCTCATCACCAGCGGATGGAGCAGGTGTCCCTCGATCTGGCCGATGACCACGATCAGCGCGACGACGATCCCCGCGACGAGCGGCCCCTTCGAGGCCAGGGCGACCACCGCGGCGACCGCCAGCGCGACTGGTGACCCGACGAGGGGGACGAAGGCCGCGAAGAACTCCAGCAGGGCCAGCGGGACGGCCAGCGGGACGCCGAGGAAGTACAGGGCGAGCCCGACGAGGACCGCGTTCGTCGCCGCGACGACCACGATCCCGCGGGTGTACCCGGTGAAGGTGCGCCAGCCGGCGCGCCCGGCGATCGCCACACGCTCCCGGGCCGTCTCGGGCAGCTGTGCGCAGAACCACGCCCACTGCCGGTCGCCGCCGTGGAGGAAGAAGAACGAGCAGAAGACCGCGAGCGCGAGGACGGTCAGGACGTGCACGAGCCGCCCGGCCCCGCTGACCGCCTGGCTGAGCACCGTGGAGCGGTGACTGGAGAGGTACTCGCCGATCCGGGACTGGACGTCGGAGAGCGCCTCGGGGTTCAGCCGGAAGGGCGGTCTCTGCAGCCACTCCTCGATGCTGGCCAGTCCCTCCCGGAACTCCCGGGCCAGGGTCGTGCTCTCCCCCGCCACCGCCTCGCCGACCAGGGTCAGTACGCCCAGCAGGAGCAGCGCGCTGCCCATGAGGGTCAGGGCGACGGCGATCGCCCGGGGCAGGGCGCGGGTCAGGCGCCGCGTGGGCACCCACAGCAGTGCGGTGACGACGAGGCCGAGGAAGACCGCGACGGCGATCTCGTGGAAGCGGCCGAGCAGGGCGAAGACCGCGTAGACGGCGGCACCGACGACCAGCAGGCGCCAGGCGTACGCCGCGGCCGTACGCAGGAACGGGGACACCGGCGGCATGGTCCATGGGTGCCACGCGGGGCCGGCGATACCACGCGCCGCGGCCCGGATTCGCCCGTCCGGGGCGGATGGCCGGGGCGGGTGGCCGGGGCGGGTGGCCGGGCCGAGCGGTGCGGAGGCAGGCCTGGCGGTGTGGCCCCCGGGGTCGGGTGCGGACCCTCAGCCCTCCTTCTCGGCGAGGATCCGGTCGGCCGCGTAGTGCGGGCAGTTCAGGGCGTGCCAGGTCACCGAGAGGGAGCCCGAGCCCGTCCGCAGCGTGCGCGCCGCGCCGTCGGCGGCGGTGGCCTTGCAGAAGGGGCACACGACGGTCTCCGGGCGCAGCAGATCGAACATGCCCAGTCCTTCCCGCAGGTTTCTCACACCGGACCTGTCCAGAACTATCAAATCCGGCGCCGTTCGGCCGCAGTACCCACAAGTACGGATGATTACTGCATGACATGGCCGCGACGGAACGGCGGCGCCGTCAGGTCAGGGCAGAGGAACGCCGCGGGCCGTGACCCAGAGCGCGTACCACTCCTCGTGCGTGAGGTCGGGTTCGCTCAGGGCCGCGTCGCGGCAGGCACGGATCCGGTCGGGGCGCGCACTGCCGATGACCGGTGCGATCCGCGACGGGTGCCGGATCAGCCACCACAGCAGGACCGTCTCGGGCGTCGTGCCCTTGCGGCGGGCCAGTTCGGCCAGCAGCTCTGCTGTGGCCGTCTCGGCGGGCGTCTGCTGGCGGCCGGTGAAGCGGCCCTGGGCCAGCGCGCCCCAGGCCTGCAGGCGGATGCCGTGGTCGCGGCAGTGCTCCAGGGTCCCGAAGGGGAAACCGCCTGCTGTGGACGCGGGGGTGTTGAGCAGGACCCCGGCCTCCACCCAGTCCCGGCTGTGCAGGCTCATCTCCAGCTGGTTGACCACGAGCGGCTGGTCCAGCCGGGCCTGGAGGTGGGCGATCTGCGCCGCGCCCATGTTGGACACCCCGAAGCGCCGCACGAGGCCCTGCCGGTGCAGGGATGCCAGTGCGGAGGCGATGGCGTCCACATCGGCGAGGGGGTCGGGCCGGTGCAGGAGCAGGACGTCGATCACGTCGGTCCGCAGCCGGGTGAGACTCTCCTCCACGCGTCGCGTGATGGACTCCCCGCGCAGGTCGTACATGCCCGGGCGGTGCTCGTCGCCGAGCCGGATCCCGCACTTCGTTTGGAGGGTGATCCGGTCGCGCAGACCCGGCGTCCTCTTGAGGACCTCGCCGAACACGGCCTCGGACTTGCCGTGCCGGTAGATATCGGCGTGGTCGAAGGCGGTGATCCCGCTGTCGAGGGCAGCCTCGACGGCCGCCTCGGCGGCATCGATGTCCCCGGACCCGTACGGCTGTGGATCCCAGCTCCCGCCCAGGCCCATGCACCCGTACAGCACCCGGTCTTCGTCGCTCATGCCCACACCCTCGTTCGTCACCACGCCACCCCGGGCCGTGTCGTGCCGATCATGCCGTGGGCGAGGGGCCGCGGGCCAGTCCGGGTGGAGGGGGCGGTTGTGGCTCCTGTGAGGGCAGGCCCCAAGCTGGGGGCATGGACAGCGACGTGCTCCGCTCCGTCGGAGGACCATCCCGCCGCACCGGCCCGCCGGTGGCGACCCTCCGCTTCAGGCTCCACGGACTCGACGCGCCCGACCGGGCGACGGGTGCCGCCCGCGCCCGCGCCGGAGGCGGCCGTCCCGAAGGAGCGGTGGGATGAGGAGACGGCTGCTGAGGCTGGGCCTGTACGCGGACGAGCAGGGGCTGGCCTGGGTCGAGGGGCTCGTCGAGGACGCCGCGGGTTCCCGGCGGGCCCGGATCCTCGACGTGAGCGTGGCGCACGCGGACGACGACTCGCTGGACTTCCTGGTGGAACAGTGGCGCATCGAGCACCCCGGCCGGAGCAGCGGAACACGGCAGCCGGTGGACATGGAGGTCCGCCTGCGGTGTTCCCTGCGGACGTGGCGGGCCGTCCGCAAGGCCGTGCCGACCGCCCTGTGCCCGCAGGGATCGGCTCCGCACATCTGCCGCGTGCCCTGGACGCTGGGCTGACGCGCGGTGCGGCGCAGCGCAGCGCCGCACCGCACCCGCACCGCCGGAGGAGACCTGACGGTGACCGGCTCGGGCCGCGTTCCGGAACGGCTCGGAGGGGGCCGGTTCGGCGGCTGACCGGGGGATACCCAATGATGTCGGAATGCAGAAGCACAAGCAGACCGGACCGCGGTCGCTCCGCCGCCGGTTCGGCCGCGCGGCGACGGCGCTCGCCCTGTCGACGGCGGCGGCGTGTACGTCCGCCCCCGTCGCCGGCACCGGCCTGGGCCCGGCGGAGCCGGACGAGGTCTCCGTGGCGACCTGGAACATGTGCGGGGTGCAGCAGTGGAGCTGTGAGCGGACGGGCAGCCCGACGGACAAGTTCCAGCAGCTGCGCGACCTGATCGGCGACTCCGACGTGCGCGTGCTGCTGCTCCAGGAGGTGTGCTCGGAGGACCTGTCGTCCTCCGCGGCGCGACTGGGGCCGGAATGGAACACCGCCTTCGAGCCCTACGCCAACGTGGACTCGGCGGGTGCCCGCGCGGCCGTCCAGTGCACCGGGCAGGGACGCGGGCAGGCCGGCTTCGGGCTGCTGGCCGCCTCCCGGCTCCAGGACGTGGAGGTGATCCCGACCGAGCAGCCGACGGTGGGGCTGCACCGGGGGATCCTGTGCGCGCGCGTCCCGGCCCAGGGCCTGCGGGTGTGCAACGCCCACCTCTCGCTGCGCAAGAGCGACGCCGAGCACCCGGACTGGGACCTGCGAGACGACCAGCTGAGCTCGCTGGTCGCCGCCGCGTCGACGGACGACCGCACGGTGTTCGGCGGGGACTTCAACTCTCCGCCTCCGGTGGGCGACGGGAACAGGTCCGCCTGGATCTGGCCGTCGGAGGCGTACACGACGTTCCGCGAGTGCGATCAGAAGGGCGGCTCCCGGAAGGGCCGCCCCACCCACACCGACGATTCGAAGCTCGACTACCTGTTCACCGCGCTGCCCCGCACCGGCTGCGACGTGGTGGACACCGATGCCTCGGACCACCGGCCCCTGGTGATCCGGGTACGCCGGACGGCCGAGGCGTCAGCCACCCCACAGGTCAGTGCCTCGCGTTGAAGTAACCGCCCTGGGCCGGGGTCCCGTAGGCAGTCGTCGCGGTGAAGGGGACCGCCGTCCACGGGGAGGCGTTGCCGACGGCATCCACGGCGATGGCCTCGACGAAGTGGTCGCCCGCGTTCCAGGCCCAGCCGGGCTCCCACACCCAGCTCCCGTCGGAGCGGACCTCGCAGGTCCCCAGACCCACTCCGCCCTCGTGGAAGTCCACGCGCACGGCACCGGGGGCATAGCCGGCGAATCCCACGGCGGTGGCGGGCACCTGCTGGTGGGCGGCCGGGGCGGTCACCGTCAGCACGAGGCGCTCGACCGGGCGCGGTGGCGGCGGCGGGGCCGCCGCGTACTCGGGCAGCGGCTCGAAGGCGTGCTCCACAGCGGTGAACGCGACTTCCGTGCGCTCGGTCTGGTAGTTGTTCACGTCCGCGGCGAAGAGCCTGATGACGTGCCGGCCCTTGGCCCAGGGGGTGGTGCGTTCCCAGACCCAGGTACCGTCGGCGGCGACGGGCGCGGAGCCCTTGTGCTTGCCGTCCTCCCAGAAGCTGACCCGAGCCGCGCCCACGGCCGTTCCCACGAAGCGGACCTGGTTGGCGGGGACCCGTTCCTCCGGCGTCGGGGTCCGGACCACCGGCCGGGGGAAGGAGTCGCCGGACTGCACCAGGGAGGTCTGCGTGAGGAAGGCCTCGATGGCCGACTTGTCGCGCTCCGGCTGCTCGTAGCCGTTGCGGACCATGCCCAGGCGGGGGGCCATGCCCTCGACGAGGAGGTTGAGCAGTCCCATGAGGGTGGGGAGGTTGCGCAGGGTGACTTTCCCGTGGTCCGTGATGAGGGAGGAGTCGTTGTAGATGAAGTTGAAGTTCTCGCGGCCCTGGAAGTGCCCGATGAACGGCTCGACCTGGCGTGCGTACTGCTCGTCCTGGGGCGAGGTGATCAGGTAGATGTTGGCCGACGGGTTCGCACCGCTGCGGACGAGGTCGGGGAGGACCGAGTCGAGGACGCGTATGTTCTGCTCCGTCGCTTCGCCCATCATCACCCGCACCGCGTCGGGGTTGCCCTCCGCCACGCGGGTGCCGATCTGGAACTGGGGCACGCTGGCGACGATGTTCCCGAAGCCGTACTTCAGTCCGAAGAAGAGGGCGGCGCTGCCGCCCTTGGAGCTGCCGAACATGGTCACCTGGTCCGGCGAAAGCTCCAGAGCGTTCATGACGCGGGAGATGACGCCGGCGACGGACTGCTCCAGGGAGAAGTCCATCCGCTTGCACAGGTAGTAGGTGTTCGCTCCGTCGAACAGGTCGCGGATCCACAGGATGTTGGACCGGAGGAGGTCCAGCTTTCCGGTCGCCCACCCCCATTCGCCGGGCGCGTAGCGGTTCGCGAAGACGACGACCAGGTGGCGGTTGCCGTTGCGCGCGTGCGAGAACTTGTACTCGATGGGCACCGCTCCGGCGGAGTCCACGCCGCTGAGGACGCGGCGTGTGCTCTGGGTTGCCTTAGACATGCTCGGAATCCGTTCTTCTCACCGGCTGGCGCGGCACCTGGCCGAGGGTGCCAGCGTTCCAGGGACCTGGCTGGCCTGCGGGGTGGTCCGCAGAAACCGTGTGGCCCGACGCACCGCCCGATGCCCTGCCGACCGCCGGCGCCTGCGCCCGCGCCGGGTCGAGGTCCCCGCCCGCGATGAGGATGCGGTCGGTCAGCCGGGCCGAGGCGTAGCCGTCGTCGAGGTCGCAGAACTCCTGCTGGAACCAGCGGTAGCGGGCGGCGTAGCCGTGCTGGATGCGGTCGACGTTGCGGATCGCGCCGATCAGTTCGGGAGAGGTGAACACCAGCGGGCCCGGTGCGGACTGCTCGAAGTCGAAGTAGAAGCCGCGCAGGGTGTCCCGGTAGTGGTCCAGGTCGTAGGTGAAGAACAGGATCGGCCGCCCGGTGTTGACGAAGTCGAACATCAGGGACGAGTAGTCCGTGATCATCACGTCGGCGATGAGCGACAGGTCCGCCATGTCCGGGTAGTCGGACACGTCGAAGACGAAGCCGTCGCCGGCACCGGGTACCGGGTCCACCACGTTCGGGTGGCGCCGGACGAGCAGGACGTGGTCGTGGCCGAGCCGCGCCCTGGCGTCGTCGAGGTCGATGCGGAAGTCGAGCTTGTACTTGCCGGGTGCGTAGAACTGGTCGTCGCGCCAGGTCGGCGCGTACATGACGACCTTCTTGCCCGGGGGCAGGCCGATGCGGCGGCGGACCTGCGCCGCCCGTCCGGAGTCGGCCCGGCGCAGGATGTCGTTGCGCGGGTAGCCGCTCTCGACCATCTCCCCCGGGAACTGGAAGGCGCGCTGGAGGATCGGGGTGCTGAAGCTGTTCGGGGACACCAGCATGTCCCAGTTCTGCACCTCCTTCTCCACGCGCTCCAGGTACCGCTTGTCCGCGAAGTGCACGGCCTCGATGTCGTGACCGATCCGCTTGAGCGGGGTGCCGTGCCAGGTCTGTACGACGACCTGGCCCTCGCGCTTCTCGAACCAGTCGGGCAGGTGGTTGTTGGCGACGATGTACTTCGCCCGGCCCATGGCCTCGTACCAGTCCGGGGACCACATGCGCACGGGACGGGCGGTGGGCGGGACGGCGACCTGGTCGTCGCGCACCACCCACAGGTGTTCGAGGTCGGTGCCCCGGCGGACCATCTCCTCGTGCAGGGCGCGCGGGCTGTCGGAGTACTGGGTGCCCTTGAAGGCGTCGAAGAGCACGGCCGCGGTCACCGGCTTGCGCCGGGCGTCCGGGTACGTCTTGGTGCGCATCAGCTTCTGCCGGTAGGGTCCGCGGGCCTCGTCCGGCATCGCCGAATGGACCAGGAGCGAGAGCCGGTCGTAGGCCTCCGACTGGAGTTCGTACCTGCGGTCGTTGCTGCTCATGTCCCGGGGCAGGGTGGGGATCAGCTCCTGGGTCATCTTGACCACGAGGTCGTCGGAGCGGTCCTCGGGCCGGACGGCGGAGGGGTCCTGGCGGCGCAGGAAGAAGTCCCAACGGCCCGCGGCGAGCGGGATGTCGCCGGCCAGCGTGCGCATCGCGGCGGGGGTGACGACGAAGCTGAAGTCGCTGCCGTGCCAGGTGAGGGGGACGACGCGCTCCGCGCCGTGGGCGCGGGAGCGTACGACGACGTGCGCCGTGGCGTACTCGGACGCGTCGAGCCGGTCCTGCGCGGCGTAGCCGGCGACGACCTCGAGGGAGCCGTCCTGGAGCCAGGTCGCGGACTTGGCCAGGGGCAGGGTGTCCCGCTCGAACAACACCACGTAGCCGGAGCCGTTGCGGTGGACGAAGACCTCGCGGTCCCCGCCCTCGGTCTGCAGCCCGGCCGGCACGCGGTAGTGGCCGTCCTCGGCCTCCTCGGCCATGACGGGGTAGATGGGGGCCTTGCGTCCCTCGACGTGGAGAGTGGTCTTCCAGCCGTTGGCCCCGGTGCTCCAGGTCTCCGGAACCCCGTCGGAGGAGTTCGTGCGGTGGCCGGGAACGAGCGCCTTGGCCGGGATGCGGGTGACGAAGGTGTACCAGCCCTCGCCGCCCTGCGTGAAATGGACCCACGCGTCGTGGCGGCCGGCGCCTCCCATGCTGGTCACCCGGAACTTGCCCCACTCGGGAAGCACGGGGCCCAGGTAGACACCGCGCAGTTCGAGGTGGTCGCCGGCCATCCGGTGCTGGGTGATGCGGCAGCGGACCCGCTCGACCCGGAGTTTGAGCTTGCCCTGGAGGAAGAGGGGCACCACGCGGGTGTTCTTCTCCACGTACCGGTAGGGCGGGTTGGCCGCGCTGCCGGCTCCGCCCCGGACGATCCCCTTGTAGCGGAACAGGCCGCGGCTCAGGACGCCGGCCGCCACGTCCCAGGTGCCCTCGACCCACTCGCCCTTGCGCTTGAGACGGCCGGTGTCGAAGCGGACCTGGAATCCGGACCAGTCGTAGCAGTAGCGGCTCTGGTTCGAGTACTCGGTGGCCTGCGGGTAGTAGGTGGTCTTCGCCTTGGCCACGACCACGCGGCCCTGCTTCTTGTTGCGCAGCGCGATCGCCTTCATCGACATGTGCCGCTTGTGCACGTTGATGAAGCGGACGTAGGCGGCCCCTTCCAGGACCAGGTGGTCGGAGTCGTCCCACTCTGCGCTGCTCAGCGAGCCGTGCAGCGAGAGCTCCTTGTCCAGCCGATAGGCGCTCTTGTCGATGCCCACCGACCGGTCCCCGAGGTAGGGGTAGTTGAGGTAGCGGTGGAGGCGGCGCTGGACGGGCATGGGCCCGCCCTTGCGCTCGAACTCGACCACGTCGAGCAGTTCTTTGAGCCGGCCCTCGCGCACGAGCAGCCACTTGACGCGGGCGTCGGCGGGCAGCTCCTGGATGATGTCGTCGTCGGCCTCGTCGAGGAAGTCGTTCGCCCACCGCATGAAGGCGTCGCGGTACTCCTCGTCGGCGTCCGGGAGCACCTTCAGGTGCAGCATCAGGTCGGACTTCAGGCAGGCGAGGTCGTACTTGCGCTTGTGGTCGGAGTAGGACCGCGCCCGGTGCCCGGCGAGGAAGCGGCTGACCGACTGCACCGCGGCGACGCGGTCCTGAAGGTTGCTGAACTCGGTGTGCCGCTGGGTGATGGAGGGCGCGGCCCCGCCCTCGCGCCGGCGCCAGAAGTAGACGATGTCGGTGAGGATGTCGACCTTGGCGGCCCGGAAGTGGGCGAACATGTTCACCCAGGAGTCCTCGTACATGACGCCTTCGGGGAAGGCGATGTAGTGGTAGTCCCAGAAGGACCGCCGGAACAGCTTGTTCCAGACGGTGCGGTCGTAGATGAGGTCGGGCAGCCTGGTGATGTGCGTGCCGCGCTTGTTGGCCCGCATCGGCGCCTTGTGCAGCGGGGACTGCCACCTCTTGGTGGAGTTCATCATCTGCACGTTGCCGGAGACGAAGTCGGAGCCCGAGGCCTCCAGGGTCTGCACGAGCAACTCGTAGGCGTATTCGGGTATGACGTCGTCACCGTCGACGAACGCGAGGAACTCCGCCTGCGGGTGTGCGGCACGGATGCCGACGTTGCGGGCGTGGCCGGGGCCCATCGACTCCTGCCGCAGGAGCCGGAAGCGCGGGTCGCGGCGGGCGAAGTCGGCGGCGATCGCGGTCGAGGAGTCGGTCGAGCCGTCGTCGACCATGATCACCTCAAGGTCGCGGAACGTCTGCCTGGCTATCGATTCCAGGCACTCCTGGAGGTAGATCTCGACGTCCTGGAAGGGCACGACGACGCTCAGGCGGGGCATACCTGCCACTCAGCAAACTCCTCGATAGACACACTTCTCGCGGCGCGCAGGGAGGTGCTGCGGCGCGCCCCCAGACCCGCCCCGGGATCTGGTCACCACCGCTCCCCGCACGCTCGATTCCCCCTACAGCCTGTGACCGCACTCGCGGTGACCGCACACTTATACGACCTTCACAGGGTGTGCGCAGCGTAGGCCAACCGTTCGACGACGAGCAACTATTCACAAGCTCTCAAGGCGTCCAAACCTTCACGCACGCGAACGGACGGCGATGCCGAAGCAGTACTGGACGCGTCAACTACCCACGAGTTGGGGCGGCCTGCGCGGGGAGGGTCACTCCGGCGCCATCACACCCGTGCGTACGGTGAGGTAGGTCACCCCACGTGACACCAGGGCCCGAAGGAGAGGCCCGCGTCCGTCAGGTCCTGTCGGGCGATCCGCAGCCCGCCGTCCGTGTCGATCATCGCGATCGTGACGGCGCCCCGCGCGTCGCGGGCGAGGGCGGGCAGCCCCGCGCACCGCTCCCCCACCGGCGCCCACCACGCGCCGTAGTGTTCACCCTCCGTAGGATATGCAGCGATTTCGGGACACCCCTCGGCTCCCCGCTGGAGCAGGATCGTGCAGTCGTAGCCGTTGATCCGGGCGCGGGTGACGCCGACGGGGCCGACACCCCCGGCACCACCCAGCGGCATGAGCGCGCTCGGGGCCCCGGCGGGCGTCCGGGGGCGGTAGGCGACGACTCCCCCGTCCGCGGGGTGGCGCCAGAAGTAGGTACCGCAGCCGGGGCTCGTCTCGTGGGAGCTGAACGTCCCCTCGACCGCGTCGGCCTCCATGCGGCCGAGCCAGGTGAAGGCGGCACCCGGCCCACCCTGGCCCCAGTACGAGGCGCCCCCTCGGAAGGGCGCGAGGAACTCGGCACGCCCCTGGGCCGTCACGAGCGGCGCCAGCGGACCGCGCACCCATTTGCCCTGATAGTCCTGCCAATTGCCCCATATGCCGTCCGGGCGGCGGGTCCTGCCCCGGACGCCGGTCCCGAACCGGGTGGCGAGCACGTGGAGTGCGCCGGCGCCGTCGGACAGCACGACCGGGTCGCCCTGCGGGGCTCGCGGCCCCTCCCCCTCCTCCGCCTTCGGGAAGGGGTTGCCCAGCGCTCGCCATTCTCCGAGAGGACGGCCTGTCTGGTACTGGGCGGCGACGACCAGCTCACGACCGTCCGGCGCCCCGTCCCGATGGCGGGTGCCGGCGAACCAGACGAAACCGCCCGCGTCCTGGCTGAGGGTGAACCGGCCGGCCCACCCCTCCACGGGGAACAGTTCGGGTCCACGCCAGACGTCCGAGCCGGGCGCCGACTCGGTCCAGCGGACCAGGCCCCCGGCACAGCTCGCGTAGGCGGTCAGCCGGCCGTCCCGCCCCAGGCGCAGCCATCCCGGCGCGAGGTGCCCCTCGCCGGCCGCCGCGGCTATCTCGGGGCCCGGGACCGCGGGCTCGACGGAGCCGACTCCGCGGTCCACCCCGTCACGTCCGCGTCGCGCCATGCCCTGGCCACTCCTGCCCACACTCGCCCTGTTTTGTCCGTCCGGCCCAGCGGGCCGTTGGACAATGTACGTCAGTACGCGAACCCGTCGGCGCCAGGGCCGGAATATCCGCTTCCTCGCGGCGGAGGCCCCCGGGTGACGGCGCCGTTCGCGCCGACGGCCGCCCCTCCCCACCCCGTACCCGCAGGCGCCGCGATCCGCGCGGTGCCTGCGGGCGGACGACTCCTGACCGCCCCTCAGGCGGCGCTGGGGGTCCGGCTCTGCCTGCGGGCCGGGCGGGGGCGGTGCACGGACCGGTGGGCCCCTCCAGTGCGGCCGTCCGGGGGGACGGGTTCAGGGGAGGTCCGCCGTCGGCGGGTCGGCCTCGTAGACGTGCGGAGTGTCCGACTCCCACTCCACCGGCCCGGTGCCGCCGAGGACGACGTCGTCGGGGTCCGGCATGCCCGCCCGCCGCAGGAACTCGATGACGTCCTCGTCCGAGCGGGCCAGGCCGAGGGGCTCCTCCCGTCCGGCGGTCCGCAGGGTGACCTGCCGGCCGCCCGACGGGAGGATCCGGTGCACGACGACGGGCGCATGATGCATACCCCCAGCCTCGCCGGGACGGCCCGGTCCGGCATCCCGGCGGTCAGCGCCTTCTGGCGACGGAGGCGGCGGCGTCCGACGGGCGGACGCGGAAGGCGGCCGGGTCCGGGTAGGTCGCCTTCTCGGCCAGGAGGACCGCTTCGATCTCCGCCTTGAAGGCGGGCTCGAAGAAGCCGACGCCGAGCAGCAGGCGCAGTCCGCGCAGCGTCGGGTCCAGCAGCGGTCTCGCCATCCGGGCGCCGCCGCCGCTGATGCCGGTGAAGCCGGCCCGGGCGCCCGCGGGCCGGGCCGGCACCCGGTCCTCGACGCCGGCCGTCGCGTAGCCGAGGATCAGCGCGAGTTCGGCGAGGAACTTCCGGGTGCCCAGCGCCATCTCCTCGGCGCCCTGGAGCGTCTGGACGGAGCCGCCCGCCACCTTGAAGTCGTCGCTGGTGCGCTTCAGGCCCCGCGACTCGTACACCGCGAGCGCCTCCTCGAAGAGGCGCCCCGCCTCGTCGACCGCCTGCATCGCCGCCACCAGCTGGTCGATGTCGATGTCGATCTCGCGCTTCACGCTGCCTCCTGGTCCGGAACTGTGTGCACAGACCGTAGGAGGCGAAGTCCCGCGGCGGAACACTTCTGCGCGGACGGATCTCGCGGCCCTCCGCCCCGGACGTGCGCGTGGCCCGGCCCGCGTCCACCGCCGCGGCCCCACGCGCGTCCGCCGCCCGGTGCGAAAAGCCCCACGGCCGGGCCCGGGGCGGGGATACTCGGATGCGTGGAACTGCACATCGATCACCGCTGGCTGCTGGAGCGGCAGGAGGCGCTGTTCAAGGACGTGGCGGTGGCCGACCATTCCGCCCTGGTCGCCGCCGTTGCCCGGCACCGGGTCAACACGCCCAGCCTGGCGGTGGACGACCCCGACGCCTACTGGCGCGCGGCCGCCCTGCTCGACGCGCTGGTACTGCTGCGACCACTGCCCGCCTCGAACGAGTACTTCGCCTACGGCGTCGCCGTCGCCTACATCGAGGCCTCCGGAGAGGCGGTGGAGGCCTCCTACGAGCAGTGGCGCGAGCTCATCACCGACATCCGCATGCTGCGCGTCAGCGTCTTCGACGTCGCCGCCCGGCTGCGGTCGTGGCAGCCCGCCTGAGAGCCGCCGGGCGGGGCGCCGGTCAGCGGCGGCGCTGGGCGGGGGTGCCCACCAGGAGCGCGTCGGAGACCAGCCGGGCACCGCGGGCGAGCCGGCCGAGCTGCTCCAGCTCCAGGGCGTACATCCTGATCGAGTTCTCGATGACCGATTCGGCGATGCCCATCGTGGGCAGCTCCGCGCGGCTCGTCTGCAGGGCCGCCCGCACCGCGCGCATCTCGTGCTGCAGCTGGAGCTGGACGTGCCGGGCGAGGAGAGCGTGGTGACGGGTCAGCGTCAGGTAGCCGCCGTAGCGGGCCGGGAGGAGGTCCCGCAGCCAGCGCGTGGCCGTGCGCTCCCAGTCGTGCGTACCGGGTGCCTTGACCTGCAGGGGCCAGTCCGGGCTGAGCGTAAACGTGGCCGTCTGGGGCATTCTCGTCACTTCCGAGTGGTTTCGAAGCTCTGATCGAGACGTGTCTGAGGGGCGGCCTCGGCCCAGGGGTTGACCGAGGCCGCCATGGGCGCTCAGCGGGATCCGAAAGCCTGGACTCGACCCGCGGTCACGACGTGAGGAGGAGGTTCGCCGTACCGCGGTGCGTTCGAGAGGACGTGGGGTCGTCCTCCTTGGCATCTGGTGGATCAGGAGCGCCGTCGTCAGTAAACATATATACCGTCGAGTAAGCAAGCGCATGAAAAATTTCATGCACATCAAAGGGTGAATATCGCCTGGTGAAGTCGGCGTGGGGGCCGAAGAACGCCTACAGGAAGAAGCCGTGCTGGTCGGCCACCTGCTCGTAGTCCTCCAGACGGGCCTGTGTCCGCTCGGGATCCGCGTCCGCCATCGCCTGCAGCAGGGCCGCCGAGAGCATCCCCGGCGCCGCATAGGAGTCGAACACCAGGCGGGAACCGGTCGCCGCTGTCAGGGCCACGTCGGCCTCGTCCACCAAGGGCCCGAGGGTGGGATCCGTGATCAGGACCACGCGCAGCCCCGTACTGCGGGCCGCCCGGACGGCGGAGAGGGTCTCCCTGGCGTGCCGCGGCATGGCGAACGCCAGGACCCAGGTCCCGCCGGCCGCCCTGGACTGCAGCAGCGCGTCGAAGGCCACGCTGCCGCCGCGCGTGACGAGGCGTACGTCGGGGTGGATGCGCCGGGCGGCGTACGCGAAGTACTCCGCGAGGGAGACCGAGATGCGCAGGCCGAGGATCGTCAGGGGGACCGAGGCGGCCAGCTCACGGCCGATGTCGAGCACCTGGTTGGTGTCCGCGAGCAGCCGGCGCACGTTCTCCAGGTTCTCGATCTCCGCGTCGACGGCCGCCTGCAGCTCGTTGCGGCGGATCTGCTCACGGGTGTCCGGGGCGCCGGCCACCGCGCTCAGTGCGATCGGCTGGAGCACGTCGCGCAGAGCCGGGTAGCCGCTGAAGCCGAGGGAGGACGCGAACCGGGTGACGGAGGGCTGGCTGACGCCCACCCGTTCGGCGAGCTCGGTGATCGACAGGAACGCCGCCTCGGTGAGGTGGTCGATCAGGTACTGCGCGATGCGCCGCTGGCCCGGGGACAGGCGGCGGCCGTCGAAGAGCGCGAGGAGCCGGTCGGCCGGAGGGCGGACCTCCACGGACGACTGGCCGCTCGGCGTGATCGCAGCCGCTTGTGCGCGTGCCTGCTGCCCCGATGACACCGGAGGGCCTCCTTCTCACGTCACTCGCGCCAAACATAGCTCACCCCCCGGACCGGTGATGATCAGTCCTGGGCGCGCGAGGTGACCGGAGCGTCGGTGCGGTCGCCGAGGAACTCGTACCAGCGCCGTTGGAGGCACAGATAGCGGGTGTCCGCCTCGGCGAGGTCGAGGAAGGAGCCGATCGTGGCGCCGAGCCGCTCGCCGAGGTCCGGGTCGCCGAGGGTGCCGTCCCCGGTGAAGGCGTGGTGGGCGCCCGCCAGGCTGAACATGTCGGGGTAGACGCGGGCGCCGAGGTGTTCGAGGGGGACGCGCAGGGCCCACAGCCCGCGGTTGCCTCCCACCATCGAGGGCGACGCCGAGACCAGCAGGGTCTGCTGGTCCTTGAAGGGCTGCGGACGGTATCGGGAGACCCAGTCGACGGCGTTCTTCAGGACGCCCGGCACGGAGGCGTTGTACTCGGGAGAGGCGATGATCAGTGCCTGCGCGGCCTCGATCCGCCGGCACAGGGCCAGGGCGCCCTCCGGCAGCCCCTCGCCGGCCTCGGCGTCACCGTCGTAGAGCGGCATCGGGAAGTCGCGCAGGGTCGCGGGTTCCGCCACGGCCCCGGCCTCGCGCACCATCGCCGCGACGAGGGCGGCGAGCCGGACGTTGACCGAGCCGGTCCGGGAGGACCCGGACAGGACCAGCACGCGCAGCGAGGAACGCGGGTGCTCGCCGTCGTGCGGACGTCCGGGGTCCACCGGGAAATGGTCGGTGTCTGTCGGGTTCATGCCGCCTCCTGCTTCTCTGCTTCTCTGCTTCCCAGCTCGGCTGCTCGGCTGCTCGGCTTATGGACTGCTCGGCTGCCGGACCGGCCGCCGCTCCCTCCCCCGCTCCCCTCCCCTCCCGCTTCGCACCTCCCCGCCACACCGGCGGACGGCGCGGCCCACGCGCGGCGGGACCCGCACACGCCGGTGTGCGGGTCCCGTCCGGGCCGCCGGGTCACTTCGCGCGGGGGTTCTCCCAGCGGTAGAACTCGTGGGCCATCGCGTCCTTCGGGCTGCGCCAGGTCTCCGGGTCGTGCGGGCTGACGTAGGCCGTGAGGCGCTCGCTCAGCATCCGGAACTCCGGGTGGTCCGTGACCTTGGCGATGGCCGGTCCGGGCGGCCGGTCCGCCTCGATGAAGTGCATGTACACGTCGCCGAACTGGAAGAGGCTCCGGCGTGTGACCCCTACCAGGTGCGGCAGTTCACCCGCGTCCGAGTCCGCGAAGAGCCCGGCGATGTCGGGGCCCGATCCCGGCGCCATACGGGCGACGATGAGAGCGCGGTGCGTGTCGTTCATCCGACGTGCTCGCCTTTCGTTTCAGAGACGGCTGGCGGCCGGGGCGTGGCCGTCGCGTACGCGCTGCTCGATCTTGTCCCGGATGAGCGCCATCTGGATCGGTGAGTTGCGGTTGATGTTGTCGGTCATCCAGGCGTCGTCCACGGGCGCGTCGGGCTTCATCGCGAAGTCCTGGGTCCACTTCATCCGGGTGCCGCCGGGCACCTCGAAGTACTGCCAGTGGATGTCCATGTGGGCGAAGGGGCCCGTCTCCACCCGCCGTGCGCGGACCGTGAGGCCCTTGCGGTCGACGGTCCGCTCGGAGACCCAGCTCCACACCGTGCCGTTCTCGTCGGGGTGCATGGTCAGGCGGAAGGTGGTCGTGTCCCCCTTCTGCTCCAGGATCTCCAGCGAGGCGTACTCGCTGAACAGCTGCGGCCAGCCGGGGAGATCGTTGGTCATCTCCCACACGAGCTCCACGGGCGCGTTGACGGTGATCTCGTTCTCGGTGTGTCCTGGCATGTCAGGCTCCAGTCATCAGGCTGTGGTTGACGAGGTCGAGGAATTCCCCGGGGGTCTTGCAGCGGTCGGCGTCGGTGGGCAGGGCCCGTCCGCGCCGGTTCTCCAGCTCACCGACGATGCCGAGCAGGCCCAGCGAATCGAGGCCGTACTCGTCGAACGAGGAGTCCGGACGGCTTGCCATCTCGGTGGGATCGACGGTGATGCCGGCGGTCTTCATCAGGGCCGCCAGCTCCTCCACTGTCAGTCGGTCGGACATCGCGTGCTCTCTTCCTGTGGGGGACACTCGGTTGCGGCGCACTGGCGGACTAGGGGCCCGCCGGGGATGCCTTGCGGACGACGAGCGCGGAGTTGGATCCCATTCGGCCGCGGCTGAGCACGAGCGCGGTCCGCAGCTCGGCCGTGCGGGCACGGCCCGTCACCAGGTCCAGGTCGTGGCACACGTCGTAGACGTTCGGGGTCGGTGGGACGACTCCGTGCTCCAGTGCCAGGACCGCGGCGGCGGTGTCGAGGGAGGGAGCCGCACAGTACGCCCTGCCGATACCGGACTTGGGTGCCGTGACCGGCACCTTCCGCCCGTGGTCGCCGAGCGCGTGGAGGATCGCGGCCGCTTCGGCCGCGTCGGCCTCCGGGGTCCCCAGGGCATCGGCGAAGACCACGTCGATGTCCTCGGGGCCGCAGCCGGCTTCCCGGAGGGCGCCGCGGACGGCGTGCGCCAGCCCCTCGCCCGCCTCGTCCCGGCGCAGGGTGCCGCTGAAGGTCGCGGCGTGGCCGGCGAGTACGGCGCGTACGGTGGCGCCGCGGCGTCGGGCCTCGTCCTCGTCCTCGACGACGAACATGGCGCCGCCCTCGGCGGGGACGTAGCCGCAGGCCTGGTCGGTGAACGGCCGGTAGGCGCGCTCCGGGTCGTCCCGCGTGCTCAGCCCCTCGTACCCCAGCTGGCAGACGATGGAGTACGGCGCGAGGGGCGCCTCCGTCGCTCCGACCAGCATGGCCCGACTGCCCCGGCGGATCGCCCGGTCGGCGTGCGCGAAGGCGTCGAGCCCGCCCGCCTCGTCGCTGCAGACGACCCCGCAGGGCCCCTTCAGTCCGCGGCGGATGGAGATCTGGCCGGTGCTCGCGGCGTAGAACCAGGCGATCGACTGGTACGGGCCGACGAAGCGCGGCCCCTGCTCCCAGAGGTGCTGCAGTTCGCGCTGGCCGAACTCACCGCCGCCGGAGCCGGCCGCGGTGACGACACCGAAGGAGAAGGGGTCGTCCTCGTAGTCGGCGCGGCCGAGCCGGGCGTCCTCCAGGGCGAGGTCGGCAGCGGCGAGGGCGTGGTGGGTGAACCGGTCGGTCTGCACGAGGAACTTGTCCTCGACCAGGGATCCCGGGTCGAAGCCCCGGACCTCGCCCGCGACGCGCAGCGGCAGGTGCTCGCAGCCCGCCCGGGTGACGCGGTCCAGGACGCTGACGCCGGACTGGGTCGCCTTCCAGAAGGCGTCGGCGCCGACGCCGTTGGGCGCGACGACCCCGATGCCCGTGATGACCGTACGGCTGGTCACGAGACCTCCTCCTTCGGCCGGGTCATGACCACGGCGGACTGGAAGCCGCCGAAGCCGCTGCCCACGGAGAGCACACTGCGCAGGTTCCGTTCCCGGGCGACCTTGGGCACGTAGTCCAGGTCGCATTCGGGGTCGGGCGTCTCGTAGTTGGCGGTCGGCGGCACCACCTGGTGCACCATGGCGAGGACGCAGGCCGCGAGTTCGATGGCGCCGATGGCCCCGAGGGAGTGCCCCACCATGGATTTGATGGAGGTCATCGGCGTCCTGTAGGCGTGGTCTCCCAGGACCTTCTTGACCGCCGCGGTCTCGTGACGGTCGTTCTGCTTGGTACCGGAGCCGTGCGCGTTGACGTAGTCGATCTCGTCGGCGGCGATCCCGGCCTGGGCGAGGGCGGTCTCGATGGCCCTCGCCATCTCCAGGCCCTCGGCGGTCAGGCCCGTCATGTGGTGGGCGTTGCCGAAGGTGGCGTAGCCGCCGATCTCGCAGTAGACGGTCGCACCGCGGGCGCGGGCCCGTTCCAGGTCTTCGAGCACCAGGACCGCGCCGCCCTCGCCGAGGACGAAGCCGTCCCGGTCGGCGTCGAACGGGCGGGAGGCGTGAGCCGGGTCGTCGTTGTTCGGCGACGTCGCCTTGATGGCGTCGAAGCAGGCCACGGTGATCGGAGATATCGGCGAGTCCGACGCTCCGGCGATGCACACGTCCATCCGGCCCTCGGCGATGGCGTGCACGGCGTACCCGATGGCGTCGAGTCCCGAGGTGCAGCCGGTGGAGACGGTCTGGACGGGGCCGCGTGCTCCCGTCTGCTCCGCGACGGCGGAGGCGAGGGTGGCCGGCGTGAACGCGCGGTGCAGGTGGCGGCCGGCCAGCTTGTGGTCGACGTCCCACCAGGAGCCGGACTGGCTCACGGCGACGTAGTCGTGTTCCAGGCGGGTGGTGCCGCCGACGGCGGTGCCGAGGGAGACACCGGTCCGCCAGGCCTCGTCCGAGGTGAGGTCGAGTCCGGCGTCGCGCACCGCCTCGCGGGCGGCGACCAGGGCGAACTGGATGTAGCGGTCCGCGCGGGCCGCCTCCTCGTCGTCGAGGCCGTGCGCGGCAGGGTCGAAGTCGACCTCGGCGGCTATCCGGGAGCGGAATCCGGTCGGGTCGAAGAGGCTGATGCCCCGTGTCGCCGTGCGCCCGCCGGCCAGCAGGTCCCAGAAGTCGCGGACTCCGATGCCACCGGGGGCGACCACGCCCACTCCGGTGACGGCCACCCTCCGGCGGGTCACGAGACCGCTCCCGTGCGGTCCGGCGGCTGCTCCCACGCGGTTCCCTCCGGATTCGGGGCCTGCTCGGTGTCCACGTGCCCCAGCTCGGGGCGCGGGGCGAGCGGGCCGAGGTGGAAGACCATGCGGGCCTCGATGTCCCCGACGTTGCGGAAGCGGTGACGGGTGTTGAGCGGGACGAGCAGCCCCTGGTCGGTGCGCAGCGGGTGGGGTTCCCCGTCGAGGTCGACCTCCAGCCGGCCGCTGACCACGTACACGAACTCCTCGGAGTACGGGTGGTAGTGCTCGGCGATCGACTCCCCGGGGGCCATGATGGCCAGGCCCATGAAGCCGCTGGTCGAACCCACCGAGGTGGGGGTGAGTACGGCCCTCAGGTCGCCACCGCGCCGGCGGTTGGGCGGCGTCTCGCTCAGGTCCACGATGCGTGGGCGCTGTTGGGTCATGGTGGTTGCCTCCTGGCGTGTGGGGAGAGCCTCGACGGAGATCGGGGTGGGGAGAGGGTGGGGAAGAGGGGAAGGGGGTGGGGCCGGACGGCCCCGGGGGATCAGGACTGCGCGGGTGCCCGGCGGTCGGTGATCAGGTTCATGGTGTGGTGCGCGGCACGGCCCCGCCCGCCGGGTGCGACCGTCAGGCGGGCGAGCACCGCGGCCTTGCGGGGGCCCGCGACGCCGTGGACGGTCTCCGGGTCGGCGTCGAGCGGGCCGCGCACGTCGATCAGCCGGACGACGATGTCGTCGCGCTGGAAGATGCTGCTGCTCCGGACGGGGCTCGTGGACCTGCGCGCTGCCGCCTCGTCCTGCCCGGCCAGGAACCGGGCGAGCGCCTGGCCGCAGCCGGGCTTCGCCGGGTAGTAGATCGCGTGCCGCTGCACCTCGTCGGACTCGGGCTCCGGTGCGGCGATGTGGTGGACGGCCGGAACGGCGGCGCGCATGAAGAACATGCGGGCCGATTCCGGGTCGCCGAGGTCGCGGTCCTGTTCGAGGTAGGGGTTGATGGCCTCCTCGACGGCGCGGACCTCGGGCTGTTCCGACACGTGCCGCAGGGCCGCCATCAGGTCGCCCTGGACCTCGACCGTCCGCACCACCCGGTTGCCGTGCATGAACAGCGAGGTGCGGCACAGCCGGGTGTGGTCGTCGACGCGGGCCGCCGGAGAGGCGTAGCTGGAGAGGATGGCCGCGACGTCCTTCTCGCTGCCCGGCTTGACGGTGAAGGTGAGGGCGTGGCGCACGATCCCGGCGCCCAGGCGGGGCGTGGACTGCAGACGCGCCGAGGAAGGGCGGGACGTCTGCTCGTAGCCGCGGCCGGTCTCGCGCAGGACGGTGAACTTCAGCGGGCGCATCGAGCGGGCGCAGGCACCGAGCGGCCGCACCTGTTCGGCGTGGTGGTCGCTGTTGACCCAGGCGAGGTACTGCGGGGCGCTCTCCCACTCGCTCGTGATGAGCCACTGTGAGGGGTTCTCGAAGGACTGGCACAGCTGGTCGCTGATGTGTCCCGGAACTGAGGCGATGTCGTCGCGGAGCTTTTCGTACGCCTCGAAGAACCGCTGCTGGGTCCCCTCGTGGAGGTCCATCAGAAGGACGACCCGGAGCATGGAGCCGTCGAAGGCTGACTGCGACACCCGCTCGGGCAGGGTGGTTGTCATCTACTCACTCCTTCTTGAGGGGGGTGGAGATCCATCGCGTACGGACCCCTCGTCCGTCACCGGTGGCATCCGCCCGGGCCGGCGGCCTCCTCACCGGGGGAAGGACAAACCGGCGCGTCCCGGGGGAGCCGCTGTCGCTCATCGTCATCCGGAGAGGGGCGTACCGCTACATGTCCGCATCAAGCGGGTGACAACCGGCGAATCAACCGGGCCTCGTCCAGGATCGGGGGCATAAAGAGTCCACTCCCCCACACAGAAAACAGGAGCCCGCAGCTGATGGAAGACAACGCCGATGTTCGCGTACCGGTTCTCGTCGTGGGCGGCTCCCTCGTGGGCCTGTCCACCTCGCTTTTTCTGAGCCGCCACGGAGTGAGGCACCTGCTGGTCGAGAAGCACTCCGGTACCTCCCCGCACCCGCGCGGCCGTGGCATCAACGCCCGCACGATGGAGCTGTACCGCACAGCGGGGGCGGAGCACGCGATCCGCCGGGCGGCGTCCGTACTGGAGGGCATTCAGGGCATTCTGCAAGCGCAGTCACTGACCGACACGGCCAACCACAACTGGCTGATCAAGTCCATCGACCCGTCCGGCGCACTGGCGCGTTTCAGCCCGACGCAGTGGTGCCTGTGCAGCCAGAACAACATCGAGCCGGTGCTGGCCGAGCAGAGCCGGGCACAGGGTGCCGACATCCGCTTCGGCCACGAGCTGATGAGCTTCGACCAGGACGCCACCGGGGTGAACGCCGTGGTGAAGGACCGTGCCACGGGCGAGCACATCACGGTGCGCGCGGACTTCCTGATCGCGGCGGACGGACCGCGCAGCCCCGTCCGCGAGCAGCTGCGGATCCCGCAGACGGGCAACGGCGAGCTGTTCCACAACGTGAGCGTCACCTTCCGCTCGGAGCGGCTGGTGAAGGTACTGGGCGACCTGCGCTTCATCGTCTGCTACCTGATGCGCCCCGGTGCCGACGGGGCGCTGCTGCCCGTGGACAACGACACCCAGTGGGTGTTCCACGCTCCCTGGCACCCCGACCAGGGCGAAACGCTGGAGGACTTCACCGACGAGCGGTGCGTGGACCAGATCCGGGAGGCGGTCGGCGTTCCCGATCTGGACGTGGAGATCGGCGGCAAGGCGCCGTGGCACGCGGCCGAACGGGTGGCCGAGCGGTATGCGTCCGGCCGGGTGTTCCTGGCCGGGGACGCCGCCCACGAGATGTCTCCCACCGGGGCCTTCGGCTCCAACACGGGCATCCAGGACGCGCACAACCTCGCGTGGAAGATCGCCGCAGTGCTCGGCGGGGCGGCGGGCATCGGACTCCTCGACACCTACCAGGCCGAGCGGCTTCCGGTGGCCAGGGCCACGAGCGAGCGGGCGTCGGCCCGTTCGGCCGAGCACAGCCACCCCGGGTACGCGCCTCCGCCCACCATGGGCGGCGGGCCGGGCAGCGGTGTCCTGACCACCGCGATGGCGTACTGCTACCCGCAGGGCGCGCTCGTCGGCGGCGACCCGGGGCGGCCCGTCATCCCGGAGACGCTGGGTTCGATGGGCGACACCGGGACCCGCGCCCCACACATGTGGCTGTCCAGGGCCGGTGAGCGGATCTCCACCCTGGACCTGTACGAGCGTTCCTTCGTGCTGCTCAGCGCCACGGGTACGCCGTGGCGGGCGGCGGCCGAGCAGGTGGCCGGGGAGCTGGGGGTGCGGCTGGAGGCGTACGCGATCGGCTCGGGTCCGGGGGCGGACCTGGTCCCGGAGGGCGGCGCCCCCTGGACCGAGGTCCACCGACTGGACGCCGACGGCACCGTACTCGTACGCCCTGACGGCTTCGTGGCCTGGCGCTCGGAAGGGGCCGCGGCCGACCCCGCGGCGGTCTTGCGCGAGGTCCTCTCGACGGTGCTGCGCCGGGCGTGACCACTCGTGCCCCTCGTCCGCCGGCCGTGCGCGCGGCCGGCGGACGGGGTTCAGCGGCAGGTCCAGCAACCTGCCCAGCAGCCGGCGTCGGGCTGGGCGGTGGGGCGGCGGCCGGAGCCGCTGCCGGCCCCCGTCCCGGCGCCGCCCGTCGCGCAGCCGTCACGGCCACGGTCGCGGTCGAGGGAGGTCCGGTTCGCGTAGCAGGCGACGACGACCGCGATCGCGGCCAGTTCCTCCGGGGCGGCAACGCCCCGTTCCACACGCAGCAGGCTCGCTGTCGGAGCATCGTTCGGCATCGGCACGGCCTCTCTCACGGGGGCTGCGCGTGCGCCCCGTCGCATCGCGCGGGCCGGACCGGCTCGGCGTCGACGCGGGCGGCACACGGGTGGCTCGGCGCGCCGACGGGACGTTTTCCGCAGGCGCGAACCGGCCTCTGGGGTCCGGTCGGATCGCCAGGACCCCTGTCGCGTCCGACGGTACAAGCGCCCGCCGGGCGCGGCACGGCGAGTCCGCGGCACCATGCGGGGCGGCCGTGAGCGGCCACCAGCCCCTGCTCTGCCGGGGGTGCGCCGGCCACCTGTACGCCGTCTGCACGACGGATCACACGGGTGGGAACAAGGTCGGGCAATGGGAGGTCGACCACGAGATGCCGGTGTCGTGTCCGCTGGCGGGGCTGTTGCCGCTGACCGGGCGGGGCGTCTGCGTCCACGACCTGCCCGGCGCCGAGGAGGTCCTGGGCCCCCGCCGCTGAAGTCCGGCGGACTGGGCCGAACGGGTGGGTTCCGTCCACCGCCGGCATCCGGCGGCGGACGAGTCGGCCGGGGTCCCGGTCCTGCTGACGGAACACTGCCGCCCCGCGCCCGGGCTGCCGGGTCGGGCGCGGATGCCGTGGAGCGGGAGCGGTCGTCGGTGCAGCCGCGCCGGACGCCGGCCGGCTCCCGCCGCACACCGGTGCGCCGGTTCGCCGGTCAGCCGGACCGGCGGGCGGCAACGGCCTCGGCCGTCCGCGTCCGCCACTGGTCCGCCGTCATCCGCCAGATGACGTCGATCCCCGATTCGCCGGGCGCGAGCGGTTCTTCGGGCGCCGGTCCGCGCCCGATCTCGGTGAATCCCGAGCGTCGGGCAACGGCCCCGCTGGCCTGGTTCGCGGCGTCGTGGTGGATCTCGATGCGGTCGATGCCCTCCAGCCGGAAGCCCTCGCCGACCAGACCGGCGACGGCCGCGGTGACCAGGCCCCGTCCGGTCCACGCGGGGTGGAGCCAGTAGCCGATTTCGAGGCCGCCCGCTCCGACGCGGCGCATGAGGGCGCAGCCTCCGATCACTTCGGCGCCCGAGGTGATCGCGTAGCTGAAGTCCTGCCCGGCCTCCCACTGCTCCTTGGCCCTGGCGAGGTATTCGGCAGTCTGCCGCCTGCCGGGGTCGGCGGCCCAAGGCAGCCACGGCACCAGGTGGTCGAGCGACTCGCGGATCGCCTGTTCGAGAGCGTCGAGATCGCCCGTCCGCCAGCGGCGCAGGACGACGTGGTCCGAACGAAGGCTTTCGGCCGGTGCTTCCATGCACCGGATGCTCTCTCGGCCCTGCTCCCTGCGGCAAGGCATTAAGAACTCCCAACGAAATGGTCTTCGAAGGGGCGGTTGCAGGCGCTGGGTTGCTGTCGGGCAGCTTGGGGCGATGAACTCGCATGAGCCGGTTCCTCGGGAGTTGAAGGTCCTCGATACGAACTCGCCGGTCGGGCTGGAGGAACGGGCATGCGAGCTCAGCCTCGACCAGCGGTTGGACCCGGCATGGGTGCGGGCGAATGCGGCGGCCGAGGGACGTCACCGCTGGACAGCTCCCCGAGCGTCCAGGAATGGCTATGGGGCAGGGGCGTCCCGGACCGGCCGTGAGGCACGGCGCCAGAAGATGACTGCGCATACCGGGCTGCGCACGACCGAGCAGACCGGCGGACGCGCCGCTGAACGGCGACACGGCCCCGGACGCCTGGTCCGGGGCCGTGTCAGTGATGTCACGGCGAACAGTGCCGCCGCGGGCTCACGCCTTGGCGTAGTGCACCGGGGAGCAGTCCTCCCAGGTCCCCTTCACCGCACAGATCTTGAGAGCCACCGTGGTCTCCTCGGCTATGTTGCCGCTCTTCCAGGGCGAGCAGTACGGCGAATTGTGGCCGCGGGTGCTGGCGACGCGGTCGGTGTGCCAGGCACCGCTCGGGTTGATGTCCATACGGACCTCGATGCCCACGCCGTCGGCGTAGAGATCACAGGCCCGGATGGCGTCACCCGGGACGGAGCCGGACGGGTCGGCGTTGAAGTAGCCGCTGCCGGCCAACTTGCCGCCATAGTAGGCAGTCATCTCCACGCTGGTGGATGCAGCGGCCTGACCGCTGAAACCGACCATCATCCCGACGGCGGCCGCACCGGCGGTGACGGCCTTGGCGGTCAGATTCATCGTGCGCTTCATGGGTCCTCCTTGGTCAGGGCGGGCCGCGGTGAGACGCGTGTTCATGGGTCCCCCCGCATGACTGGTCTGCCGCATCCAGGTCCCCTGCCTGGATACGCGTTCGAGCGCGTGGGGGATCCTATGGCCCTGCCGCTTCCCGGTCGAGAACGTATGCGCGGGTGCGGACCGGCCTGCCAAGGCCTGATCAGCGGCTATACCAGGACGTTCTTGTAGAACAGATTCGAGCGCCGGTCACCAGCGGCGCCCGACGCGAAGCCCAGGAAAAGGCGGGACTGTCCGGCGTTCGTGCGGTAGATCGCCAGTCCCTCCGGCTCACGGAACTCCAACGTGCCGCCCGCCTTCGTCAGAACCGGACCCTGCGTTATCGCACCCGTGTTCAGGTTCACGCTCGTGAGCTCGGCGTTGCCCGGCACCGGGTTGCTCGACGAGTACGCGTTGCCTGTCAGGTAGTACAGGTGCTGACCGTAAGTCGTATAGCCCTGCGCGGTGCCCCGAATCGACGGCTGCTTGAAGTAGGCCTTGGGACTGCTGAAGTCTCCTGCCTTTGCATCCGACATGGCGTAGACCGCTATGTACTTCGCGCCGTCCTTGTGGTGACGGACGGCCATGTTGTCGTAGACCGGGTCGATGGAGCAGGTGTACTCCACGGCCCCCGACACGGGGCTGTACTTGGTGATCGCCGACGATGTGCGGGACAGCGAACCGCCCTTCACGAACTTGAAGCGGCCAAGCCGGGTGCCGTAGCCGTTCGAGTTCGCGTCCACCTCGGTCCACAGCCAGCTCTCGCTGCCGCGGGGTTCCACACCGAACGACACCCCGTGGCCGAAGCCGCTGAGATGCATGTACGAAACATGGTTGCCGGCGAAGTCCAGCTGGGTGATGCACAGATCGCCGGCCTTGGTGTCGGTGCCGTTCCGCCGCTGTGCCACGAACAGACGCTTGTTGACGCTGTCGAAGGCGAAGCTCTGCTGCACGGTGTCGTCGTGCAGCGGCTTGTGCCGGAACAGGTCATACGAGGGCTTGGTCAGATCGAAGCGCGGCGACGCGGACACCGCCGCGGAGGCAACTCCCGCTCCGTACCCCAGGCCGAGCGACGCGAGCCCGATTCCGCCGCCCGCGCGCAGCAGACTCCGGCGGTTCAAACGTTCCTGCGGCATGAGTTCCCCCGATTGGACGAGTGTCGTGCGCACTGATCGCTTCGGGGAGTCTAACGGGGCGCCCCCGGCGGGATGTGGGCCTGCGGCACAGCCGTACGGCTGTGCGCGCCCGGTTGCGAGAGCCGTCCACAGCGCCTGGTGCCCGGGAGAAGTCCAGGGCGCTCACGCTGCAGAGCTCGGCCGGCAGGTCATGCCCGACCCGAAACCGAGTTCCCGCGGGAGACGCTCCCCACTCACCCCGGCGTGCAGGAGGAACAGAGCACCCTGGAACACCAGCCGGTCCGGATGCAGCTTGCGTCCTGGATACCGCTCCCGACCTGCAACCTTGGGCAGCAGCGGCTCGATCACCGCCCACGACCCGTCGTCAACACGCCACGGCTTCAGCCGAGTGACCCCGCATCCCGGATCGTCGCTTCCGCAGCGATCCAACCATCTCGAAGATCATTTCGTTCGGACGTCCCAGGATCCAGCCTGCCCCGGGTGACACAGTGCGTACGCACGGGACAGGTCGACCGAGCCGTCTCCGGAGAGCCGGAGGAAGTGTTCCACCTGCCAGGCCTGCGTACTGCGGGCCTGCCGGCTCGTGGTGGCCGCCCATGGCGGATAGACGCGGAACGCCCTCTTCCCGCCGGAGCCGTTCGTCGACACGACGTTCCGTTCGCGCAGCACCTCCCGCGGGAAGACGAACTGCCCGAAGTCCTCGCCCTGACGGGCGCTGATGACGAACAGGTCGACGGGATCCGCGGCATCGAAGGGCTGGATCGGCCCGCCCGCGGACCTCTTCCACACCGTGACGAACTGGCCGGCCTTCGCCGGGGTCGTCCGGGCGACACGGAATCGGACCGAGAGACCGTCCAGGGTGAACGCGCACGCCCCGTAGTCGGCGCTCTCCGCCTCGGGCACCGGCGGCGAGCAGGTGAATCCGCCCGGACCGTAGGCCAGGTCCATGGCCTTCAGCAGGTCGCCAGGGACCCGCGAAGGACCTTCGCGGGCTTCGAGGACTTCGCGTTCCATCGGCATGCCAGCCATCTTGCCAGATATCGAACACGCGAACGAGTAGAGACTTTCTCTTGAACTCCTGTGCGATCGAATGATCACCGTTGGTATGCTCCCGCACGATCGGAGGGGGCCGATCACGAAGAGCCAGGCCGGCCGGCCCGCGCGAGCGGCTGCCCGAGGCCTGCTCCCTGACGACCCCTTCCTCCGTGTTCGCCCAGGAGAGGGTGGTTGTGGACCCCACCGCAAGACGAACGTCACGCCCGCACCGAGGGATCGGGGCTGCCGCGCTGGCCCTGGTCACCTCCGCCGCGCTACTGGCCACGGCACCGGCCGGGGCGGCTGCCGCCCCGGCGGCCGGGGCCTCGGCCGCGGGAGGCCCCACAGAACTCGTACTGCCCGCTGCCCCGCGCGGCCTCCCCGCCCGGGACCAGCTCTTCGTGGCCGGCGACACCGGCCTCCTGCACGCCCGCGAGGGCGGCGACCAGCTGCTGTGGACCCGCTACGACACCGGCGCCACCACCGACACCGGCCTGCGACTGCCGGCCCCGGTCAGTGGAGACCTGGAGCAGGGCCAGCCCGCCGGCGGATACCGCGGAACCCCTGACCACCGCTACGGAACCTCCTCCGACACCGTCGCCGTCCCCACGGAGGCCACGGCGCAGGCACCCGCCCGGGTCGACCTGTTCGACCTGACCACCGGAAAGCCCGTCGCAGCGGGTACCGTCACGATCCCCACCGGGCAGAGCTACGCGGGGACGTACGGGCGCACCGTGCTGACGTTCGAGGGCAGCAGCTCCGCGGTCACCGGCTGGTTCCTGAACCGGCTGGACGGCGGCTCCACGATCCGCACCAAGGTGGTGCTGCCGGCCGGCGCGACCCTCGATACCACAGTGCAGGACGGCGACCGGGACTCGCTGATCCTGCGTCACCGCCTGGACGAACTGCACCGATCCACCCTCGTCGACGTCGTCACGGGGCAGACCAGCGCGCTTCCGGACGGGGACGGGTCCGAGCCCTCGCACACCTTCAGGCTGGCCGGGGGCAGAGTGCTGCGCACCGGCGACGGCACCATGGTGGACGTCCTGGACCGGGCACAGCCGCAGAACGTGCTGAGTTCCACCGATCTCGGCCTGTTCTCGGGCGAACTGAGGCTGCTCGGCGACTGGTTGGTCGTGACCGAATCCGTCTCGGCATCCCCGGGCGACAATCGGGGCCGTCCGCTGCGCTTCACGTCCGTCGGCTCGACGTCCGGAGCGGTCGAGTACGTGCTGGAGCTCGCCGACTCCCAACTGCTGCCCGCGCCGGACGGCTCGCTCATCGCGGTCGGCAGCCCCAAGGCGCCCGCGTACGCCACCCAGCCGCGGGTGGCCGTCCAGCGGATCACCGCGGCCGGCACCGGCACGCCGCAGGCCGCGAAGCTCACCGACGTCCCGCCGGCCCCGGCCACCGTCTTCGGCCTGTCGATCGGCGGCGGGGTGCTCACCGCCGCGTCGGACACCGTGCGCTTCCAGCCGAGCGACACCACCGGTTCATTCCGCAGCTACCGGATCTCCGACGACCCGACCCCGGTCAAGACCTTCGAGAACCTCGACGGAACGCACTCCATCAACACGTGCACGAGCCACGCAACCGGTTGCGTCGGCCTGCGGTCCACCGGCGACGGCCGGTACCTGGAGGAGGCGCCGGTGCAGCGGAAGGCGGCCGTCTTCCGCAGGATCGGCTACCCCGACTGGGCGGGCACCATCCCCACCGGTGACGTCGACGGCCTCCGGACCGCCGACGCCGCGGGCCGCTACGTGGCGCTCGCGCAGACCGCGAACGGCAACTGGACGTCCAACCACAAGGTCGTGATCGGTGATCTCGACGCCCGCGCTCAGGTGTACACGACGCAGGCGACCGGCGTCGCGATCCAGGGGGACACGCTCTGGCTCTCGCTGCAGGGCGACAGGACGGTCTACGCCAGGGACATGCAGGGCTCGGCGGACCGGGGCACCTTCACCACACCCTGCCCTGCCACCCTGCTGGAGGCCGTCGGACGCTACGTCGGCTGGGCCTGCCAGGACAGCCAGGGCACGGTGCGCACCAGCGGCGTGTACGACACCACGACCCGCCAGACCCTTTCGTTGCCGGTGATGAGCACCGACGCGACCAACAGGATCTCGGGCCGGGAGTCGCTGCTGGGCGACGGCTATCTGGTGCGTCAGGACCTGGCCGCCGGCCGGCTGCTGCTGCTCGACTTCCACGACGGCATCACGACGTCCGGCGGTGAGAGCACCGTGCGGGTCCGCACGCTCGCCCAGGGCGAGGAGTGGAAGCTCCAGCGGCGGCCGAACCGGTCCTGGGCGGTGGACCGTACCGGGCCGAACATCGCGTGGACCGACGCCGACGGGCAGCGCATCCACGTCGTCAACAACGGCATCGCCGCGGCGCAGGCCGGTGACCGCTTCACCACGCTGACCCCGGCCCGGCTGCTGGACACCCGGGCGGGCGTCGGCCGCCCCGGCACGGCACCGGTGGCGGCCGGCGGCGAGGTGTCGTTGCAGGTCTCGGGCCGGGCGGGCGTCGGCCGCCCCGGCACGGCACCGGTGGCGGCCGGCGGCGAGGTGTCGTTGCAGGTCTCGGGCCGGGCGGGCGTTCCGCAGTCCGGGGCCGACGCCGTCGTGCTGAACGTGACCGTCACCGACCCGGAGTCCGACGGACACCTGACCGTCTGGCCCTCCGGCACCACCCGTCCCGACTCCTCCAACCTCAACTGGACGACCGGACGGACGGTGCCGAACCAGGTCGTGGTGCCGCTCGGCGCGGACGGCAGGGTCTCCCTGCACAACGCCGGCTGGGGCACGGCGCACCTGATCGCCGACGTCTTCGGCTACTACTCCGCGGACACCTCGGGCAGCACCTTCACCCCGGCGGGCCCGGCCCGTCTGTTGGACTCCCGTACGGGCGTGGGCCGGCCCGGCACCGCCCCGGTCGCCGCCCGCAGCGAGGTGTCGCTGCAGGTGGCCGGCCGTGACGGGGTGCCGCAGTCCGGGGTGAGGGCCGTCGTGCTCAACGTGACGGTGACGGACGCGCAGGACGACGGGCACCTGACGGTGTGGCCGTCGGGCGTCGCCCGGCCCGACTCCTCCAACCTCAACTGGACGGCGGGCCGGACGGTGCCCAACCACGTCGTGGTCCCGGTCGGCGCGGACGGCACGGTGAAGCTGTTCAACGCGAGCTGGGGCACCGCCCACCTGATCGCCGACGTCTTCGGCTACTACTCCGAGGACCAGGCCGGCGCCGGCTTCCATGCCGCCGCCCCCCAGCGGGTGCTCGACACCCGGACCGGCAGCTCCGTGCCCGCCCGTGGCAGCACGCTGCTCGACCTCTCCGGAAACGGTGAACTCGGCCGGGCCAGGGCGGTCGTACTGAACGTGACCGTCACCGACCCGGAGTCCGACGGACACCTGACCGTCTGGCCCTCCGGCACCACCCGTCCCGACTCCTCCAACCTCAACTGGACGACCGGACGGACCGTCGCCAACCTCGTCACGGTACCGGTGGGCACCGACGGCAAGGTCGAGCTCGCCAATCTCGGCTGGGGCTCCGCCCACGTCGTCGTCGACCTCTTCGGCCACTTCGGCTGAGGGGTCGTTCTCCCGCCTGCGTCTCCCTGCCGGGTCGTACCCGGCGGGGAGACGGCTGTCGCGGCTCTTGACGGCCGCAGGGGTGCAGAGCACAGTGGCCATCGTTCTGAGAGCGCTCTCAGAACGATGGACCCGGGCTACCCGTCCCCCCGCACCCGCGCCCCGGCGCGCGCTTCAGAGAGGGCACCCATGCGCGAGACATCAGGAAGGAAACGAGCCGCCTTACGGCGGGCCGTCCTCGCCGCGATCGGCACGACCGCCCTGGTCGCCACCGCCGCGGCCGGAGCCGTACTGCCCGCGAACGCCGCGGCTCCCCCCACGCCCGCGGGCTGGACCCAGCTGTTCCTGGAGGAGTTCGACGGGCCCGCCGGCTCCGGGGTGGACACCGCCGACTGGCAGTACACCACCGGCACCAGCTACCCCGGCGGACCCGCGAACTTCGGTACCGGCGAGATCGAGACGATGACCGCCGACCCCGCCAACGTGTCGCTCGACGGCGCGGGCCACCTGCGCATCACACCCCGGCGGGATGCCGCGGGCCGGTGGACGTCCGGCCGCGTCGAGACCCGTCGGGGCGACTTCCAGCCCCCGCCGGGCGGCACGCTCCGCGCCGAGGCCCGCATCCAGATGCCCAACGTCACCGGCCCGGCGGCCAAGGGCTACTGGCCCGCCTTCTGGATGCTCGGCACCCCGTACCGCGGGAACTGGTGGAACTGGCCGGGCATCGGCGAGATCGACATCATGGAGAACGTGCAGGGCCTCAACACCGTCTGGGCGACGCTGCACTGCGGCACGAGCCCTGGCGGCCCCTGCGGCGAGACGTCCGGGATCGGCGGCCAGCGCACCTGCCCGGGGGCCGGCTGCCAGGCCGGTTTCCACACCTACGCCGTCGAGTGGGACCGCTCGACCGCGGTCGAGCAGATGCGGTTCTCCGTCGACGGACTGGGCTTCCACACCGTGCGCGCCGATCAGGTCGATGCGGCGACCTGGGCCGACGCCACGAACCACGGCTACTTCATCATCCTGAACGTCGCGATGGGCGGCGGCTTCCCCGACGCGTTCGGGGGCGGACCCGACGCCGGTACCGAGCCGGGCCACTCCATGGTCGTCGACTACGTGTCCGTCCTGCGGTCGGAGGGGGGCCCGACTCCGCCCACCACTCCCCCGACCACCCCGCCGTCCGGCAACCGCGACGCGTACGCCGCCATCCAGGCCGAGTCCTACGACGACCAGTCGGGCGTGGCCAAGGAGACCTGCACGGACGCGGGCGGCGGCCAGAACCTCGCGGCCCTCGGCAACGGCGACTGGGCCCTTTTCCGAGGCGTGGACTTCGGCTCCGCCCCGGCGACGCAGTTCCACGGCAGGGTCGCCGGCGGCGCCGCCGGCGGGGTCAGCGGGCTCGTCGAAGTGCGGCTCGACAGCCGGACCTCGCCCCCGGTGGGCAGCTTCTCCGTCGCCGACACCGGCGGCTGGCAGAGCTGGCGCACGATCCCGGCGAACATCACCGCGGTCACGGGCACGCACGACGTCTATCTGACCTTCACCAGCGGCCAGCCGGCCGACTTCGTGAACGTCAACTGGTTCGACTTCGGCCACTGACGGGACGGCGGGATCCGCTTCCGCTCGCGGGCGCGGCCGGTGCGCACCGGCCGCGCTGCGCCGTCCCCTCCCTGCCGCCGTGCCCCCCGTACGGCACTCTCCGCGACCGCACGGGCGGGTGGGCGGGCGCGGGGCGGGAAAGGTCCGGGTTTACCGGATCGGGCGGGCCGACCACGGAGGACATCGTGAAGTCCGGTGCGGGCGACGAGCGGCAGGCGCCCCTCTACCCCGGTGATGCCACGGGCGAGAAGGCGGAGGGCGTGCGGAACGAGGAGCCCGCTCGGAGTTCCGCGACGAACGGGCCGGACAGGGCGGACGCCGCGGTGCATGCGGCCGAAGCGGACGCGGCGGTGGATACGACCGAGCGGGCCAGCACCGGCAAACGGGTGGACGCCGACACGGAGGAACCGCTACTCGGCACGACGGAGACCGAGGAGTACCGCAGGAAGTGGAGTGAGGTCCAGGGCCGATTCGTCGACGACCCGCAGGACGCCGTGCGGTCGGCGGACACCCTGGTCACGGAGGTCATGCAGGCCCTGGCGGGCAGCTTCTCCACGCGCAAGCAGGGCCTGGAGGGCCGGTGGGACCGCGGCGAGCAGGTGGCGACGGAGGACCTGAGGGTCGCGTTGCAGCACTACCGCTCGTTCTTCAACCGGCTCCTCATCACCTGAACCGACAGCCGCCCTCGCACCAGCCGGGCAGCCACGTCCCGGACGGGGTCACGCCTCGTCCGGGAGGTGGATGTCCAGGACGCAGATGTCGTCGCGGTTCGCCCGACGCCGCCCCGCCAGCGTGCGGGCGAGCTCCTCGTCCGTGCCGCTCCCCAGAAGTCGGAGGGCGTCCTGCGCGAGCCGGTCCAGTCCGAGGTCGATGTCCTCGCCCGGCTCCTCCACGAGACCGTCGGTGTAGAGCAGCAGGCGGTCGCCGGGCAGCAGGTCGATGACGGCCTGTCCGTAGACGGAGTCGTGGGCGGCGCCCAGGAGGCAGCCGTCGGGCTGTGGCAGGAAGCCCGCCCGGCCGCCGCGGAGCAGCAGCGGCGGCAAGTGCCCGGCTCGGGCCCAGGTCAGGCGCCGGTCCTCGGGCTGGTAGCGGGCGATGACCATCGTCGCGGTGGCGGATGGTTCCGCGTCGGTGTGGAGCAGCAGGTTGTTGAGCCGGCGCAGGACGTCGATGAGGGCCGATCCGGTGATGGCCATGCCCTTGGCGGTGAACCTCAGTTGAGCCATGGTCCCGACGGCCGCGAGGCCGTGGCCGGCCACGTCCCCGACGACGAAGAGCGCGCTCCTGTCGGGCAGTTCGATGGCGCTGTACCAGTCGCCACCGACGTTGGCCCCGCTGTCGGCCGGCGTGCAGGCCACTCCGACGCACAGGCCGGCGAGTTCCAGGGACTGTTCGGGGATGGGTAGCAGGGTCGACTGGAGCCGGGCTGCGAGCGCGCGCTCGGCCTGGAGCATCCCGCGCTGGACCAGGGCGGCCCGCTCGCTCTCCCGCAGCGCGCGTTCGGCGTCCCGCTGGGCGGTGACGTCCTGGAAGAAGCCGTGGACCTCGACCGGGGTGCCGTTGGCGGCGGTCTGCGCCTCCACGACGATCCGCAGGTCCCGTACGCCCTCGCCGGTGGTGATCCGGAAGGGCCGGTCCACGGGGTGGCCCAGTCTCAGCAGCCGCCGGACGGACGCGGCGAGACCCTCGCGGTCCCCGGGCAGCACGTGGCGGGGCAGCTCCTCCAGGCCGATCGGCCCCAGGGCGGGCTCCCGGTCGAAGATGGCGTAGACCTGGTCGGACCAGACGACGCGGTCCGTCGTCAGGTGCCAGGCCGCCCAGCCGAGGTTGCCCAGGCGCTGCAGTTCGGCCAGTCTGCGGATCTCGCGCTCGCTGGTGTCGTGCCGGATCCAGGAGACCGCCAGGCGGTCCCCGAGACGGGCGGCCCGGACGGAGTACACCGACTCCTGGGGGAATCCGGCCCCCACGTCGTGGTACCGGAAGGGCTCCCCCTCGTACACCGCCCCCGTGGCGAGCGTGTCCTGGTAGCCCTCCCACAGTGCGGTGCCCGCCACGGTGGGATACGTCTCCAGGACCTTGCGGCCGATGAGCTCCTTGCCCCGGCGCCCGGCCACGTCGACCGACTCCGGCGCCGCCGCGTCGATGCGGTAGTCCTCGATCTCCCCCGCCGCCGAACGCAGCGGAGTGAGCAGGACCGCGGGGCCGGACAGCACGTCCAGGATGCGCTGCACCTGTTCCGCGGCGTCGGGGGCCGCCGCGCCCTCGGCCGCGCCGCCGCCGGGCGCGCCGAAGGCTCGCAGCAGCGCACCGCACAGCCGCACGGCCTGGCGCAGCAGCGTGCGGGTACCTGCGTCGAAGACGCCGGGCCTGGTGCGCAGGAACCCCACGGCCGCCCTGACGGCTCCGTCGGACGGTACGGGGACCCAGGCGCGCGAGGGCCAGCGCTCGGGCGGGTTGCCGATCAGCAGGTAGCGGCGCGCGTCCTGCGCCGGGTCCTCGAGCCACACGGAGTGCCCGGCGGCGATGGCTTCGAGGGCGGCGACGCCACTCAGCGGCGGAACGTGGGCCCATTGGCAAGCCAGTTCCTCGTCGATGCCGGCGTGCCCGGTCAGGTCCAGGCTGCCCGCTACCGTCACCGTGTAGATCATCACGGCGTCCACGCCGATCGCCTCGGCGAGCACGGCGCGCAGCAGCTCCGCGACGTCTGCCTCGTCCCGTGCCTCGGCCAGGCACTCCGCGATCCGGGCCAGCAGCGGGCGCAGCCCGTCCGCGTCCGGCGGACCGTCGCAGGGGCCCCCGGCGCCGACGGCCTGCTCCGGCCGGGCACCGCGGTCCGGGGCGGCCGGCACCGACGGGCCGGCCGGTACGGCGGGCGGCCGGCCGGGGCCGACCCGGCCCAGGACAAGCCAGCACTCCTCCATGAGGGTGCTGCCCTGCCTGGTCGCACGCTCCAGCAGCCTCTCGTAGGCCGCGTCCGCGGAGATGCCCTCCTGTGCCATCAGGACGCCCTTGGCGCGCTCCAGGACGGCCGTGGACGCGGAGACGCCCTCCAGGTCCGCGATCTCCGATCGCAGCCTGGCGACCACCTTGGCCAGCGCGAGCACCTCGGGTGAGGTGCCTTCGCCGGGGGGTCCGACGTCGTGCGTCATACGTCGAGGATGGCACGGCGCGCAGCCGGTGTGCGGTCTCGGCCCGCCCGCCGCGGCCCGGGGGCCTGCCGCGCTTCGGGCGCGGCTGCGCCCCGCGGGAAGGGCGCCGTCCGCGGAGTTACCCTCGGAGCAGGCCGCGAAAGGGATGGTGCGCATGTGTCGGTGGCTCGCCTACTCGGGTACGCCCGTGCTGCTCGACACCGTGCTCTACCGCCCCGAGCATTCGCTGATCAACCAGAGCCTGCGTTCCCGGCTGGGTGTGGAATCGACCAACGGCGACGGCTTCGGGCTCGGCTGGTACAGCGCGGACGGCAACGGGACGCCTGCGGTCTTCCGCGACATCGGCCCGGCCTGGAACAACCGCAACCTCCAGGAGCTCGCCGCGCACGTCCGCTCGCCGCTGTTCTTCGCGCACGTGCGGGCCTCGACCGGCTCGGCGATCCAACAGACGAATTGCCACCCTTTCCGGCACGGCCGCTGGCTGTGGATGCACAACGGGGCGATCGGGGACTTCCACCGGCTCCAGCGCGATCTGTGCATGGCCGTCGACCCGGCCCTGTTCTCGTGCATCGAGGGGTCCACGGACTCCGAGGTGATGTTCTACCTCGCGGTCACCTACGGGCTCGACCAGGACCCCCCGGGCGCGGTGGCGAGGATGGCGGGGCTCGTGGAGCGCCTCGGCAAGGAGCACGGCGTGGCGGAACCGCTCCAGATGACGGTGGCGGTGAGCGACGGTGAGCGCGTGTGGGCGTTCCGGTATTCCAGTCAGGGGAGGTCGCGCTCGCTCTACTACAGCAGCAGGGCCGACACGGTCCGGCACCTCTACCCGGAGATCGACTACCTCAGGGAGGTGTCGGACGAGACCCGCATCGTGGTGTCCGAGCCGCTGGGTGACCTTCCGGGTGTGTGGAACGAACTCCCCGAGAGCAGTTACGCGGTCGTCCCGTCCGGTCGGGACGTGGACTACCTCCCTTTCATTCCGGAGCTCTAGCCACGGCCGCGGCCCCCGCGCGCGGGGTGGTCCGGCGGGTGGGCGAAGCACAGGAGGAGGGCCTGGAAGGACGGCACCACCGCCTCGGCCATGCCGGTTCCTACCGGAGGCCGGAGGCCCCCACCCTCACCGAGAGGACCCCCGATGTCACTGGCCGTGTTCACGTCGGCGCCTCGTCACGGGAGCCGGTCCCCGCGCGCGCCGGTCGGACCGGGAAGCGGCGGCCCCGCCGCGGCCACCGTACCGACCATGGGCGTGGAGGAGGAGTTCCTGCTCGTAGAGCGCCGCAGCAGGGCTCCGGTGGGCCGCGCGGCCGGGGTCATCGAGGCGGCCTCGGGCAGACTCGGGCCGCTGGTCCAGCCGGAGTTCTTCACCGCACAGGTCGAGTCGTGCACGAGCCCGACGTCGAGCACGGCGGTGCTGCGGGCCGAGCTGGCGTGGCTGCGGGCCGAGCTGGTCCGGGCGGCGCGGGCACAGGACTGCCTGCTCGTCGGCACCGGCACTCCAGTGATCCCGCCCGAGCGTCCGCTGACCGTTACTCCGGACGAGCGCTACCGGCGCATGGCGGTCCGCTTCGCCTCGGCCGTGGCGGGCCACGACCAGCCGGTGTGCGGCTGCCACGTCCACATCGGCGTGTCCTCCCGGGCGCAGGCCCTGGATCTGGCCAACCGGCTCAGGCCGTGGCTGCCCGTCCTGCAGGCCCTGAGCGCGAACTCCCCCTTCGACCGCGGCCGGGACACCGGCCACGCCAGCTGGCGGGCGGTCGAACACGCCCGATGGCCCACGGTGGGGCCCGCTCCCTTCCTGGACGAGGCCGCCTACGAGCGCATCGCCCATGATCTGGTGCGGTGCGGGGCCCTGCTGGACCGACGGATGATCTACTGGTACGCCCGCCCGTCCGAGCACGTGCCGACGCTGGAGATCCGCGTCGCCGACGTGAACGCCCGCCTCGACACCGTCGTCCTGCTGGCGGCGCTCGTCCGAGGACTCGCGGGGGTGCTGTTGCCGGAGCGCGACGAGGGCAGGCCCGCGCCGTTCCTGGAGTGCGGGCGGCTGCGCGAGGCGCACCGGCTCGCGGCCCTGCACGGGCTGGACGGCGGATGGGGCCTCGACCCGGTCGGCGGGGCGCACGTGCCGGTGTGGGACATGCTCGATCGGCTGCGGGAGCGGGCCGAACCCGGACTCGCCGCGGTCGGCGACCTGCTCCTGGTGGACACCCTGCTCGACCGGCTGCGTGCGGAGGGCGGTGGTGCGAGCCGTCAGCGGGCCGCCCGTGCCCGGCGGGGACGGCTGGCCGACGTGGTCGACAGCCTGGCGGCGGCAACGGCGGCCGCATGACACGAGACGACACGAGGGCCGCGCGAGGAGAGGGGTTTCCCGTCACCTCGGCCGGGAACGCGCCGGGTGAGGGGGCTCCGGGGACATGGAAGGAGCTGTCATGGACGACCAGGGCGGCGCAGGAGGAGTACCGCTGCACCACGGCGACGAAGACCGGCACCGGGCACCGCACGCCGCACCCCGGGCCGGGAAGGCGCCCGGGGACGCGGGCGGGGACGACGGGACCACGCGGGCCGCGGACACGGACGAGGCGAGCCGCCTCGACCGGCCGGTCGAGCCCGGCCGGTCCGGCCCGGGCACCCGCTGGACGGGGCCGGACGGCGAACGGCCCGCCGGCCCCCGGCGACCTTCCTCCTGAGGAGGTCGCCGTGCACCGGAGCCACGGGGCGCCCACGGGCCGCGCCCCCACCTTCCTTGCCGTCCACCGGGGCGGCGTCCTCGGCTCCTCACCGGAGTCACCGGTCGGGCGGGGCCTGGGGCCGGCTACGCGTACGGTTGCAGAGAGGCGGGAGTCGTGACCGAGAAGGACATCTGGGGATACCACGAGGCTGCCGGCCACCACAGCGGCATCGACCTCGTCGGCTACAAGGTCGAGGCCACCGACGGCCACATCGGAAAGGTCGACAAGCACTCCGCCGACTTCCGCTCCTCCCACATCGTCGTCGACACGGGCGTCTGGATCCTCGGCAAGCACGTCCTCCTGCCGGCCGGCGTCGTCGAGCGCATCGACACGGCCGAGGAGAAGGTCTACCTGAGCCTGACCAAGGAGCAGATCAGGAACGCGCCCGACTACGACGAGGCCAAGTACGCCGGTGAGCCGAATTTCATGGACCGGTTCGGCCACTACTACGGGCAGTCCCACATGTAGGGGCCCGCGCGGGGTGCGTGCCCCTGCCCGGGTCGCGCGGGACCGGGCGGTTTCCCGCGGGTCACCGCCGACGGGCGCGTCGTCGCCCGCGGCCCCGGCCGACGGCACCCTGCCGGAGCGGTCCGTGCCGGGGAGGCCGTACCGGCGGAACACCCCTCCCCGCTCCGGTCCACCTCCTGGGCTCACCCCGGACGTTGATCACCCGTTACCCTTCTGTTCGGCGAGGCCACCGCCTGTTGATCATGGAGGAAATCACGTGCCCGAACCGCGTTCCGGCAGCCGTCCCACCCTGGAGGCCGTCGCGGCGCTCGCGGGCGTGTCGAGGGCCACGGTCTCCCGTGTGGTCAACGGCGGTGACGGAGTCCGCCCGCATCTGGCCGAACGGGTGCAGACGGCGATCCAGGAGTTGGGTTACATCCCGAACCACGCGGCCCGCACACTGGTCACCCGACGCACCGGCGCCGTCGCGGTGATCATTCCCGAACCCGAGGCGAGGATCTTCTCGGACCCCTTCTTCTCCCGTCAGATACGCGGCATCAGCAAGGAGTTGACCGCGCACGACGCCCAGCTGGTGCTGCTGCTGGTGGAGGACCACTGCGACTACGACCGCATCGAGCGGTACCTGGCCGGCGGCCATGTCGACGGAGCCCTCGCCTTCTCCCTGCACACCGACGACCCACTGCCCTCCATCGCCGCCCGCATCGGCATGCCCATGGTCTACGGCGGGCGTCCGGGCTGGACCGCCGGGCCCGGGGAGGACGGCCGGGTGACATACGTGGACGCGGACAACCGCGGGGGTGCCCGGGACGCCGTACGCCACTTGCTGGCGCGGGGACGGCGACGGATCGCGCACATCTGCGGCCCGCTCGACCAGACCTCGGCGGCCGACCGGCTGAGCGGCTATCGCGACGTACTCCCGGCCGCGGGGTCCGAGCTGGTCGCCGTGGGGGACTTCACCGCGGCGGGCGGAGCCCGCGCGATGGCCGAACTGCTGGACCGGGACCCCTCGATCGACGCGGTGTTCGCCGGCAACGACCTGATGGCGACCGGGGCACTGCGCGTGCTGCGCGAGCGCGGCCGGGTGGTCCCCGGGGAGGTCTCGGTGGTGGGCTTCGACGACGCCGAACCGGTGGCGGAGAGCGCCGACCCTCCGCTGACGACGGTGCGTCAGGACATCGAGGGCATGGGGCGGACGATGGCCCGGCTGCTGATGGAGCGGCTGGGAGACGGCCGCGAGGGCCGGACCGCGCCGGGGCCGGTGATCACCGAAACGATCCTGGTGGAGCGCGCGTCGGCCTGACGTGGAGCCCGCGCCCGACGCAGGCCCCGGACCCTCTTCAGGTTCTCCTGCACGCCGGCAACACGGGTGGGGAAAGGGGCACGCGCCGGGCGCCCGGCGCCAGAACCGGAGCGTCTACCGTGCCACAAGGCCCGCTGCCGACCGGTGGGAACGGCCGAAGCCGTTCCCACTCGGCATCCGCGAGATCGCCCCGCCCCATGCCCACAGGAACGACTCGGGCACGAAGTAGTCACATGAACGGCCGGACACGCCCTACGGGCCACAGCCGCTCGATGGACGGATCCGTCCGCGAGGCGATGCCGCAAACCGGTCCCCGACGGGGCCGGCAGCGTGCTCTGCCGGTCAGCGCTGGGGGCACTGCTTCCAGGAGAAGTGGTACACGCTGTTGATGCTGCCGTCCGTCGAGTCGAGGGCCATGAAGCTGGTCCTCGACGGGTCGGACGTGCCCACCTCCGCACGCAGTTCGGTGTTGATGTTGAAGTTGCGCTGCTCGCCGCAGGGCGACCAGGCCAGGGCTTCGATGCCGGTGGTGTCGGTGGCCTGCCAGTTGTCGTCGAGCGCCCCGACGAACCGGTGGGTCCGGTAAGCGGTCTGGCTCATGCCCTGGAAGTAGTAGCTGGCCTTCTGCGTGCCGACCGCGCCCGGCTGGAGGCTGCCGAAGCCCCGGTAGTCCACCTTCGCGATGGCGTAGGTGTAGCCCTGCGGGACGTGCACGACGAGGGACAGGAGACAGTTCTTGCGGCCCTCGACGGCGGGGGCGCCGCCGCCCGCCTGGGCCACGTACTCGCTGTAGGTGACGGTGAAGGCCGAGTTGTCGGGCGACACGGCGACGGCGGCACTGCCGGGACGGCAGCCCGATCCGTTGACCGTGGCGACATCCACGGCCACTTGGTCGAGGGGGGCCGAGGGGGAGGCCCCGGCGGCGGGACTGAGCGTGACGAGCGTTGCGGTCACGGCGGCTGCGGTGAATCCGGTACGGAGCGACTTGATCACACCGACATGGATAGCGGTCCGCGCCGGACGGAGCCGGCCGGTGGGCACGCGGTCTCACCTTGACGGCCGAAACGATTCACCGCAGAAACGATAAATCGCCCCAAATAGCCCGGCAATCGGCCCCAAGAGACCTTCGAGAAGCACCGGCCGGGCCGGTCATCCATGGCATAGCTCCACTTATGCCCTAATATCGGCTGGTTCCTTCAGTCCCTCAGCGGCTTCCGGAGCCGTCCCCGACCTCCGCTCCGGGCCATCCTGCGGTGAGGAGTTCGATGTCCCGCCCGTCCCGGTCCGCCGCCCTGTCGGCGCTGGCCCTCGTCGCAGCCCTGGCCCTTCCCACCGCCGGGCCGCCCGCGCCGGCCCGGGCCGCGGTCCACCACACCGGCGACGAAGCCGGCGTCCTGGGCGAGGAGCATGCCCGCGCCCACGCCCGGCTGCGCCGGGCCGCCCAGGACACCACGGGGTACCCGCAGGCGAGGCGCACGGCGAGCCTGGCCGGTCTGGAGGAGTCCCAGCGCAGGGTCAACGCCGGCTTCGCCCCCGCCCGGTTCGGCCGCTTCACGCAGTTCTTCCCCTCCCCCGACTTCGGCGTCCACGTGGCCCTGCTGCCCACCGGGAAGGTGCTGCTGTTCTCCTTCGAACGCGTGGAGTCCGACCCCACGAAGGAGACCGGGCCGACGAACACCGTCGGCCCGGCCAACGCGGGCCGCGCCTGGCTCTGGAACCCCGCTGCGGGGACCGGGCCCCGGGCCTTCCGGAACGTACCGCCGCCGGTGGTGCTGATGCCCGACGGCACCCATTCCCCCCGCCCGGCGCCGTTCTTCTGTGCCGGGCACTCCTACCTGCCCAACGGGATGGTCGGGGTCTTCGGCGGCAACCTCGGCGGCAGGGGCGGCAGCGGCGCCCGGCTGTCCTTCGTCTTCGACCCGTGGACCGAGAAGTGGTTCCGCAACCGCGACCTGGCCGTCGGCCGCTGGTACCCCTCGGTCGTGACCGGGGCGGACGGCCGGCAGATCATCATGTCCGGCCAGTCCGAGCGCGGCACGGGCACCCCCACCCCGGTGGTGGAACGCTTCCCCGCGCTCGGACACCGCGTGCCCTGGCGGCCGTACGACATCCCCGCCGGCGTCCCCGCCGAGCGGCTCCGCTCGGACGCCCCCTTCCGCAACGACTACCCGCACCTGTTCTCGCTGCGCGACGGGATGATCTACGGCCTCGGCCGCGACGCCGACCAGCAGTGGCTCTTCGACCCGGTCGGGGACGTACGCAGCGAGCTTCCTCGGCGGCCCGCCGACTTCCGGGGCTACGGCTCGGCCGTGCCGCTGCCGGCGGGCTTCCGGGGCCCGGACTCCGTCCTCGTCCTCGGCGGCGACCCGCGTGACCCGCACACATACCGGCTGTCCGGGGGACGCTGGACGACCGAGGAGCCCAGGGCCTTCGGCCGCACCCAGGACGACACCCTGATCCTGCCGGACGGCACGCTGCTCACTGTCAACGGGGCCCTGGACACCAGGGACTACGGCCACGGCCCGTTCAACCCGGAGGCCGACCCGAAGTACCGACAGATCGAGGTGCGCGACGCGAGCGGCCGGTGGAGGACGGGACCGGCCCAACGGCTGCCGCGCGGCTACCACTCCAACGCCCTGGTGCTGCCGGACGGACGGATGATGGTCACCGGCGACGAACTCCAGCAGATCGCCAACGATCCCGACGTCGGGGACGGGATGGACGGCAGCATCGAGCTCTACGAGCCCGCCTATCTGCACCGGGGCGCCCGGCCGGCGCTCGACCGGGTCCCGGCGGGCGACCTCCGGTACGACACGGCCTTCCAGGTGTCCAGCTCGACGGCCGAGGACGTCAGGCGCGCCGTACTGCTGGCCCCGACGACGGCAACGCACTCGGTCAACACCAGCCAGCGCCACCTCGACCTGCGGATCACCGACATCCAGGGCCACCGGATCGCGCTGCGCACCCCACCCGGTGCCGCCGACGCGCCGCCCGGCTCCTACATGCTCTTCCTGCTCGACGCGCAGGGCGTCCCCAGCACGGCGAAATGGATCAAGCTCGGCACCCGCTGATCGGCGACCGGCCGGCAGCGGCTTGTTCGGAGCGTGCGCCGAAAGCGCGTGCGGCGGCCCGCGGGCCGTAGTACCTCTGGGGAGCCCCAACGCCGGCTCGTTCCCACCTTGGAGACATCGATGGCCACGCGACGTGTCGTACCCAATGTCCAGTCGGAGGCTGCACAGGAGAGCCGCGAGTTCTACGGCCTGCTCGGGTTCGAGGAGGTCATGAACCACGGCTGGATCATGACGCTCGCGTCCCCGTCCAGTCCGACGGCGCAGATCAGCATCATGTCCCGGGACAAGACCGCACCCGTTGTTCCCGACATGAGCATCGAGGTGGACGACGTGGACGCCGCCTACACGGCCGTGCGGGAGAGCGGCGCGGAGATCGTCCACCCTCTTCAGGACGAGGAGTGGGGGGTGCGGCGGTTCTTCGTCCGTGACCCCAACGGCCGGGTGGTCAACGTACTGGGCCACCGCTGACGTACTCCGCCCCGCCGGACCGCACGCCTGCCGTCCGGCGGGGCGATGCGCGCCAGGACGCGGTGTACGGGAAGGGCTCGTCATCCCGACGCCGCACAGGACCTGGAGCGGGACGATGCGACGCGGCCCGACAGCATGGCCGACCATGACTGCATGCATGTCACCGAGCTACTCGAAGCGGCTTCGCTCCTCGTCCCGGAGGAGCTCGCCACCGAGAACGACCTCACCGTGCTGGACGTCTGGGACTATCTCGCCCACGACGAATGGCGGACGGCCGTGGGCCTGCTGGAGGAGCTCGGAGACGGGCCGCCGCTGCCCTCGGCGTTCTGGGAGCAGCTTGCCGAGGCGGCCGAGCAGCTCGGCTTCGAGCAGAGCCGGGCCTGGTGCCACTGGCGGTGTGCCGAGATCCGCAACGGAATGGTCCGGGCCGATCTGACGCTTCGTCCCACCACGGAGGCCCGACGCAGGACGCCGATCTCCGGTCACGGTGTCCTGCGGCCCCTGTGGGACATCGGGAACCTCTCACCGACCGGAGGTGTCGCGGTGAGCATCGCAGGACTGTGGGTCGAGGACATGCCCCTGCTGCAGCCGGGCGGCCGGGCCACCGTCCGCCTCGTTCCCCTCACCCCCGCCCACTGGACCCACGTCGAGACCGGCCAGCAGATCCAGATGTACGAGGACCGGACCGTGGCCGGCACCGCGGTCGTCCTGGAGGTTCACCCCCCGGCCCCCACCGTGCCCGCGAGATGACGTCGGCCGCTCCGCCCTCGCCGGTGCCGCCGTCAGCCCGCCGGGACGCGCTGGACGGGCTGGACGGGCTGGACGGGCTGGACGGGCTGGACGGGCTCCCGATCGATCGGCCCCTGCCCTAGCGGAAGCGGACCACAGCCGCGCGGCCGTCGGTCCGTACGCGTCCGGCGAACCCGCCCCGGGCGAGGAGCGCGTCGTACGGGCCCAGGGTGCGGGCCGGGCCCTGCGGGGTGTCCAGCGCCGCCGAGCCGTCCAGGACGACCACCAGCAGGGTCTCGCCCGGTTCGGCCGCCAGGGCGAGGCTGTCCCGGACGACGACGGTCCGCGCCGTCGTCGTGCCGCGGCGGTACATCACGTTGAAGTTCACGACCGGACCGCCGACGAGCCGGCAGTCCGTCGGCTCGTCCCCGGCGAAGTCCTGCGGTGCGAAGCGTTCGGTGACGAGCCGGCGCTCGCCTCCCACCACGAGGTCCATGCCCGCGCCCTCGGCGAGGGTCAGGGTGCGGTCGATGCCGGGGAAGGCCGAGAAGGGGCCGTCGGCGGCCACCTCGGCCAGACTCGCCCGCCACCGGAACGAGTCCATGTCGGCGTCCGCGGGCCAGACGGCGATCTCCCGGGTGACTCCCCCGCCGTTCTTCCAGACCGTGGCGGGGCGGTCGGCCGCGCGCAGGATCCGGATGTGGTCGCCGTTCACGCCCCGGCGCCCGTCAGCCGGTCGCGCAGCTCGTCGGTGTCAGCGAGGAACCACGTCTGGCGGCCCCGGTTGCACTCGCGGACGAAGTCGCGCAGCGCCGTGCTGGCCTCCGTGTGGCGGGAGACGTCGCCGAGGACGACGAGGCCCACCCGGTACTGGACGAACTTCTGGATGATCCCACCGGCGACCCGGGTGCTCAGCCGGAAGAACGTCTCGTCGAGGCGTTCGACGGGTATGACGGCCCACTCGGCGCCCAGGTAGGAGGCGTTGCCGATGCAGTCCAGGGCTTCGCTTTCACCCGCGATGGTCTCGCCCTCGGCCGCGCACATCAGCACGGGCACGTCGTTGATCCGCTGAAGAGTGTCCACGGGGGTCGAGACTAGCTCTTCTCCATCGACGGCCTCAGCCGGGCCAGCAGGGCGTAGAGCGTCGCGCTCTCGGCGTCGTCGAGCGTGTCGAGCGCGCCGTGGGCCGCCTGCATCTCCTCCCGCACCCGGCGGATGACCTCCCGGCCGGCTTCCGTGGCCACCACGTTCTTGACGCGGCGGTCGGCGGCGGACGGTTCCCTCCGCACGAGCTCGCGGGCCTCCAGCCGGTCCACGATGCCGGTCACGTTGGACGCGTCGCAGACGAGCAGGGCGGCGAGGCCGCGCATGGGCACCGGGCCGTCCAGCTGGGCGAGGACCCGCGCCTGGGTGGGCGTGAGGCCGTACTGGGCGGCGGCCGCGGCGAACTCGCGCCACTGGGCGGTGCCGATGGCTGCGAGCAGCTCCAGCAGCTGGACCTTCGTCGGGGTGTGGGTGGCGGTCTCGCTCATGCGAGGAGCCTACCCAGGTTGCTTCACATTATCAATTGTTTACTTGACTACCTGAAATATCGAGCTCTACCTTCGATCGCGTTACTTGATGACATCAAACATCTGGGTTCCGAAGCTCCTCAGCTCCGAAACACGAAGAAGGTCCCCCCAGCCATGAGCACCCCCTCCCCGGCCGCGGCAGCCTCCCGGCAGCGCCACGAGACGGCCGTCGTCTTCGCCCTGAGCCTCGCCGCGATGGTCGTGTCGATGATGCAGACCCTGCCGGTCCCGATCCTCGGCCTCATCCGCGACGACCTCGGCTCCTCGACCGCCGACGTGAGCTGGGTGACCACCGCCACTCTGCTGTCCGCGGCGGTCTTCACACCGCTCCTCGGCCGGTTCGGAGACCAGCACGGAAAGAAGCCCACCCTGGTGGCCGTCCTCGGCGTGATGGTCGCCGGCTCCGTCCTCACGGCGCTGGCCCCTTCGCTCCCGCTGCTGATCCTGGGCCGCGTCCTGCAGGGCGCCGCCACCGCGATCTTCCCGCTGGCGCTCTCGGTGCTGCGCGAAGAGGTCCGCCCGCAGAAGCTGCCTGGCGCGATGGCGCTGGTCAGCGGCACGCTCGCGTTCGGCAGCGGCCTCGCGCTCGTCGCCACCGGCCTGCTCACCTCCGGCCCCGACGCGGACTACCGCAACGCCTTCTGGATGGCGACCGGCCTCGCGGTGCTCGCCCTGCTCGCGGTGGTCCTGCTGGTCCCCCGCACCCGCACCGGATCCGGGGGGCGCACCGATGTGCTCGGCGCCCTGACCCTCGGTACCGCGCTGCTGCTGCTCCTGCTGGCGATCTCGCAGGGCCATGAGTGGGGCTGGACCTCCGGCCGTACGCTGGGCAGCTTCGCCGGCGCCGCCGTGATGGCCGCCGTGTGGGTGGTGACCGAGCTCAAGGTCCGCGAGCCCCTGGTCGACATGAAGATGTTCGCGCACCGCCCGGTCCTGATGGCCAACCTGGCCGGCCTCCTCGTCGGCTTCGGCATGTTCGCGAGCTTCCTCGGCGTCTCGTACCTCGTGCAGATGCCCGAGGCGCTCACCGGCTACGGCTTCGACGCGTCGATCCTGCGCGCCTCCGTGCAGTTCCTGCTGCCCAGCGCGATCGTCTCGCTGCTGGCCTCGCCCATCGGCGGCCGGATCGTGCGCCATCGCGGTCCGCGCACGGCACTGGGCATGGCCGCCCTGCTGGGCACGGCCGGCTTCGGCTGGCTCGCCGTCGACCACGGCCACGCGTTCTCGGTGATCGGCTCCGGTCTGGTCGTCGGTGCGGCCGTCAGCTTCGGGTACGCCGCCATGCCAGCTGTGATCATGTCCAGCGTCCCGCCGCACCAGAGCGGCATCGCCAACGGCATCAACTCGATCTCCCGCTCGACGGGCAGCGCGATCGGCAGTGCCGTCGTCACCACGATCCTCGCGTCCAACACCATCGAGCACCTGCCCGCAGGGGTGCCCCCGCTGCCCGCCGAGTCCGGGTTCACCCTGACCTTCGGGATCGGCGCCGCGGCCTTCGCCCTGGTCGGGCTGATCGGCCGGTTCGGCCTGCGCGCTGGCCACCGGCCCGCCGCGCCGGCTGCCGCGCGGCCGGCCGAGGCCGGACCGGGCCGGACCGCCGAGCCCGCACAGGCCGACGCCGTCGGCTGACCCGGGACCGCCGGCCCGGCGCCCCGCCCCCGCGTGTCGTTCGCACCGGGTGGGCCGCCGGGCCTTGCATGGTGGGTGCATGAAGGCTACGGACGGGTTCGGCCGGATCCGGGAGGCCGTGTACGAGGCCGTGGACGGCGCGCCCGCGGACCTGTTGAACGCCCGCGTCGACCCGGCCGCGAACTCCGTCACCTGGCTGGTCTGGCACCTGACCCGGATCCAGGACGACCACATCGCGGCCGCGGCAGGCCTGGAGCAGGTGTGGGAGGCCGGGGGCTGGGCGGACCGGTTCGCCCTGCGGCTGCCCACCGAATCCACCGGCTACGCCCATTCCGCGCGGCAGGCGGGCGCCGTGAGGGTGGATGCGGGAGAGCTCCTGCTCGGCTACTTCGACGCGGTGCACGAGCAGACCCTGGGCTTCGTCCGGGGGCTCGCGGCCGCCGACCTGGACCGGGTGGTCGACGAGCGCTGGGACCCGCCGGTCACCCTCGGAGTCCGCCTGGTCAGCGTGCTCGCCGACGACCTCCAGCACGCGGGCCAGGCGGCCTTCGTCCGCGGGGTGCTGGAGCGGGGCCGGACGTCCTGAGCCCCTACGGGTCCACTTCCGCCCACGGGGCCCGCACGGGTCGGCCGCCCTGCGGTCCGGGCAGCCCCCGCAGACCCGTTCCGGACCCGCCGCCCGCCGGTGTCCCCCACTGCCGGACCGCCCTCCGAGAGGCGTCAGCGTGGACGGGCTCTGCCGCAGCCGGTGCGGGGCCGACACCGTCCCGTTGCCCGGACAGGGCCGCTGCCACCGGCCGGCCGCCTACCGGCCGCGGTCCGCCGTCTCTCAGCCTCGGAAGGCCGCCGGGCGTACCGGGGAGGCCTCGGCGAGGGCCCGGGAGACCCCTTCGACGCCCTCCCGGAGTCCGTAGACGGGGGTGTCGGGCTGCTGCCGCCAGGAGTCGTCGAGGCCGCCCGAGTCGACCGTGTCGAAGCCGAGCTCCTCGATGAGGTCGCGTACGGTCTTCTTCGCCGCCTCGTCGTCGCCCGCGACGGGCAGCGCGATCCGGTCCGCGGCACCGGCCGGGCGGTGCCGGTCGAGGAGGTCCTGGGCGTAGGTGCCGTTGAAGGCCTTGATCACGGGGCGTCCGAGCTGCCGCTCGGTCCAGCGGCTCTCGGTCAGTCCCTCGTCCTCCACGCCGGCGATCCGGCCGTCGCGCTGCCGGGGGTAGTAGTTGCCGGTGTCGATGACCACGAGGCCAGGAGCGGCGCCGTCGAAGACGCCTGCCGGCAGGTCGGGCACGTTCTTGAACGGGATGGTGACGACGACGACCTCGGCACCCTGCGCCGCCTCGGCCACGGTGACGGGGGTGGCGCCGGTCTCCTGCGCGAGGGCGGTGAGGGTTTCGGGCCCCCGCGAGTTGGCGACCGCGACCTCGTGCCCGAGGGCGGTGAGGCGGCGGGTGAGGTTGCCCCCGATGTTGCCCGCGCCGATGATGCCGATCTTCATGAGCTCTCCAGTGCCTGCGGGGTCAGAGTCCTGCTCGTGTCCAACTCCCTTGCACGGCCCACAATTCCGTTCCGGCGCAATCGTCCCCCGTACGGGGGACGGCGGCGGGCCTCCCCTCCGCCACCGCTCGCACGGACGGGCCGGGCCCGTCCGGTCCCGGCCCGCAGCGATCAGGCGCCGCTCGCGTCGAGCATCTCCTCGCGTTCCACGATCTTCACGCGCGCACGGCCCTGGGGCTCACCGAGGGCCTTCTCCGCCGCGTCCAGCCGGTACCAGCCCTCCCAAGTGGTGTAGCGCACGCCGCGCTCGGCAAGGAAGGACTCGACGGCTTCCGCCTCCGGGGACGACGGCGCGCCCAGGCGGCCCTCGGCGTGGTCGGCGAGCAGGTTGGCGACGGTCTCGTTGGCGTCGCCCTTGGTGTGGCCGATCAGGCCGATCGGGCCGCGGCGGATCCAGCCGGTCACGTATGTCGACTGCATGTGGCCGCCGGCGTCGATCACACGGCCGCCCTCGTCCGGGACGGTGCCGGACTCGACGTCCCAGGGAAGCTTGGGCAGTTCGTCCGAGAGGTAGCCGACCGCGCGGTAGACGGACTGGACGTCCCAGTCGGTGAACCGGCCGGTTCCCCTGACGTTCCCGGTGCCGTCCAGTTCGGTGCGCTCGGTCCGCAGACCGACGACCCTGCCGTCCTCGCCGAGGATCTCCGAGGGCGACTCGAAGAAGTGCAGGAAGAGCTTGTGCGGCCGGTCGCCGATGTCGCGGATCGCCCAGTTCTCCAGGGTCTTGGCGACCATGTCGGTCTGCTTGTTCCCGCGCCGCTCGGCGATCGAGCCCTCGTCGTAGTCGATGTCCTCGGGGTTGACGATCACCTCGATGTGGGGCGAGTGGTCCAGCTCGCGCAGCTCCATCGGACTGAACTTGGCCTGGGCCGGGCCGCGGCGGCCGAAGACGTGCACCTCCATGGCCTTGTTGGCCTTGAGGCCGTCGTAGACATTGGCCGGGATCTCGGTGGGCAGCAGTTCGTCGGCGGTCTTGGCGAGGATGCGCGCGACGTCCAGGGCGACGTTGCCGACGCCGAGCACGGCGACCTTCTCGGCATCGAGCGGCCAGGTCCGCGGCACGTCCGGGTGGCCGTCGTACCAGGAGACGAAGTCGGCCGCGCCGTAGGAGCCGTCGAGGTCGACACCGGGGATGGAGAGCGCGCGGTCGGCCGTGGCGCCCGTGGAGAAGATCACGGCGTCGTAGAAGGAGCGCAGCTCGTCGAGGCTGATGTCGCCGGGGTAGTCGACGTTGCCGAAGAGGCGGACCTGCGGCTTGTCGAGCACCTGGTGCAGGGCCGTGATGATGCCCTTGATCCGCGGGTGGTCGGGAGCGACGCCGTAGCGGATCAGGCCGAAGGGCGCGGGCATGCGCTCGAAGAGGTCTATGGACACACCGGGATCAACGGCGGCCTCGGACTTCAGCAGCGCGTCGGCGGCATAGATGCCGGCCGGGCCGGCACCGACGATTGCTACCCGCAGAGGGCGAGGCATGGCAGAGGTTCCCTTCGAGCGACGGCAGGGTGGATCACGTCGGATCAAAGGGAACCCTAAATGAAGGTAAACCTAACCCGGCACCCGGTGCCGGTTTATGCCCCCATAACTCAAACTTATAACCTCCCCAAGGCACCCTTGGGGCATCCAGGAACTCGCTGGTCAGCAGGTACGGCGACTGACAGACTGGGGCCGCTTGATCACTCCAGGAGGACGAATGGCTGACGAAGCAGGCATCCCGCAGGACGAGTCCCCGGCCGAAGCGGCCAAGCGCCGGTTCCGGGAGGCCCTGGAGCGCAACGCCGCGAAGGCCCACTCCCAGCAGGCGCACCAGAACCGGGCCAAGGTACAGGGCTCCAGCAGCGCCGCGAGCGGCAAGACCAAGAAGGTCCGCCGCAAGAGCGGCTGACCCTCCCCACTCCGGGATCCGGGCCCCGCCGCCACCGCGGCGGGGCCCGGCCGGTCCGACGGTCCGTTGGGCCACTCGGGTGACGGGGCATAACCCCGGGCGCCGTCAGCAGTTGATCAGCGCGCCCCGCCGTGGGCAGCCATCCGATGCGACAGCGCGACCGAAGGATCCCCCAGATGCTCAAGAAGTTCATGGCCACCGCCGCCGCCACCGCCGCCGTGCTCGGCGCGGGCGCCGCCGCCTCGCCCGCGATGGCGATCGGCAACGACAACGGCGTCAGCACCGTGAACGGCAACGACTCGGCGCAGATCTACGGCAACGCGGAGACCCGCGGGAACCAGAGCCCGCAGCTCGCCCCGATCCAGGGCTCCCTCAACAAGCTCTGCGTCGGCCTGCCGGCCAAGGTCAACGCCCAGTCCCTGGTCGCGGTCCTCGCCAACGTCGGCGTCCAGGACGTCAACGTCCTGTCCAACCCGCAGAACCAGCAGTGCGCGGAGAACTCCACCCAGGCCAAGGGCGACGAGTCCCTCTCGCACATCGCCAGCAACATCCCGGTCCTGTCCGGCAACCTCTCCGCCGGCAGCTGATCGAGTCTTCCGCGCCGGTGTCACGCGACACGCGTGACACCGGCGCTCCTTTTGGTCTAGACCTTGACAGGTTCAGACCATTCCGTTTCAGTGGGCGCTGTTGCCCCCACGGCAAGTCCCCCCACTGAAGGAGCAGTTACGTGATACGTGCGCTTCGCCGCCGCGCCCTCAGCCTGGTCGCCGCCGCGGCCGTCACGGCCGGTCTCGCCATCGCCCTTCCGTCCTCCCCCGCCGCCGCGGCGGCCCCCTGCGCCTCCCCGTGGGCCTCCTCGGCCATCTACACCAACGGCATGAGCGCCTCGTACGGCGGTCGCAACTGGCAGGCCAAGTGGTGGACCCAGGGCGAGACGCCCGGCACCACCGGCCAGTGGGGCGTGTGGGCGGACCAGGGCACCTGCGGCGGGGGCGGCCAGGACCCGGACCCCGACCCCGACCCGTCCGGATTCGTCGTCTCCGAGGCCCAGTTCCACCAGATGTTCCCGAACCGCAATCCCTTCTACACCTACAACGGCCTGGTCGCGGCGCTGTCCGCCTATCCCGGCTTCGCCAGGACCGGCGACGACACGGTCAAACGCCGCGAGGCCGCCGCCTTCCTCGCGAACGTTTCGCACGAGACCGGCGGCCTCGTGCACATCGTGGAGCAGAACACCGCCAATTACCCGCACTACTGCGACGCGACGCAGCCGTACGGCTGTCCGGCCGGACAGGCCGCCTACTACGGCCGCGGGCCCATCCAGCTCAGCTGGAACTTCAACTACAAGGCAGCCGGTGACGCCCTCGGCATCAACCTCCTGGCCAACCCCTACCTCGTGGAGCAGGATCCGGCCGTCGCCATGAAGACGGCGCTCTGGTACTGGAATACGCAGAACGGGCCGGGAACGATGACCGCTCACGCCGCCATGGTGAGCGGCGCGGGCTTCGGCGAGACCATCCGCTCCATCAACGGCGCCCTGGAGTGCAACGGCGGCAACCCCGCCCAGGTCCAGAGCCGGATCTCCAAGTACCAGAGCTTCACCCAGCTGCTGGGCGTCACCCCGGGCGCCAACCTGAGCTGCTGACGCGGGGTGCGTGCGGTCACCGCGTGCGCAGCGCGGTGGCCAGCTGGGCCCGTGACCGTACATCCAGCTTCTGGTAGATGCGGGTCAGCCGGGACTCGACGGTCTTGACGCTGAGGAACAGCTTCGCCGCGGCCTCCTGGTTGCTCGCGCCCTGGCTGACCAGGAGCGCCAGGCGGCTCTCGGCCTCGGTCAGGGTCGCGGCCGCGGTGACCGGAGAGCCCGCCGCGTCGCCCGGAGCCGGTTCCCGGGCAAGCGCAGTCCAGGGCGCGGCCCCGGCCCGCTCGAACACCTCGGCCGCGGACCGGAGCGCCGCCCGGGCCGGCGCCCGCCGTCGGCGACGGCGCTCCACCCGGGCGAGGGCCAGCAACGTACGGCCCCGCTCCAGCGGCAGTCGGAGCCCGTCGAAGCGCTGCGCCGTCTCCTCCAGGAGCCGGACGGCGGCGTCCGCCTCGCCCTGCGCGGACAGGCAGAGGGCGCGGGCCCGGTCGAGGGCGGCGACGACGCCGGTGCGGCCGAGCCCGAGGGCGACCGTGCGGACGGGACCGATCAGGTCGGCGGCTTCGCCGGGTGCGTCCGCGGCGATCAGCGCCTCGGCGAGTTCGCCGTGCCAGCGCAGGATCGAGGGATCCACCACCTGCTGGGCGGCCTCCAGTTCGGCGACGCGGCGCAGGGTGGCGACGGCCTTCGCCGCTTCGCCCGTGGCCAGTTCGATCAGCCCGAGGGCGTGCAGCCCGCGGGAGAGGAAGACCTGGTCCTGTTCCTCCTGGGAGGCCTGGATGCCGCGTCGCGCGTAACTCTCGGCGCGCGCGAAACTGCCGCCCATGGTCTCGGCCGTCGCAGCGACGTACCAGGCGGGGCCGGGCGAGAGGCCCGCCTCGATGGTCAGTTCCAGGGCCCTGCGGGCGTGGGCCGAGGCGGCCTCGCACCGGCCGCTGCGCAGTTCCACCTCGGTGAGGCTGCGGAGCACCTCGAAGACGTCCTCGGCCGAACCGGTCCGCCGGACGGCCGGCAGCAGCACCATCAGCTGGCGGCGGGCGTCGGCGAGCCGGTCGTCGAAGAGTGCGTGCCGGACGGCGAGGTACTGCGGTGCGTTGCGCATGCCGAGCGGCACCTCGGGCGCGGGCAGGGCGAGGGCCTCGTCGAGGATTTCCTCGGCTCCCGCGTCCCCGAGGATGCGGCCCATGCGGGCCCGCACGGTCAGCGCCATGGCCTCGGCGGTCTGGTCGCCGCCCTGCGCGGCGAGGGCGCCGGCCGCGGCGGCGGCGTCGCGGGAGCGGACGGGGTCGCCGTCGCTGAGGTTGTGCTTCCAGGCGATCCGCAGTTGGACGGCGGCCTGCAGGGCGGGGTCCCCGGCGGCTTCGTCCATAGCGTACGCGAAGGTCTCGTCGAGCGTGCCGAGGGCCTGGCCCGCGGCGTCGATCACGGCGAGCCGGGCGCGTACCCGGTCGGCGGGCGAGGCGTCGCGGGCCAGGACGGCCCGGGTGGCGCGCCGCGCGAGGTCGGCGCGGCCGGCCCAGCCGGCGTCCTCGGCGGCGGTGACGAGGCGGGCCAGTTCCTCGCCGGGCAGTCCGAACGGCGTGCGTTCGGCCGCGAGCAGGCCCAGTTCGGCGGCGAGGGCCCGCTGGCCGCGGCTGCGGCAGACCGCGGCGGCCTCGGTGATCTCGGCGGCGAGCCCCCGATCGGGTGTGTCGGTGGCCAGCGCCCGGTGGCGTACGGCCTGGACAGGGTCGTCGACCGCGGCGGCCAGCGCGGCGTGCCCGGCCGCACGTTCGGGCCAGCCCGCGTCGGCGGCGAGCGCGGTGGGCAGGGCTCCCGCGGTGAACTCGACGGCGCCGTCCTCCGCGACCCTGACCAGCGCGGCCCGTTCCGCCTCGGCCAGCTCTGCCTCGGCGTCGGGGCGGCCGGCCCGTCGTAGCAGGGAGACGGTCGGGCGGGAGGCGAGAGCGGCGAGCAGCAGGGTGCGGCGGGCCCGGGCGGGGGCGCCGGCGAGGAGCCCGCGGGCGACCTCGCGCGCCTGTCCGGAGACGGGCAGGGGGTCGGCGTGGTGGGCGCTGCCGTCGCGGGCCTCGGCGGCTTCGGCGAGGGAGTGGCCGAGGGCCAGGGCCAGGCGCGGGTTGCCGCCGCTGGCCTGGTGGATGCGTCCGGCGAGCCGGGCGGGCAGGCCGTGGCGCAGGAGGAGTTCGGCGACCTCGTCGGCGCCGAGCGGGGGCACGCGCACGGCGGGGACGCCGGGGCCCCAGAGGGGTGCGCCGAGGGGGGCTCCGCCCTGGACCCGTTCGGCGGCCAGGACCCGTACGCGGGGCGGGGTGAGGCGCAGGGCGAAGCGGAGGAGGTCGGTGCTCTCGGCGTCGAGCCACTGGGCGTTGTCGATGACGAGGAGGACGGGCTGGCGGGCGGCGAGGGTGCGGAGCACCTCGACGACGGCCAGGCGCAGGGCGACGTGGTCGCGTCCGGCACCGGGCGCGTCGGCCTCGCGGCGCAGGAGGGCGATGGCGGTGCGCTGGGGGCCGGAGAGCTGCTCCAGGGCGGCCGCGGGGACGGAGGCGAGGAGGGCCGCGGCGGAGGCCTCGGGTATCCATCGGTCCGCGGCCTCCGGCGCGAGGGCGAGGACGCTCTCGCGCCGGGCTCCGGCGGCGGCCGCGACGGCACGCAGGACCTCGGTCTTGCCCGCGCCGGCGGGTCCGGTCAGAAGCGCCCGGCCGTGGTTCGTCAGCGCGCGGTCGACCGCCTTGATCAGTTCTCCGTGTCCGACGCTTGTGTCAGCGTGCCCCGTCGCCGCCACGCACCGCCTCCAGCCTTCCGGTCCCCGGCTCCTGTGCCTTCCTGTGAGAGGCGAGAATACGAGGTCGGGCGGCTGCTGGAGCCGCATTGTGACGCAGAATTCAGTCACGTGGCACCGAAAACCCGGCGGACCTGCCGATACCCGTAGTATCGGCAGGCCCGGGGATTCTATTGGTCCGTACTATCGCTCCGTCAGGCGGAGTTGGGCCCGGACCCCGAGTCGACGTCAGTCGTCTCAGAAGGTGAGATTCCAGGAGTCGATCTTGCCGCTGTCGCCGCGGGCGTTGTCGTTGACCCGGAGCTTCCAGGTGCCGTTGGCGACCTCGGAGGAGGCGTTGACGGTGTAGACCTGGTTGATGTTGTCGGTGCTGCCGCCCGAGCGGTTGTGGAGCGTGTAGACGGAGCCGTCCGGGGCGATCAGGTCGACCTTGAGGTCACCGATGTAGGTGTGGACGATGTTCACACCCACCTTGAGGGCGGACGGGGCGTTGCCGGTCACGCCGCTGACGGTGATCGGGCTCTCCACCGTGGTGTAGTCGCTGATGGCGTAGTCCGCGGTGTTCGCGAAGTACGTGCCGGTCGGCGTCGAGGTCACGGCGGCGACGGTCGCGGCGGCGTCGGCGAGACCGGCGCCGCAGCCACCGGTGCAGGTGCCGGCGAGCGGACGGGCGTTGTTCTTGATCGCCGTCTCGATCTGGGCCGGGGTCAGCGCGGGGTTCGCCGACTTCATCAGCGCGGCGAGGCCCGCGATGTGCGGGGCGGCCATGCTGGTGCCCTGGTAGGGCTTGTAGAGCTCGGCGCCCGGGGTGGTGGTGCCCGCGTTCAGGGTCGAGAGGATGGCGTTCTCGGGGGTGGTGACGGTGCCGGGCGTGTCGGTGGCGCGGCGGGTCTCACCGCCCGGGGCGGCGATGTCGATGATCGAGCCGTAGTTGGAGTAGTACGAGCGGTCGCCGGCGCGGTTGCTGGCCGCCACGTTGATCACGTTGTTGCAGCTGGCGGGCGAGTAGCCGGCCGCGTCGTCGTTGCTGTTGCCTGCGGCGACGACGACGGTCGTGCCGCGGGCGACGGCCGCGTTGATGGCGTTCTGGTAGCTGGTGCCGCAGGCGCCGGGGCCGCCGAGGCTCATGTTGATGACCTTGGCCGGAGTGGCGTTGGCCGGCACACCGGCGACGGAGCCGCCGGAGGCCCAGGTGATGGCGTCGACGATGTCCGAGGTGGAACCGCCGCACTTGCCGAGGACGCGGACGGGCTGGATCTTCGCGTTGTACGCGATGCCCGCGACGCCCTTGGAGTTGTTCGTGGCCGCGGCGATGGTGCCCGCGACGTGGGTGCCGTGCCAGGACGAGTTGCTCGCCCTGGAACCGACGCCGCACTCGCCGTCGGTGGCGTTCCAGTCGCCTTCGTCCGCGGGGTTGCTGTCGCGGCCGCCGCCGTCGCGGGCGTAGGTGGCGCTGCTGATGAAGTCGTAGCCGGGGACGATGTTCGGCGCGACGTCCGAGTGGGCGACGTAGCCGGTGTCGATCACGGCGACGGTGACGCCGGAGCCGGTGGTCTTGTCCCAGGCGGCCGGGACGTTCATGCCCGCGGTGGACTCGAAGAGGTCCCACTGCTTGGCGTACTCGGTGTCGTTCGGGGTCACGGCCGTGGCGTAGGCGCGGGTGTCCGGCTCGACGTAGGCGACGTCCGGGTCGGCACGGAACTGGGCCATCACGTCGGCGGCCTCGGTCGGCGCGACCGTCCCGCCGAGGTTGACCAGCGCGGCACCGGTGCCCAGGCGGCGGTCGAACTTCGCCTTCTTGCCGGCCTTCTTGCCCTTGGCGGCGGCGTCTGCGGCGGCGGCGCTGTTGGAGCTGGCCTCGGAGGCGGACGGCTTGTAGCCGACGATCAGGTTCTCGACCGGCGTGGTCGGGGCGAGAGCGGCGGCGGGGGCCGCGGCGGGCGTCTCGGAAGCCACGGCCACGGAGGCGGTGGCGGTGCCGGCGAGCAGGGTGACGGACATGGCCACCACGGATATGAGCCTGCGTCTCGTTGCGTGCACGTGATCCCTTTCGAGGGCCGTTTCCGGGCAGGCCGGACCGGCCGGTTCGGTGCAGTGTGGGAGGTTCCGGCGGCTGCGGGGCCGGGAGCGAGTTGGTCGGTCTCGCCCCGGCCTCCGCCGCACGCCACGTTGACCCCGGCCGCAACGGCGAGGCAGGGGCAACGGCGGTCCCGGCCCGCTTCCCCCGGTGGGAGGCCTACACGCCATGTGGGGTTGGAGTGTGTGCCACCTGCCCGGGGAAGATCGCCGGTGGGCAGACAGTAGGCAACGCGGGGATGAACCGGATACGGGGAAAACCCTTGTCCGCCCCCCGCGGCTCCCCCGGCTTCCCTCGTCAGGGGGCGTGGTCAGGGGTTTTGCGGTGCGGGTCGCAGATCGCCCGCCGGGGGCCGGACCGGCGGGGCCGGGGTGCCGTTCAGGACTGCGCGCGGTCCGGCGGGCAGAGCCTGCGGAAGTACGTCCAACTCGTCTCGTTCGGCTCGCTCCAGCTCTCCGGTGCGTGGGCGAACTCGGGGTGCTGGTCCGCGATGTACGCACGGGTGCGTTCGGGCACCTGCGCGTAGCTGTCGAGCTTGCGGCCGCGGCAGTGGAAGGTGAGTCCGCCGGGGCGTGCTCCCTGCCGCATCCACGGCAGCCACGGGGACATGCGGGTCCAGGACATCGTCGCCGGGACGCTCACCCCGCCGGCCGTCAGGGCGGTCGCGGGTGCGAAGAACTGGAAGAGCTCCAGCGCTCGGTAGGTGTCGTCGGCGGAGTGGTCCGGGTACTCCTCGACGGGCAGCGGGGAAGGATAGGCGAGCGGGATCTCCAGGCTGAAGCAGATCTGGTCGCCCAACTCGGTCACGGGGACCGGGAAGGGGCGCCACTTCTGGTTGGCCGGGTCGTTCCAGACGTGGACGACGGGCCTGTCCTGCCAGGTGTCCAGGATCTCGCGGGTCACCGGGTCCAGGTAGAACGCGGCCTCACGGGACAGCAGCCGGTAGCCACCGTCCTCCTCGTCCGCCACGAGGCGGGAGACGTTGAGCCCTTCGAAGCCGAAGAGCCGCCGGTAGGGCTCCCCGGGCGCCCAGGAGTGGACGTCGCCGGTCCACCAGTAGGTGACCTCGCCGCCGTCGAGCCGGGCGCGGGTGCGGGCGAATGCGTGCAGGAGCTCGGCGGGTGCCGCTGCCTGTGTCATGGGCCCACTGTGTCCGGTCGCCGACCGGCCGGACAAGGGACCTTCGGGACCGCGACGGCGTCCACGGCGGCCTCCGCCTCCCGCAGTCGGTGCGGTGCCGGGGCCGGCCGGCGTCCCTGCGGTCCCGTGCGATGCATCGCCCCACCTCAGACCCTGTGAACGGCGGTTCGGCGACCGCCATGCGGTCGCCCGGTTGACGCCGGGGGCGGCAGCGGCAACCGTGACCGCCATGGGGAATGGACACCGACTGCTCGCTCTGGTCATCTGCCTGATCCTGGGCGGTGGGCTGACCGCCGCGGTGCTCGGCGCCACGCGCGCCTCCGCTCCGCGTACCGGGGCGCAATCCGGTGCCCCGGCGGCGTCCGACTACGTGGACATACGGCAGGTCCCGCCCTCCCCCGCCGTTGCTCCGGCCACGCCCGCCGATCGCGGCGACGGCTCGCCGGGGTCCATGCTGGTGGATTGCGGCCGCAACGAGCAGGGGCACTACAACGAGGACAACCTCGTGGTCTCGCCCGGCGTGCGGGGCGGCGCCCACCACACGCACTCCTACGTGGGAAACCTGTCCGCGGACGCGATGTCGGCCGACCGCACGCTGGCCGCCGCCGCCACGAGCTGCGCCGGTGGCGACCGGTCGACGTACTACTGGCCCGTCCTGCGCCGCCCGGACCGGCCGGGCACCCGCCCGCACGAGACGTCCGCCGGACACGGGAACACCGGTGAGATCGTGCCGGAGGCCTCGGTACGGGTCGAGTTCCGGGGCAATCCGGTGAGCAAGGTCGTGGCGATGCCGCCCTTCCTGCGCGCGATGACGGGCGACGCGGCCGCCCGCACCTCCGGCGGCGACGCCCACGTCCGGGCCCGCTGGGGATGCTCCGGTTCCCCCGAACGCTCCACCACCCGCTACCCGCGCTGCCCCGAGGGTGAACGCGTCACCCGCACCCTGGTCTTCCCGAGCTGCTGGAACGGCCTCGACGCCGCGAGCCCCGGGCACCGCTCGCACCTGCTGTTCCCCGGGGGCAACGGAGTCTGCCCCGCCGACACCTTCCCCGTGCCCGAACTCCGCCTCTCCCTCGCCTACGTGCTCCCCCCGGGCGCGCCCATGGCCATCGACTCCTTTCCCGAGCAACGGCACAGCCCGCGGACCGACCACGCCATGTTCGTCAACGCGATGACCGAGCCGCAGATGGCCGCGGTCGTCGCGTGCCTCAACGAGGGCCGCGCCTGCCGGACGTGACGGCCCGAACCCTCGCGTGACACAGGTCACATGAACCGTATCGGCGCCGCCGGCGTGTTCCGACCGCACCACGCAAGCGAGGAAGACGGAGAGGGTGAGATGGCCGGACCACTGTGGCCCCGCACGCGGCGGGGCTCGACCGATGAGGCGCTGATCAGGTCGGTCTACGAGGAGCACGGACACGCCCTGCTCGCGTACGCCACCCGGCTGACCGGAGACCGGGCCGCCGCCGAGGACGTCGTGCAGGAGACCCTCATACGTGCCTGGCGGCACTCCGAGGTCCTCGTCAACGGGAAGGGCTCGGTACGCGGCTGGCTGCTCACCGTGGCCCGGAACATCATCACCGACCGGTACCGGGCCAAGGCCGCCCGGCCCCCGGAGGTCTCCGGTTCCGCGGCGGCTCCCCCGGTGGAGGCGGACCACGCCGACTCGGTGGTGGACAGCATGACGGTGCTGGGAGCTCTCGACCGGCTGTCCCCGGAACACCGCGACGTGCTGAAGGAGTTGTACTACCGGCAGCTGAGCGTGGCGGAGGCCGCCGACACACTCGGCATCCCGGCGGGTACGGTCAAGTCGCGTTCGCACTACGCGCTCAAGGCCCTACGCGACGTCTTCAGGGACGACGGCTTCCGGGACGGCGGAACAAGAGACGGAAAAGGATCGGGCAGGCCGCCCCAGCAGCCGGCCGGACTGCGTGAGGTGGTGGCATGAACCGGCAGCGGCACGAGGAGGAACTGCTCGGCCCGTACGTGCTCGGCGTCCTGGACGCCGAGGAGGTCCGCCGGGTCGAGGAACACATGAGCGGATGCGTGCAGTGCCGGGAGGAGGTGGCCGCGTTGCGCGAGATGGAGGCGGCACTGGGGGAGGTGCCCGAGGAGGCGTTCCTCGACGGACCGCCGCAGGGCGGTGACCTGCTGCTCCAGCGCACCCTGCGGCAGATGCGGGGCGAGCGGGCGGGCGCGGCGCGCCGTCGTGCGGGGCTCACGGGTCTGGCGGTGGCGGCGTCGCTGGCCGCCGTGTTCTGGGCTGGTACGCAACTGGCCGGGGGCGATCCCGACCCCGTCGCGCTGCCGGTGCCCCCATCGCCGACCGCTTCGGCGGACCCCTCTCCCCCGCCCAAGGGAACCACGCTGCACTCCGCGACCGATGCGGGCACGGGTGCGCGGATGACCGTACAGATGACGCCGGCCGCCCAGTGGGTGCGGTTGCGGGCGGCGGTCACCGGAGTGCCGGCGGGCGAGCGCTGCCGGCTGATCGTGGTCTCCAAGGACGGCAAGCGCACGACCGCGGGCAGCTGGGTCGTGGGCAGCCAGGAGAACGGCGAGGCCAAGGGCGCCGGACTGGACGGTTCGGCGGCCGTGGACCGCGCCGACGTCAAGGCGGTCCTGGTCGAGAACGAGGCCGGCCGGACCTTCGTGTCCGTCCCGGTGTGACCTCTGACCGGGTGACCTCGGCGCGGACGTGACGGAGCCCGGGAGCATATCCAGCTCCCGGGCTCCTGTTTGCCACCCAATTGCGCACACCGGCACGTTGAAGAGTCGCGGATCATTCTGAGGTCGACGTGTTCTGCCTTTGAACTACCGCGCCATGGAAAGAGGCGCAGGAGGGACTTGAACCCCCATCCGTCGATGGTCGTCCGCACCCGGTCGATCCGGTGTTCGGCGGCGAATACTGAGACTGGAGCGATAGTCTGAGATTCAAGGGGCCGCCTCTACCGGCTTGGGCCACCCCGGCACGCAATGCCGGGGGAGGGATTCGAACCCCCAACTGACACCCCTGTTTCAGCTTCAACATCAGTTTCAGCTTGCGCTCTCGCGCACCTCCCGCAGACATGCGGGAGGGGTTCTCGACGGCTACCTGAAGAGGTAGCCGAACACCGCGTCCCCGACCCGCTGGTCGGTGACCTCGGCGCCGTTGGCCTCCTCACGGGCGAACTTGACGGCCTGCTGGAGCTTCTCGACCCGGTCGAGGAGCTCGTTGACCCGCCGGGCGGGCAGCGCGCCGGAGAACTTCACGGTCGTCCAGTAGCCGACCGGCACGTCCTCGTAGTACACCTCGACCTGGGCCGGGTGCTTCTCGGTGGCCTCGGCCTTGACGTGGTTGCGCGGCACCTTCCTGGTGCGGATCGTGCGCACCGGGTCCGTCTTCCAGGCGTCCGTGGACGGGTCCAGGTTCCAGGATTCCGAAGCGTCCAACACCGGCAACTTCCGCACGAAGGTGTGCAGGTCCGTGAGCTGCTTCTCCAGGAAGAGCAGGTACGGCACGGGAACCTGGGCGAGCAGGACGTTGCCGTCGACGACCACGTCGGCGGCCGCGGTGCGGTTCGCCCAGTCCTTGGTGGCCGTCACGTCGAAGAGCCGCGTCAGCGTCCCGGCCGTCGCGCGCAGCACGTCCTCCGCCTTGACCTGCACCCGGGTGGACTCGGGCGGCAGTTGCTCACCCTCCTCGTCCTTGGGCTGGTACGTCCGCGAGATGCCGGCCAGCAGGGCGGGCTTCTGCACGTCGTGGTGAGCCTGGGTCAGCTCCTGGAGGGACTTGGACTTGACGCCCTTTTCGACTGCGATGATCTGATTCAGCTTCGGCACGCGATGAACCTAACAGCCTCCTGTCCGATGATTCACGCGGTTTTCCGGCGTCGGTGCCCGGCCCGGATCCGGTGCTCGTTCCCGAGCGGGAGAGCGGAGTCGGCCGGCTGCGCGGCGGTCCCCGGATCCCGAGCGCCGAGCAGGCGGCCGATCCCCGCCGGCGGGAACGGGGCTGCCGTGTCGCGGCGTTGTGCAGGTGCCGCTCCCGGACGTCGGACGCCCGCCGCGAGCGCTCCGGTGGGCGGAACCCACAGGCGGACCGATCATCACATTGCGGTCCATGACATCCTGTGACGTCACAACTCGCCGGGCGGATTCGGCGGACGTCCGGGAATTTTGGGGAAGGTCGATGAGGCTCTGCTTCCTGGTGGAGGAGCACTACCGCCACGACGGTATGCCGAACGAGGTGATCGGGCAGCTGACCGCGTGGGGGCACCGCGTGGACGTCGTGCGGCCGGGCGGCTCGCTGCTGCGCATGACCGAGGTGGTGGACGCGGGCGCCCACGACGCCTGGGTCCTCAAGACGGTGTCGGGCGGCCCGGGGTTGACCCTGTTGGAGAGCGCCGCCGCGGCCGGGCTGACCACCGTCAACGACGCCCGGTCCATCCGCGGCGTACGGGACAAGGCGCTGGCCGCAGCCATCGGACACGGCCGCGGGCTCCCGCTGCCGCCCACATACGCCGTCGCCCGCCCCGAATTGCTCGGGGAGATTCCGGCAGCCGAGTACCCGCTCGTCGTCAAGCCCGCCGACGGCAGCTCCGGCCGGGCCGTGCACCTGGTGTCCTCGCCCGAGGCACTGGAGACGCTGCTGCCCGTCCTCGCGGGCGAGGGCATGCTCATCGCCCAGCCGTACGTACCCAACTCCGGTACGGACATCAAGGTCTACGCGGTCGGCGGGGAGCTGTTCGCGACCGAGCGCTGTTCCCCGCTGCACCCCGATCCGTCGGTGCGCGAGCGCCGCGTGCCGCTGTCGGCGGAGGTGGCCGCGATCGCCGCGCAGGTGGGTGCCGCGTACGGACTGGACCTGTACGGGGTGGACGTGCTGCTGGGTCCCGACGGCCCGGTGGTCGTCGACGTCAACGACTTCCCGAGCTTCCGGCAGGTGCCAGACGCGGCGGCGCGGGTGGCCCGTGCCGTACTGGATCTGGCGCGGGCCGGAGGTCCGGCGCCGGCAGCGCCCGTGACGCTGCCGCACACGCTCCCCCTGTCGATCCCGGCCCAGGCCTCGGCGCAGATACCCGCCCCGGCGGGTGACTCCGTATGAAGATCGGCCTGATCACCCCGGAGCCAGGACATCCGCTGCTGGCGGACACCACCGCGCTGCTCGCCGCCGAGCACGAGGTCGAGGCACTCGATCCGGTCACCCTCGGGGACGTGCCGCTTCCCCTGGCCGACGTGTACCTGCTGAAGTCACGCACCCCGCACGCGCTGGGGCTCGCCCGGTACTTGGAGCGCCGGGGAGCGCCGGTGGTCAACACGGCGGCGGCCACGGCGCTGTGCCAGGACCGGAGGGAGATGGCCGGGCTCGCCCTGCGCGCCGGTCTGCCGTTCGCCGGGACCCGTACCGTCGGCGCCCTGGGGACGTGGGCGCGCGAGGCGCGGCCGTCCGCCCCCGTGGTGGTCAAGAGCCTGCTCAGCCGGCGCGGCGACCTCGTCGCCCGCGCCGATGACGCCGCGCGGCTGCGGGAGTTGGCCCGGGACTGGCCCCAGGAGCCGGTCGTGGTGCAGGAGTACGCTCCCAACAACGGCTGGGACCACAAGCTGTGGGCCATCGGCGACCGGGTCTTCTCCGCCCTGCGCCGGTCCGAACTCTCCCCCGGGGGACGCGGCCCGACCCGCCCGCTGGCCCCGGAGGAACTGCCCGCCGGCTGGGCCGATCTGGTACGCCGGGTCGGAGCGGTGTTCGCGCTGGACGTCTACGGAGTGGACATCATCGACACCGGCGGCGGTACCCCCCTGATCGTGGACGTCAACGCGTTCCCCGGGATCCGCGGCCAGTCCGGAGCCCCGGAAGCCCTCGCGGCCCTGGCCCTGCGCCGGGCGGTGGCCGGCCGCGGCTGACTCGGGCCGGGCGGCAGGTCCGGACGGGCGAATGCGGGGGCCGCGGCGCCCGCGACCCGGTGTTTTTCGGCACGGACCGGCGGCGTCCCCGGTGAGGATCGGGACATGGGCGTCGTGCTGCCGGTCTTCTTCGCGCTGTTCGCGGCCTTCAGCAACGCGCTGGCCACCGTGCTCCAGCGTCGGGCCGCCCTCACCGTGCCACAGAGCGAGGGCTTCCGCCTCGGTCTGGTCCTGGACCTGCTGCGCCGGCCCGTGTGGGTCGTGGGCATCCTGGCCGTGATCGCGGCCGGGGCAGGTCAGGCCGCGGCGCTGGCCACGGGCGCGCTCGCCCTCGTACAGCCGTTGTTCGTGTTGGAGCTGCCGCTCGCCCTGCTGATCGCCTCGCTGCTGACCCGGCGGCGGCTGCCGGGGGCCCTGTGGCTGGCCGTGGCAGGTGTGGTGGCGGGACTCGGGGTCGCGCTGGTGGCCGCCTCTCCGACGGGCAACCGCACCGATGTGCCGGCCGAGCGGTGGGCGGTGGCGCTGCCGGCCTGCGCGGTGGTCGTCACCCTGCTCGCCGTCGCCGGCCTGCGACGGCCGCCCGGCCGCTCGCGGGCCGGCTGCCTCGGCGCGGCCACCGCCGTCTGCTACGCCCTGACGGCCGCCCTGATGAAGTCCTCCGTCCACGTCCTCGACGAGCGGGGCATCGGCGCGTTCTTCACTTCCTGGGAGACCTACGCCTTCGGCGCGAGCGGGATCTGCGCCCTCCTGCTGCTCGAACACGCCATGCAGGGCGGTCCGCTGATCGCCTCGCAGCCCGCCCTGACCCTCGGCGACGCGAGCATCAGCATCGCGCTCGGGGTCGTCCTGTATGAGGAACACCTCCGCTCGGGCTGGTGGCTGCTCCCCCAACTGCTGGGCGTGGCCCTGGTCTGCGCCGGGGTGTTCGCCCTGTCCCGAGCCGGGGAGGACGCGCCCTGACTACGGACCCCGGTACTCCTGCGAGGGCCAGATGTGGTTCTGCGGGCCCGGTGCCGCCGGGTGGGAAGCCCAGGCCGGGTCCGTCTCGTACCCCTCGTGGCCCTCGTACCCCTCGTGGCCCTCGTACGGCACGGCGGCCGGATCGGCGTGGGGCTGCCGGGTGTGTGGTTCGGCCGGGGCGGCCGGCACCTGGAGACTGCCGTAGCGCTCCATCCGCTGCCAGCGCAGACGTGAGCCTGCGACGGCGGTGAACACCGACTGGATCACGACGAGGTACATGAGCTGGCGGTAGACGAACTGCTGGAGCGGCAGGCTCCACAGCGGCCCGGGGCGCTCCCCGTCCAGGCGGAAGGCGTACAGGCCCATCAGGACCTGGAGCAGCAGGAAGGCCGTCCACAGTCCGAGGATGCGGAGCGGGTCGAGGAAGACCAGGCCGTAGACGGCGAAGACGTCCACGACGGGCGCGAGCAGCGGCAGCAGGACCTGGAACATCAGGAGGTACACCAGGCCCCGTCGGCCGAGCTTGCCGGCCTGACCGCGCTGAGCGAGGGCCCCGCGGTGCTTCCACATGGCCTGGAGGGTGCCGTAGCACCACCGGTAGCGCTGCTTCCACAGGGCGCCGAGCGTGGCCGGGGCCTCCGTCCAAGCCCTGGCGCGCTCCTCGTAGACCACTCTCCAGCCGTCCCGGCACAGGGCCATGGTCAGATCGGTGTCCTCGGCCAGGGTGCCGTCGCTGACGCCTCCGACCCTCAGCAGGGCCTCGCGGCGGAACGCGCCGACGGCACCGGGGACGGTGGGCATGCACTCGGCGAGGTCGAACAGGCGGCGGTCGAGGTTGAAGCCGACGACGTACTCGATGTGCTGCCAGCGGCCCAGCAGACCGCCCCGGTTGACCACCTTGGCATTGCCGGAGACCGCGCCCACGCGGCGGTGGGCGAAGGGCTGGACGATCATGCGGACGGCGTCCGGTTCGAAGACGGTGTCGCCGTCGACCATGACGAGCAGGTTGCAGGAGGCTGCGGCAATGCCCGTGTTCAGGGCGGCCGGCTTGCCGGCGTTCTGCTGCCGGATGACGCGTACGCCGGGCAGCCGGAGCGCCTCGACGAGGTCGGCCGTTCCGTCGGTGGAGCCGTCGTCGACCACGATGACCTCGACCGGGTGGTCGGAGGCGAGGAGGGAGCGGACGGCCGCCTCGATGCCGGCGCTCTCGTTGTAGGCGGGGACGATGACGCTCACCGGCTCGGTGACCGGAGCGCCCCAGGGCCGCCGTCGCATCCGCCCGTGCCGCCGCGCGGCGACGAACACCGCGGCCGCGCGGAGCAGGCTGAGCGCGCCCGCCGCCCACAGGAGCCACGACAGCGCGTCGAGGATCCAGTCGCTGGTTCCGATCGCGGTGATCAGTGCCAGGCCCTGCCACCGGTCGGCGGTGCCGGCGCTCTGCACGGCCTCGGGGAGGGCGACGGCGTCGCCCACAGTGGCGAACTTCCAGCCGGCCGCCTTGAGTCGCGGTACCAGCTGTTCGAGCGCTGCGACCGTCTGCGTGCGGTCCCCACCGCCGTCGTGGAGCAGCACGATCTGTCCGGCCGTGTCCGAGGGGGTGGCGCCCGCGACGATCCGTTCGACGCCGGGGCGCCGCCAGTCCTGGCTGTCCAGGGTCGTCAGGACGGTCAGGTAGCCCTCCGTCCCGGCCTGGACGACGGCTTCCCAGTCGGCGTCACCGAGCGCCTTGTTGGTGGAGGAGTACGGCGGCCGCAGCAGGGGCGTGGTGACCCCGGTGGCGCCGGCGATGACGAGTTGCGTCTCGCGCAGCTCCAGGGAACGGCGCCAGGCCGAGGCGGCGCCGAGGTCGGTGTGGGTGAACCCGTGCAGGCCGATCTGGTGGCCCTCGTCGACGATCCGGCGGGCCAGGTCCGGGTTCTCGGCGACGCGGGTGCCGACGGTGAAGAAGGTCGCGGGCACGTCATGGCGGTGCAGCACGTCGAGGATCCGCGGCGTCCAGACGGGGTCGGGGCCGTCGTCGAAGGTCAGAGCGATCGTGCGGGGTGGCGGGGTGGCGGTTCGGGCGGCCGCCCCCTCGATCACCGGCCCCCCTGCACCCACCGCCGCCGGTACGGACGTCCCGGCCGCCTGCCCCCGGGCAGCCCCGTCCGGGCGGGCGTCGAACAGGTGCGTGGTGTAGCCCTTGAGGAGCAGCGCCGCCGAGAGGGTGAGCACCAGGACGGTGAGCAGCAGCCAGTGGGTGCGCAGGGGGACGTTGCGTACGGAGGTGTGCCGGCCTTGCGATCGGCGACGGCGGTTCTTCGACACGAGGGCGGAACTTCCTGACTGCTGCGTCGGGTGGTGCAGTGCGGGGGGCGGACGGTGCGTGGCGGGGTGGGCGGCGCCGGCCCGCGGGCTCAGGGCCGGCCGGTGGGCTTGCCGCCGCCCTGGCCGGGCGGCGTGCTGAAGCGGCCGCGGCCGCTGGAGGACGGCTGGACCGGGTCCGTCGGTCGGCTGGCGGCCTTCGTCGGGCCCGGTCCGGTGACGGGTGCGGCCCTGCTGGCCGCGGGGCTGGCGACCGGAGCGGGAGCGCTGGATCGCGAGGTGGCCGGAGTCGCCGGAGCGCCGGGGCGGGCCGTCCCCCGGAGGGAAGGGGCTGCCGTGCCGGCCGGGGCCGACTCGTCGGGCGCCGGGGTGTGCGGGGCCTGGGCGGAGGGGAGGAACGGCGACGGGAAGGTGGGGCCTCCCATCAGGGTGCTCAGGAGCAGGACCACGTAAGCGGCGGCCGGTATCACCAGCAGGCAGCCCCACCGGCGCACGCGACGCTGCCTGCGCCCCGAACTGTCCACGAACACGGGACTGGCCACGCATGCGGGGGCCTCTGCGGTGAGGGCGTCCGGCGGCCCCTGCGCCGGGCGGGCCGCGCCCATGTCGCCGAGGAAGAGCTCCATCGTGTCCTCGTCGGGGGCGCCGGGGGCTGGGTGCATGCGTCGTGGCCTCTGGGGTTCGGGCGACGGGGCGTCGGTGGTCGGGACGGGGCGCGGCCGTCGGAGGGCGGCCATGCCCTACAGCGCTGGAACCGTCGCCGGTGTCACTCCGGGGGGCCCGAACCGGGCCGTTTCCGTCCGTTACGGAACGGGCCGGGGGCGCACGGCAGGATCCCGCGCGCCTGCCTGGGCTAGGATCGCCCAACCCCGGCGGACGGGCCGTGCGGGAAGGGGGCAACGGGTATGGGTTCTACGGGTGCGGGTGCAGGTGCCGTGGCGGTGGCGCTGGCCGGCGCCCTGCTGCTGGGCGGATGCTCCGGCGGCGCGAGCGGGCCGGACGGCGACGGGCCGGTCTCCCGGGCTCCGGGAACCGCCCCATCCCCCTCGCCGTCGGAGCTCTCCCCTGAGCCGACTGCCGGCGAGCCCTCCCCACCCACCGCGGAGCCGACGCCCTCGGCCACCGGCGGGCCGGCTCCGACCCGGACTCCGGCGGGCCCGGCGGCCGTTCCGCAGGACCCGCACCGGGGTACGAACCCGCCGCCGGCGCCCGAACGGCCCCCGCTTCCGACGTGGAAGCCGACTCCGTTCGACCCGAAGGACCCGTCGGTCCCGAACTACACGGTGCCTCCTCCCATGCGGTAACCGGGTTCCCGCCGCGCCCCGGGCAGCGGGGCCCTCGCGTACGGGCCGGTGAGCACGATGGTGTGCAGGCCGTGGACGAGTGCCCCGGCACTGGTGACGACGGGGGCGGGGGCGCCGTTCTCGGCCGTCCGGGCGTGCAACCGCTGTTCGGAGGTCCGGTGGTAGCCCGGGCCCGTGCTCATGATGGCGACCAAGCAGGCGTAGCCGAGTACGTCGACCCGGGCGTCGGAGAGCTCGGCGGCGTGCCGGTGAAGACGTCGTCCGGGCGCGGCCTCAGGACGTGCCGGGAGAAGGTGTCGGCGGTGGCGAGAACGTCGCGGTGGAAGTGCAGGGTCGCCTTCGGCCGGCCGGTGGTGCCGGACGTGAAGGCGATCAGCGCGACGTCGTCCGCGGCGGTGGCCACCGTGTCGAACCAGCCGTCCTTGGCCGCGCAGAGGGCGGTCAGGTCCGCCGGGCCGGTCCCGCCGTAGACGAGCACGGGGAGAGCGGGCCCGGCCGCCGGGTCGGCGGGTCCGTGCGGGCCGTCGGGTTCCCGTACGCCCGAGCGGCCCAGGGCTTCGAGCTCCCCGGTGTAGCGGTGGTCGCAGACGGCCAGCGAGGGCCGGCTGATACCGGCGAGCTCGGCGAGCTCGCCGGTGCGCAGCATCGGCATCGTGGTGACGGCGACCCCTCCGGCCTTCAGGACGCCGAACCACGCGGCGACGAGCCAGGGGTTGTTGGGGCCGCGCAGCAGGACGCGGTTGCCGGGCCGGAGGCCGAAGTCGTGGGTGAGGACCTGGGCGACCTGGTCGGCGCGGTGGCGCAGTTCGCCGTAGGTCCAGCGCTCGGTGGGGGTGAGCAGGCAGGGACGGTCGGGGCCGTGCAGCTCGACGGCTTCGTCGAGCAGTCGACCGGCGCAGTTGATGCGGTCCGGGTAATCCAACTCCGTGAGGTCGAAGTGGAGTTCGGGCCAGAGGGCAAAGGGCGGGAGCCGGTCTCGGCAGAAGGAGTCGGCATGCGCAGAAGGGGACAGCTCCATGGGGCGGCACCTCGATCGGGGAGCAGCGGGGAGACGGGGAGACGGGGAGACGGGGAGACGGGGAGACGGGGAGACGGGGAGACGGGGAGACGGGGAGCAAGATATGTCGAATATCTGACGCCCATCAACATCTCTCGATATTCCGGTGCGCAGGGCGGCCGCCGGGCGAGGCCTGACGGCCGCACGGCCCCCCTGCTCGGGCAGCAGGGACGCACAGGCGGACCGTCTTGCCGAACTCGTCGACCACGAGGCAGAGTTCACCGCCCAGCTCGGCCGCCATCAGCTGCACGATGAGCAGCCCACGACCACCCTCCGACGTCGGGTCGGCGTCCACCCGCGGAGCCGGCAGCCGCGGCGGTCCGGCCCCCTGATCGGCGACGTCGAGGCGCAACCAGCCGGCACCCGAGGCGACCCCGACCCGCATCCGACCCGCGCCCACATGGCGGACGACGTTGCCGACGAGCTCGCTGACAGCCAGCAGCAGGACGTCCGTCACGTCGAGCGGAACCGCCCAGGCGCTCAGCGTGGCGCGCACACGGGCCCGGACCTGCGGAACACTCGCGGCGTCCGGATCCGCGACCCATTGGTCGAAGCGCCGGATCACGGGGGTCGCGGGCATGGCGGACGCGCCGGTGGTGGTGAGCATGACGTGCTCCCGGAGGGGGTGGGCGTCGCGGCCGCCGAGATGACTCGTGTCATCGATCTGGATGCCGGACCATCTCCCGGCTTGTCAGCAGCGGAAACGCGTCGCTAGAGTCTTTGATTACACGTGTAACACGCTACGCCTCCCCCGGCTGCCCACGCAAGCATTTCGGACAAACAGCGCGAAGCCTGCACTCACCCCGCCGGGACCCCCGCCGATCTGGAAGGGCCGCAATGACGCACACTCCTCCGACCGCGTTCGACATCGCCGACATGACCTGGCCGCCCCCGCCGTACCGGCCCCCCGTGACGCCCGTGACGGGCACGGACGGCGTGCGCCGCTTCGACGGGATCACCTACGCGACGACCCCCGGCTTCCGCCCCCGGCTGCTCGACGTCCAGGTGCCCGCCGGCGAAGGGCCGTTCCCCGCCGTGGTCTGGATCCACGGCGGGGGCTGGCTGGACGGCGACCGCCGATACCCCCCGCCGACCGTACCGGCGGCGCTGCTGCACGGGACGGTGCTGGCGGCCGGGCTCGCGCTCGTCTCCATCGACTACCGGCACAGCCTCGAAGCACCCTTCCCGGCCCAGTTGCACGACGTGAAGGCCGCGATCCGCTACGTCCGCGCCTTCGCCGGGGACCTGGACATCGACCCGGAGCGCATCGGCGTCTGGGGCGAATCGGCCGGCGGTCACCTGGCCGCGCTCGCCGGCCTCGTCGGCCCTGCGGACGGCGCACCCCGCGCGGAAAGTCCGGACGACGTCGTCGCGCTGGAGGGCACCCAAGGGGTCGGGGCAGGCGACACCGGTGTGCTCGCGGTCGTCGATTGGTACGGCGTCTCCGACCTGGTCGCCCTGGCCGCCCATCCCATGCCGCCGATGCCGTCCGGCGTGGAGATCCCGGACCCGTACACGGCCCTGCTCGGGGCCTCCCCCGCCGAGCGGCCCGATCTGGCGCGGGCCGCAAGCCCGGTGGCCTACGCCCGGGCCTCGACACCTCCCCCGCCTTTCCTGCTGGTGCACGGGACCCGGGACGGCCTGGTGCCGTACAGCCAGAGCGAGGCCCTCGCCCGCGCCCTGGAGGGCGCCGGAGGCGCCGTCACCCTCCAGCCGGTGGAGGGCGCGGACCACATCTTCCTCGGCTCCCCGGACATCGCGGCGATCGTCGAGGCGAGCGTCGCCTTCCTGGCCCGCCACCTCGGCGCGGGCGCCTGACACCCCGTCCCGCCCACCGCGGGGACCGTTGCCCGGCGGCGGGCGGGACGGGCGCGGTCCGGTGACGCACGGGCGCGCGCCCACGGCCGGGCAGCGGCGCGGCGGACGCCCGCGCCGGGGCGTCACCGCGGTGGCGCCCCGCGTGGCGCACGACCCCCGCGCCCGGACGTGCGCGGCCGCCTCGCCGCTTCAGGAGGTCTGGCGGTGGACCAGTACGGCTTCCACGGCGGGTACCGGCGCCGACGCCCCCGTCTCGACCAGCTCGTGCACGGCCTCCGCGATCCGCGCCGGCGAGGGCAGGTCCAGCCGGACCGTGGTGAGCGGGGGCTGCTGAAGCGCGGAGAGCACCAGGTCGTCGCATCCCACGACGGCGACCTCGTCCGGGACCCGGACGCCCTCCGCCCGGAAGGCGTGGAGCAGCAGCGCGGCGTACTCGTCGTTGTAGGCGAAGACCGCGTCCAGGCCGAGTCTGGGCCAGCGCCGGGCCAGCTCGCGGGCGGCCTCCCTGGTGTAGGACAGCTCCAGGGGGCTGACGGTCGCCGGGTGCCGGGCGGCCACCGACGCGGCGCCCGCGAGGCGCGGCTCGGCCATGGCGCCCAGGCCGCGTTCGCGGGGCATGACCACGCCGATCGCGGTCCGGCCGCGGTCGATGAGGTGCTCGGCCGCGGTGGCGCCGATGCGGGCGTGGTCGAAGCCGATCGTGTGCACGCCGTCGACGGGGTGGGACGCGAAGGCGAGCAGGGCGCGCACGCCGGCCCGGGTCAGCAGGTCGGCCGCCGGGGCCGTGAACCGGTCGCCGTCCAGGGCGACGACGGCCGCCGGGCGCAGTTCGGCCCAAGCCCGGGCGGCATCGACGGGATCGCCGAAGCGACCCGCGTGGAGCACGGCGGTGTACCCGAGGCGGTCGAGTTCGCTGTGCAGGTCGTCGACCCAGTCGCTGACGAGCCGGCCGGCCGCCGAGATCGACGCGGGCATCAGGACGAGGTTGCTGCGTCCGGCGCGCAGGGAGCGGGCGGCGGCGTGCGGTACGTAGCCCAGCTGCTTGGCCGCGTCGAGCACTCGGGCCCGGGTGCCCGCGCTGACCCGGTGACCCTGGGTGTCGTTGAGGACGAAGGAGACCGTGGCGCGCGATACCCCGGCGAGCCGGGCCACGTCGGCGCTGGTGATCGGTGCGGGGACGCGTGTGTCTTTGGCCATGACGCCCCTCGACGCTCCTCGTGCTCCGGTTTCCCTGGTGCTCCTTCCCTTTCAGGTTACACGAGTCACACCACGGGATCGGGGGGCTGGCGCAGACGTGCGGGCGGGCCCGTGCAGGAGACGCGAGGCACCCGCCAGGTCGTCGAGGGCGGTCACGACGGCGTCGAAGCGCATCGTGGTGCGCGCCCGGGTGCCGTACGGCTGCCAGCGCGGCAGGTCCGGATGGTTCGGGTCGCCGGTGCGGACGAAGGCGATCCAGGCCCGGTGCATCGCGTACGCGAGGCCGTCGCGAACGGCGGGATCCAGCCCGGCCAGGAAGGGCGCGCCCGCCCACTGGTCGAAGTTGTCGAAAACGAAGGGGAGTTCGAGGCAGTGTGCGGCGCCGAGCCGACCCTCGCAGGCGGGCGTGGGCAGGTCGAATTGGTAGGCCCACACCGGGTGGCCCGACGCGGCCCTGGCCTCGGCCAGGCGGATGGCGGGCACCCGGAAGAGCTCGTCCGTGATCAGGTCCATGAGGACGTCGACGGGGCGGGCGCCGGGGCGGCCCCGCGCGTACTCCGCATAGACGTCGGGGGCGGCCTCCGCCCCGAAGGTGTCGGCGATCCGGTCGGTGACCTGCGCACGGGTGGCGGCGGCATAGCCCTCGTCGAGGGCGAGGCCGAAGTTGGCCTCCTCGCGCGTCCAGCCGATCATGACGTCGATGTCCGCGGCGGCCTGGTCGAGCAGGGCCAGGGCCGGATGGACCGACAGGGACGTCCCGTCGACCACGGGCAGGAAGGGGGTCGGCCAGTATCCCCACGTCGCGGTCCGGGCGAAGAGTCCCGCGGCCGCTCCGATCAGCTCGGGCCAGGACCGTGCGCGCAGTTCTGCCACGCTCTCGGCGCCGGCCGGTTCCAGGTAGGCGGCGGTGCGCTCGCGGTAGGCGGCGGGGTCGGGGAGGTCGAGTCCAAGGGGCGGGCTCTGCAGGATCACCCGCCGGATCAGACCTCGGGCGAGCGGATGTCCGGCGAGGGCGGCGGTGGAGAGCGCGCCGCCGGACTGACCGGCGACCGTGATGCGGTCGGGGTCCCCGCCGAAGGCGGCGATGTGCGCGTGTACCCAGTGCAGGGCGGCGATTTGGTCGCCGAGCCAGAGGTTGGAACTCTCGTCGGCGTCGTCAGGGTTGAGGTAACCCAGTGGCCCGATGCGGTAGTTGATGCTCACGACGGCAAGATCTCCGTCGCGGGCGAAGGTCTCGCCGGAGTAGCCGGGCAGGGAGCCCGAGCCGGACACGAAGCCGCCGCCGTGGATCCACACGAGCACCGGACGGCAGGCGTCGTCCGCGGCGGGCGTCCAGACGTTGAGCGTGAGGCAGTCCTCGTCGAAGGGCGGCGACCCGTGCCCGCCGAGCACCGGGTCACCGCCGTCCGTGTACATCTGGGGCGCGCTGGGACCGTCGGCGGCGGCATCACGCGTGCCGGTCCAGCCCGGGTGCGGCTGCGCGGGGCACCAGCGCAGCTCGCCGGCCGGCGGTGCGGCGTAGGGCACGGCGCGGAAGACGCAGACCCCCTACGACGCACCCTGCCTGCCCGGAGGCCGCACCGCAGTGGTTACACGTCATGGCAGCACACCCCCAGCAGGCCGCCGCGGCGGTCACGATCCGCACAACAACCCGGTCCAGGACCTGGCGATGGCCGGAAATGGGTGCTACACAGTCTTCAACGCACTTGGTGACACGTGTAACAACAGCGTCGCCCTTCCGGAATGCGTTCGCCCACCCCACCCCCGGTGACGACCGCTTCCGCCCTCCGCCCGGCCTCCCGCCCGCACCGCGCGGCGCCGCCCTCCCGCACGCCTCCGCCACCTCCCCGCTCCGTCCCGAGGAGTCGTCATGTCCCCGCACGACATCGTCGATCCACCCGTCCCCCTGCCCCCGGGCCCCGCCCGCCACCGCGGTCTGCTCTTCCTGCTGCTCGTCGCCAACTCCGCGCTGATGGCCGTCTACATGGGCGTGGGATCCGTTCTGCTGCCCACACAGATCGCCGCGATCGCGCCCGATGACAAGGTCGCCGTCCTCGGCGTGATCGGCGGGATCAGCTCGGTCTTCGCGACCGCCTTCAACCCGATCGCCGGAGCCCTCTCCGACCGCAGCGGCCGCCGCAACCCCTGGATCCTGGGCGGCGCCCTCGCCTCGCTCGCCGGCCTGGCCTTCCTCGGCAGCGTGACCACCGCCCTGCTCGTCGGCATCGGCTGGTGTCTGATCCAGGCCACGATGAACACCTACCAGGCCGCGGTCACCGCGATCGTTCCCGACCGGGTCCCCGCGGCCCGGCGCGGCACCGCGTCCGCCCTGGTCGGGCTGGGCCTGCCGATCGGCGGCACGGTCGGCGTGCTCGTCGCCTCCCGGACCGCGGAGCACCTGCGCACCGGCTACCTCGTCTTCGGTGCGATCGTCGCCGTGGCCGCGCTGCTGCTCGCCGGCTTCGTCCGCGACGCGCCGCGCACCGGAACGACGGCCGGCCGGCAGCCCGCATCCGTACCCGTGCGCGCCCAACTGGCCGCGTTCCTGTCGTCCTTGACCCACCACGACTTCCGGTGGGCCTTCATCGGGCGTGCCCTGATGGTGCTCGGCTACTTCTCGGTCGTCGGGTACCAGCTCTACATCCTCAGCGATCACATCGCGCTGCCCGAGGGCCTCACCCCGCCTGCCGCGATGGCCGTCCTCACTCCCGTGGCGATGGTCTCGATGGCCGCCTCCACCGTGCTGGGCGGCCTGCTGTCCGACCGCTGGAACCGTCGCAAGGCGTTCGTCGGGGTGTCAGCCGCGCTCGCCGGCCTCGTGATGGTGGTCCCCGTGGTCAGCCCGACGTGGACCGGCATGCTCGTCTTCAGCGCGCTGAACGGCCTCGCCTTCGGCTGTTTCATGGCCGTGGACACCGCGCTCGTGACCCTGGTCCTGCCCCGGGCCGAGGACACCGCCCGCGACATGGGCGTCCTGAACGTCGCGAACGCGGGACCGCAGATCATCGCCCCCTTCGTCGCCTCGGCGGTGGTCACCGCCCTGGGCGGCTACACGCCGCTCTTCCTGGTCGGCGGGGCGCTCTCGCTGATCGGCGCGCTCGCGATCCTCCCGATCCGCAGCGTGCGCTGACCGCCTGCCCCGTGCCGGACCGCGCCGCACGGCTCCGGACTCCTCCGGGCCGGCCGCGACCGGTCGTCACGGATCACGACCGCTCGCGTGCTCCGGCGGGCGTGTGCCGAGGGTCACGCGCCCGCCGGTCCCCTCCCGCCCCGCCCTCGTCCGCTCCCCCGCCTCCCACCCCTTTCGAAGGAGCCCCTGTGAGACGCAAGCACCTCCTGCCGCTGGCCGCCCTGCTGCTGTGCACGCCGACCGTGGCCGGCACGGCGCCCGCGGCTGCGGTGCCGCAGACCGCGCCGGCACCCGCCGCTCCCGGCGGGCCGTTGCGGATTCTGCTCACCAACGACGACGGCTACGACGCGCCGGGGATCCGCAGGGCCTTCGAGCGCCTCACGGCCGCGGGACACGACGTCACGATCGTCGCCCCGCTCACCAACCAGAGCGGCACCGGCACGAAGGTGACCAACGCGCCCGCGATCACGGTGAAGCACCCCGAGCCGAAGGTCTGGGCCGTCGACGGCACTCCGGGCGACTCCGTCGCCTTCGGGCTGGCCGAGGTGTTCGCCGGGAACGCGCCCGACCTGGTGGTCTCCGGAACCAACTTCGGGCCGAACGTCGCCGGGCTCGCCACCCACTCGGGCACCGTCGGCGGCGCCATCGCCGCGCTGGAGCACGGCGTGCCCGCCCTTGCCCTGAGCACGGGAGGCCTGTCCGTTCCCGACCCGGTCACCACGGTCAACGCGATGGGGCCGACCCTCGACTTCGCGGTCGGGCTGATCGACCGGCTGCGGTCGCGCGCCCGGTCCGGTCCGCTGCTGCCCGAGGGCATCGGCCTGAACGTCAACCACCCGGTGGTCGGCACGGACGGCACGGGTAGGGCCACCGGTGTGTCCGCGACCTTCCAGGATCCGCAGACCGTCCTGGAACCGGACTTCACCGACACGGGGGACGGCACCTGGAAGACAACCGTGAAGGTGGTCCTGCGGCCCGCGGCCCGGGGCGGCGACGTCGAGGCGGTGAACGCCGGCCGGATCGCCGTCAGCCCGATGAACTCCGACTGGAACACCGGCCCGGCCGACCGGGCCGTAGCCTCCGCCCTCATCGCGGGCCTGCGCCCGTAGCACCCCCGGAACCGGTGGGGCGCAGCAGCCCGCGGCTCCGCCCCACCACTGCACGCCCCTGGCGACGGGACGCCCGCCGGACGGACTCCGGCCCCGGACCGCCCGCCCCCGGAGCACGCCTCCCGCTGATGGCGATGCACCGAGGCGTGTACAGCCGGGAAGCGGCACCCGGTTCGGCGGCGGGCCGGGGGGCGTCCCGCCGCGCTATCGGTCGGTGAGCGCGGCGGCGGGCCGACGCCGTCGGCCGCGGATCCGTGCGTGGACCGTGGCCGCGAGCGCCGCGGCCGCCGCGGCGACCGTCAGGAGCCACACCGGGATGCCGCTCCCCACCGTCAGCAGTTCGTCGTGGTGGACGACCCGGCGGTAGGGGGTGTCCTTCGGTGTCGCGCGCAGTTCGTGGTCGGCGTCGATGCGGCCCGGCTCAGGGAACTCCTGCTCGATCGCCGTCAGGAACATCGGTTTTCCGTCGGTGAGGGCCGTCAGCGGGCCGGCCTCCGGCTCGACGGTGCCCGCGAAGGTCACCTTGGGTGCGTCGCCTCCGATGCTGGCGACGGGCTCCATGCGGTGGTCGGCCAGCACGTACAGGCTGAGCGACTGGGGCGTCTCGGCCATGCGGGAAAGACGCATCGGGTAGACCGGCCGGCCGCTGTCGAAGCGGATCCTCAGCGGGTCGAGGTCGCCGCGGAGCACCCGGTCCGGTCCGCCGCGCGGGGCGAGGCGTATCGCCACGTACTCCCAGTGCTGGTCGACGTACGGCGTGACCTCGGTGGCGAGGCGGTCGGGGAGTTGGAAGCCGTTGTTCTCCAGCCAGTTCTTCAGGGCGGCGGGGTCGGTGGCGGTGAGCCGGGCCACGTCGAAGTCGCCGAGCTGTTCCCGGCCGACCACGCCCACGGGCGGCGCGGCGCCCGGCGCCGGGGCTCCCGCGCCGTCGCTCGTCGTGCGTGCGAAAGGCCAGTCGCCGTCGCGCGGCCAGAAGTAGCGCCGGGTCCGGTGCTCGGGCCGGGTCAGATCGCGCAGCGTGTCGAACACCTCCCCATCGCCCAGTTCCACCGTGGCGCGTCCGGGCACCGGCATGATCCATGCGGCCCGCTGTGCGTTCCCTCCGACGGTGAAGCGCATCACGATCTGCTCCGTCCGGCCGTCCCAGTGCACGACGGAGGTCTCCCGCTCGACCCCGATGCGGGACCGGCCGTCGGGGATCATCGCCCCGCAGCCACAGGCGTAGGCGGGGTCGATCAGCGCGCCCGCCTGGGTCGTGAACAGCGCGAACAGCAGGATCAGAATCCTTCGTTTCATCGACACGGGGTTGGGGACGGCCGGTCGGGTGATCCGGTTCCACCCCCTCTCGCCGCTCGATGCGGCCTGGCTCATACTGTGGCGCATGAGGGGGAGTGAGAAGCAGTCGCATGCGCTGCGGCGCCTGAACGCGCTACCGCGCAGCCCGATGGTCCCGGACTCCGTGATGGCGGAGATCGCCCGGCACGATTGGGAGGGCATCGAATGCGGTTGCGGCCGGTCCGCCGGCCACCTGGTGGACGCCGTGCGCGACGCCGCCGAGGGTCACCCCGCCGCGTTCCATGCGCTGGAGGGCCACGTCTTCTTCGCCCAGCGTCTGAAGCCGCCCGCCCCGGCGGTGTGCGCCGTACTGATGGCGGTGTGGTCGGCGTATCCGCCCCGCCGGGCGACCCGCGAGGCGCTGCTGTGGGCCCTGCTGGCCCTGCTGTGCACCATGGACGACGGCGGCACCCACGAGGCGGGGCTGCACGGTCAGGTCGCCGCCTTCATCCGCACCGGTGCGGAGGGTTTCCGCCGAGAGCTGGCCGCCGCCGCGGGCTCCGGGACGGCCGCGTACGCGGAGGGCATCCTGGAGGTCCTCGGCCTGCCGGCGTCCTGACCGGGCAGGGAGCGCGGGCGGGCGAGCAGCCTCGTCAGGCGGTGGCGCGTGCGGTCTCCTCCACCGCGCCGGGCAGCCAGTCGGCGACCCGGCCGAAGGCGAACCCCAGGGCCGCGGCCCGACCGTTGTCCATGGCGTAGGCACGGTCGAAGGAGAAGGGTGAGGCCTCCTCACCGGCGGCGACCACCCGGTACCTGGGCCGTCGTCCGAGTCGTTCGGCGACCGCCGCGCAGAGCCCGAGGACGTCCGGGGCGCCGTGCGAGGCTGCGTTGACGGGCCCGGTGAAGGTCTGCCGCACCGTCCAGTGGAGGAAGGCGGCCATCTCCAGGTGGTGGATGAAGGAGGTGCCGTACGGGGTCGCGTGGACGTCCACCGGGGTGCCGGCGCCGATCCGCTGCACATAGTGGGCGAGGCGCCCGGTGAACTCCGCCCGGCCTCCGCCGAGAACGTGCGCGGTCCGGACGCTGACGTACGGGAAGGGCGGTTCGCGCAGGAAGACGGCCTCGGCCGACCGTTTGCCCTCCGCGTAGGCGTGGGCTTCGGACGGCATGGGGCGGCTCGACCGCTCCGGCAGCGCGTGCGGCGGGCGTGTGGGGTCCAGGTGGTCCTCGGCGACGGGCACGGTGTGCGGCGCGGAGCCGGTGGGGAGCGTGGCCGGGTCGTAGACCTCCATCGTCGAGGTCATCACGTAGCGCCCGGCCCTCCCGGCGAACACCCGGCGGGCGACGGCGGCCTGGACGGGCGTGTAGCAGACCTGGTCGACGACCACGTCGAAGTCGCGCCGGGCCAGGGCCGCGCGCAGCGCGTCCTCGTCGTCGCGGTCGGCGAGGAGCCGGGAGACTCCCGGGGGCGGGGCGCTGGAGCCCCGGTTGAGGACCGTGACCGTGTTGCCCTCGTCGCGCAGGCGCGTGACCAGTGACTTTCCGAAGTATCGGCTACCGCCGATGACAAGAATCCGCTTCATGGCTCCGACTCTCGCGCTGTATCGTCCCCAGCGGAACCGACCATCGACTGAACCGGTCGTAAGGAAAACTGATGATCGATGTGCAGCGGTTGCGCGTCCTGCGGGCGGTGGCCGAGCACGGCAGCTTCAACAAGGCGGCCGGGGCCCTGCTGCTGACCCCGTCGGCCGTCTCCCAGCACGTCGCGGCGCTGGAGCGCACCCTTGGCCACCCGGTGGCGGTGCGCAGCACGCGCGGTGTCACGCTGACGGAGCCCGGGCGGCTGCTGGTGGAGGCGGCGGAGACGATCTCCGCCGAACTGGACCAGGTGCGCCGGGCGATCGACCGGCTGGCGCAGGATCGGCCGCGGCTGACCGTCGCCACCTTCGGCAGCGGGGGCCGGCGCCTGCTGCCGTCAGCGCTCTCCCGATTCGTGCAGGCGCATCCGGAAGTGGAGCTGACGGTACTGGAGAGCGAGCCGGAGGACGCCGTGCCGATGGTGCGCTGCGGTGCGGCCGATCTCGCGCTGGCCTATCACTTCGACGGGCCGCCGCCGGTGCAGCCGGGCACGCGTCCGGGCCTCGGCTGGCGGCCGCTGATGGAGGATCCGCTGTGGTTGGTCCTGCCGCCCGGCCACCGCCTGGCCGGGCGGGACTCGGCGGACCTCGGTGAGCTGTCCGGCGACCGGTGGGTCCTGGGCTGTCTCAAGACGGAGGCATTCCTGCGCCGCTACGCGGAACTCGCCGGATTCGAGCTGCGCGTGGGGGCGTCCACCACCGACTACTTCTTCGCCCAGACGCTGGTCGCGGCGGGCGTCGGGGTCTGCCTCGTCCCGCAGGTCGCGCTGGCCGGCGCCGCGGACGCGGTCACGGTGCGCGTCGAACCCCCTCGTCCCGCCCGGCACATCGGCCTGGTCCTGCCCCGTCGGCGCCCGGCGAGCGCCGGTGCCGAAGCTCTGGCCGATGCCCTCGCGGCGGCGGCAACCGACACCACCGCCGCCGCCGCACGGACCGGAGCCCGTCCCTGAACCCCCTCCTGTGCGGCCTCGCCGCCAACCCCGCGCTGCCGTCGCCGCTGGTCGACCGGCTGGTCGCTCTTGCCGTGGCGGTGCCCGCGCCGTCGGGCTCCGCCGGGCATCTCACCGACTGGCTGGTCCAGCGCCTGTCCGAGCGCATCGACCTCGACCCCGTACAGGTCGCGTCCCTGGCCGCACTCGACGAGGACACAGCCGCGCTGCTGGCACGTGCGGGACATCTGAAGGCCGCCGACGTCGACCCGGCCGTCTGGCCGCTCGCGGCCCTCGCCCTCCTCGACGAGGGCTGCGGGCTCCCCGCGTGGGCCCGTCGGTTCGCCGTGGATCCCGACCCCTCCCTGCGGGGGCGGCTCGCCGCCTGCCCCGGGCTGCCCGCGGACGTCGAAAACGCACTGGCCTGCGACCCGGACCCGGAAGTGGCCGCCGAACTCGCCCTGTGGACGAGGTCCACACCGGTCGCGGACCGCCTGGCGCGGCACCCGCACGCCGAGGTCCGGCGGGCGGTGGCCGCCAACGAGGCCGTGTCACCCGCCGCGCTGGCAGCGCTGCTCACCGGAGACGGTCTGCCGCCCGCCCGCTCCTGCTCGGTGTGCGACAGCAGGGAGATCCCCTTCACGCACGATCCCCACTGCCCCGACGCCGCCTGCGAGCTGCCGGCCGACGCCACATGTGACGGGACGCACGGCTCGACCGTCCATGGCACCTGGCAACGGGTCCTGTCCAATCCGGCTGCTCCCCCGGAGGCCGTGGCGACCTTCGCCGAGCATTCCTCGGTGCTGCTGCGGTGGGCCGTCGCCGAGCATCCCGGCCTCTCGGCGGAGGCATACGCCCACCTCGCCGGTGTCCCCGTGCCCCGGGTACGGGCCGCGGTCGTACGGAACCCGGGTACCGGTGCGGAGGCGAGCCGGATGCTGGCCACCGACGCCTACGACGACGTACGGCAATCAGTGGCGCGACACCCCGGGGTTCCGCTCGACGTGCTGGCCCAGCTGACCGGCACCACCCGCCTGGGTCCGCATCCGCTGCCACGGATCTGTGCCGCGACCCCGGAGGAGCTCGCGGAGGCGGCCGGTTCGACACAGGGGCGCGTACGGATGCTCGTGGCGCACCGGCACGATCTGCCGCCGGAGTTGCGCGACCGGCTCGCCGCCGATCCGGACGCCTCGGTGGCCAAGGCCGTGGCCCCACATCCGGGGCTGTCACCGGAGCGGCTGCGGGCCATGGTGTCGCTGCACGGCGCACAGGTCATCGCGCGGGTCGCGGCCAACCCGGATGCGCCCGGGGACCTGCTGGCGGAGCTGGCCCGCCACGATCCGCCGGTACGAGGGGCGTTGCGGGAGATCGCCTCGCACCCCAACGCGACGGCCGACGCGCTGCTGCCCTGCCTGGCCGACAGGAAGTGGCGGGTCCGCGCCGCCGCCCATCCGGCGCTCCCGGCAGCGGTCGTGGTCGGACTGCTCGACGATCCGGACCCGGCGGTGGTGGAGGCCGCGGCCGCCAACCCCGCGCTGCCGCCGGCCGTGATGGCGCGACGGGTGCCGTGACGGCCCCTTCGCAGGTGTCCGGCCCGGCTGTGCGCCGGGGCGCGCTCGCCGTCCGGCCCCTGATAGAGGAGGTTCGGGGCCGCGGGCGGCGTCCCGACGGACCGTCGGGCGGGGGGATCGAGGGCAGAACGCTCTTCGAGGCCGCACTGCGCCGGCGGACCGCCTCCGCCACCCGGCCGCCCGCCCCGCACGGGTGATTCCGTCACCTCCCCGGGCCGGGGGTCGTTAGGGGCCTGGGGGTTGACTCGGGGGCGAAGGGATGACGGTATGCGGCAATTTCCTCTGGAGACGCACCACGTGGCACCCGGCAGGGTGGTCGAGTGGCAGCTCAGGTCCACCGTGGCGGAGGCTGACGGTCCGGGTGATCCGGCGAGCCGGAAGGCGTCCTTCAACCAGGACAAGCACTTCACCGTCGCCGAGGAGAGCCGGGCCGCCGACGACCCCGTCGCGTCCTGGGTCGCGGTCACCTTCGAGGTGACCGGGCCGCTGGACGAACGGGCCCTGGCCCGGGCGCTGCTCTCCTTCGTCCAGCGGCACGAGGTCCTGCGCTGTGCGTTCCGGCGGCTGGCCGGCGAGGTGGCCTGCGAGCCCTACGCCCCCGATACGCTCAGCCTGGACGCCACCACGGTGGGCACCTTCGAGGACGCCGGGGCTCTGAGCGGCTTCCTCGTGGAACGGTTCAAGCGGAGCATCGACACCCTGTCCTGGCCTCTGTTCATCATGGGTGCGGTGGTCCGCGAGGACTCGGCGACCGTCTACCTGGCCTTCGACCACATCGTCTGCGACGGCATGTCGATGCCCATCGTCGCCCGCGAGGTGCTCACCGCCTACGAGGGTCTGTGCCGGGGCGAGGCCGTCGCACTGCCGCCCGCGCCCAGCTATCTCGACTTCGCCGAGGAGCAGCGCCGCCGCTACCTGTCCATCGACGCCCGCGACGGCCGTCTGGACTACTGGAAGTCCTTCATGGGGCCCGAAGGCGAGTTCTTCCCGCGCTTTCCCCTCGACCTCGGCGTGGAGCGGGGCCGGATGTACCCCATCGTCAACGAGGCGTCGATGCTGCTGGACGCCGGTGAGGCGGAGGTCTTCGAGAAGACCTGCCTGGCCGTCGGCGGCAAGCCGTTCATGGGCGTTCTCGGCTCGGTGGCCGTGTGTCTGCGCGAAGCCGGCGGGCCGGGCGTCTACCGGGGCTTCATGCCGGTCAGCGAGCGCGGCCGGAGCACCTGGACGAACTCGGTGGGCTGGTTCGTCAACACGCTTCCCATCGAGTTCGATGCCTCGCCCGGCCGGGACTTCACCCAAGTGATGGCCTCCGTCCGGGCCGGTTTCGGCGAGATGATGACCCATCTCGACGTTCCGTTCGTGCGGGCGTGGGAGCTGCTGGCGCCCGAGGAGTTCGCCGCCCGCTCCTGGCCGTACCCGGTGAACTTCTTCTCGTACATCGACATGCGCAAGTGCCCTGGCGCCGAGCGGCACGACGACTGGCGGCCGACCACCCATGTGTGGTCGGCGCGGGCCAACGGCGCGTGCTCGTGGTTCCAGCGCGACACGGACGGGCTGCACATGAACTCCATCTACGTCGACACCCCGGCGGCCCGGCGGACCATGCGCGACTTCCAGGAGGCGCTGCGCCTGACGGTCCAGGAGGTCGCCCGCACCGGTGGTTTCCGCCGGCCCGTCGCCCTGACCGCGCAGCGCCGGCCGGTACGGAAGACCCCGCTGGACGTGGCCGCCTTCGCGCGCCGCGGCTGAGCCCGGCCCGCCCGGGACGCGGATCAGAGGCGGGCGGCGCGCCGCAGGAGCAGGGCGCGTTCCCGCTCGTTGCGGGTCAGCGAGGCCGCGCGTTCGAACTCGGCCCGCGCCTCCCCCGGCCGTCCGAGGCGCTCCAGCAGGTCGCCCCGGACGCTCGGCAGCAAGTGGTAGGAGTTCAGGGCCGGTTCTCGGGTCAGGGCGTCGACGAGTGGCAGGGCGACCGCCGGTCCGTCGGCCATCGAGACCGCCACGGCCCGGTTGAGTTCCACGACCGGTGACGGGGTCAACTGGACCAGGCGTCCGTAGAGGACGGCGATCCTGGCCCAGTCGGTGTCCTCGTAGCGGACGGCCGCCGCGTGGCAGCCGGCGATCGCGGCCTGGAGGGAGTACGGGCCGCTGCCGGCGCGGCCCATCGCCCGGGCGCCCCTGGCGATGAGCAGGCGGTTCCACCGGGCCCGGTTCTGGTCGGCGAGCAGCACCGGTTCGCCGTCGGGGCCGGTGCGGGTGGAGATGCGGGACGCCTGGAACTCCAGCAGCGCGGCGAGGCCGTGCGCCTCGCCCTCCTGGGGCATGAGGGCTGTCAGGACGCGGGCCAGGCGCAGGGCGTCCTCGCAGAGGGCGGGCCGCACGAGGTCGTCGCCGGAGGTGGCCGCATAGCCCTCGTTGAAAACCAGGTAGATGACCTCCAGGACCGAGGAGAGTCGTGCCTGGCGGTCGGCGCCATAGGGGACTTCGAAGGGTACGGCGGCCTTGGCCAGGGTCCGTTTGGCGCGCACGATGCGCTGGGCGACGGTGCTCTCCGCGGCGAGGAAGGCGCGGGCGATCTCCTGGGTCGTCAGTCCGCCGACCAGGCGGAGGGTGAGGGCGATGCGGGCCTCGGTGGCGAGGACGGGGTGGCAGGCGGTGAAGATCAGGCGCAGCAGGTCGTCGTCGATGTCGCCGGGTTCGGCCGGTTCGGCGGGCGGCGGCTCGTCCTGCAGGGTGCGGCCGACCTCGGCGAGTTTGCGCGCGTAGGTCTCCTTGCGGCGGACCAGGTCGATCGCACGGCGCTTGGCGGTCGCCATGAGCCAGGCGCCCGGACGCTCCGGGACACCCGACTCCGGCCATTGCTCCAGTGCGGTGACGAGGGCGTCCTGTGCGATCTCCTCGGCGATGCCGACGTCCCGCACGATGCGCGTGACACCGGCGATGATCCGCGCCGACTCGATCCTGAACACCGTTTCGACCGCCCGGGCCGCATCCACTGCCGTCACGGCCACCCATCAGAGCAGCCGTGACGAGGCAGGGCAAATGCGGCACGAGCGGGCGCGATCGCCCCTCCCGGATCACATCTCCTGGATCTCCCGGACCTCGGCACTGACGTTCCAGTCCGCCGGGTGGATCTCCAGGAAGCGCCGGGTCCACTCGATCGCCTCGGCCTTGTCCTTGCACTGGCTGAGGGAGTAGCCGCCGACGACCTCCTTGGTCTCGGTGAACGGGCCGTCCGTGTAGCTGATCTTCCCGCCGGACCAGCTGAGGCGGGTGCCCTCGGATGTGGGCAGCAGTCCGGCGGTGTCGAGCAGGACCCCGGCCTTGGTGATCTCCTCCAGCAGGGCGCCCATGCGCTGCTCGAACTCGGGCGGGAACTCGCCCGGGGGAAGGTCCTTCTCGTCGATGCGGATCATCGTCAGGAAGCGCGGCATGGTGGCTCCTCGGTCGCGGTCGGCGGGGCCCTTCCCCGCCTTTCACCCTTACGTCGAACGGGAGGCGCCCGGATCGACAGCTCTCGGAAGATCCTTCGAGGAATTTTCCGCGACGGCCACCGGGAGGCCGCCACCCGGCGTCCGGGGCGGCGGGGGCGGCCGCAGACCGGTGGCGGGTCAGCGGCTGTCGCCGGTCCAGTCCCAGTGGCCCGGATCTCCTGCGCGGCGGCGGTAGTGGGCGCGCCCGCCCGCCCCGTACCGCCCTATCTCGGTGGGGAGGCAGGCTTCTTCGTCCAGCTGGGGCGCGCTCCAGCCCGTGATGTCCAGGAGGAGGCCGTCGAGCGGCCCGCCGACCAGCTCGCCGTAGGCGCGGCCGGGGCGCGGGCCGGGGTCGGGGTCCTCGTGGTCGGCGCCGTAGACCCGGCGCCGGAGCATCCTGTCGTCCATGTCGATCAGCTTCACAGGAGGCACTGACAACGGCCCGGCGGCCGTCCGCCCGACCGGCGGCGATGATGGGGGCCGCGCTCCCGGCGGAGGGGCGCACGAGCGAGGAGCGACACGCATGGCACACGGGGTGCACCGGCCACAGGAGGACGAGGAGTTCGACTTCGTCCTGTCGATGACGACGGGGCCCGTCCTCGCCTATTTCTGCGGCACCTGGCCGAAGGCGGTGGAGGCCTGCCGTGCGATGGACACGGTCGTCGCCCGGCTGGTTCGGGAGTACGGGACGCGGTTCACCGCCGTGCGCACCGACATCACCCGCTGCCCGGGGCCGACCAAGCGCTACGGCGTGACGGGAGCGCCGACGGCCGTGCTCATCGCGAACGGCGAGGTGGTGGCGAGCCGGCCGGGCCCGATGGACCTGGAGGAGTTCCGGGCCTTCCTCGACGCCCACCTCTGACCGCCGGCCGCGCTCCGCTCTCGGCGGGGACGGTGCACCGCAGGGCACGGCTGGGGCGGGCGTGCCGGGCGCCCCGGGGCGGGCGGGACTTTCGCAACACGCTCCGGGAGCAGAGGGCGACGGCTCCTCCGTTCCGGGACCGGCGTGTGCTCCACCCGGGTGGCGCACACGCCGACGGACGCCCGCCGGGTCGCGGCGTGGGGTGCCGGATCCGGGCGGACCGTACGAACCGGCTCTCCGAGGCCGGACGGCTCACGGAAGGGGGCGTGCCGGGCGGGGGACCCCACCCGGTCGCGTTTCCCCCTGACAGCACCACGACTTCCTGTACAGTTGTCCAGGAAGTTGCCCACCCCCATCCTCCCCCAGAACTGGAGGCGGCCATGCAGACGGTCGCTTGGATCCTGATCGGCCTCGTGGCCGCGCTGCACGCGTACTTCCTGGTCCTGGAGATGTTCCTGTGGCAGCGTCCACCGGGGCGGTCACTGCACGGCTTCGACGCGGACACCGCCCAACTGACCGCGCCGCTCGCCGCCAACCAGGGCCTCTACAACGGCTTCCTCGCCGCCGGCCTGGTCTGGGGGCTGGTCACCGACTCGCTGGCCACACAGGTGTTCTTCCTCGTCTGCGTGATCGTGGCCGGCGTGTTCGGGGCGGCGACCGCCCACCGCAGGATCCTCTTCGTCCAGGCCCTACCGGGCGCCCTCGCGCTCGGCGCCGCACTGCTGGCCGCGTGAGTCCGGAGGATCCGCGGACGGCCCGGACGAAGGGCCGGCTGCGGGACAGCCTGCTGGCCGCATGCGCCGGGCGGCCCCTGTCGGAGGTCAGCGTCTCGGCGGTGGTCCGCGGGGCCGGCGTCGGGCGGGCCACCTTCTACCTGCACTACGAGGACCTCACCGCGCTCGCCGTCGACGCGTGCGCGGACGTCGTCCACGCGGCCGTCGACGCCCTACACGCCTGGCAGACCGGCCCCGGCGCGCTCCCCCCGGCACGGCCCCCGGCCGCGCTGGCCGATTTCCTGACGGGAGCGGCCGGCCGGGCGCAGCTCTACCGCACGCTGCTCCTTCCGGGCGGCGGCGGCCCCCTCGGCGACCGCCTGCACCGGGAGCTGCGCGCTCGCGCCCGCGACGAGCGCGTCGCGGTGGGTGCACCCCAGCCCGAGCTCGTCGCCTCCGCGGTCGCCGCGGCCTTCACCGGGATCCTCGCGGACTGGCTGCACGAGGAGATCCCGGCGGATCCGGCCGCCCTGGCGGATCACCTGTGGCTGCTGCTCCTGGCCCTGCACCGGGCGGTACCGGCCGGATCATAGGGCCCAGGACGCGGAAGGCCCCGCCGGCGGACCGGCGGGGCCTCGTTCACGGCACAGCTCGTGGCGGTGGCTAGAGGGGGACCACGTTCTCCGCCTGGGGGCCCTTCGGACCCTGCGTGACGGTGTATTCGACCTGCGCGTTCTCGTCCAGCGACTTGAACCCCTGGGTCTGGATCGCCGAGAAGTGCACGAACACGTCAGGACCGCCGTCGTCCTGCTGGATGAAGCCGAACCCCTTCTCCGAGTTGAACCACTTCACGACACCTGTTGCCATCTTGCTGATCCTTCACAACGGTCCACTGCGGGCCGCACACGCGGCCGCCTCAATCCTGCCCAACCGCCCCCCGCGGCACACGCCGGACGCGGCCAACCGGGGCGCGTCGCACGTTCGCACGTGTGGTCGCCTTGTCCGCGATACGGGGGAGTCGGCCCGCCCGGCACGGGATCGGGCGCCCCACCCCCGGCAGCCAGGACCGCCGGTGCACCCCGCGCGGGCCGCGATGTCACGGCCCTCCGGTCCCGAGCTGCCCCGCCCGCGCGGCCGGGGCGGCTCGGAGGGGCGGCCGGACGCCCCAGCGGCCCGGCCCCCCGCTGGTACCATGGGCGGTTGACCACCTCCTTTCCTTCTTCTCCCCCGCCTCGAAAGGTCCTGCATGAGGAACCCGTCAGCTCATGGCCGCTTCGGTGTGAAGGGTGGCGCCAAGGCCGGTTCCCGAACCGGTACCAAGGCCCCCCGGAACATCGGGCCACAGGGCGAGTTCGCGATGCCCGAGCCGAAGTCGCCGGCGCTGCCGCCGGTGGAGTCGTTCTCCGAGCTCGACCTGCCCGTGGAGCTGGTGGAGACCATGACCTCCCTGTCGGTCACCCAGCCGTTCCCGATCCAGGCAGCGACCCTCCCGAACGCCCTCGCCGGGCGCGACGTCCTCGGGCGCGGGCGGACCGGCTCCGGCAAGACCCTGGCATTCGGCCTGGCCCTACTGGCGCGCACGGCGGGACGGCAGGCCGATCCCAAGCGCCCGCTGGCGCTGGTCCTCGTACCGACGCGCGAGCTGGCCCAGCAGGTGACCGAGGCACTCCAGCCCTACGCGGCGGCCCTGCGGCTGCGGATGGCCACGGTGGTCGGCGGACTGTCGATCGGCCGGCAGGTGAGCGCCCTGCGAGCCGGAGCGGAGGTCGTCGTGGCCACCCCCGGACGGCTCAGCGACCTGGTCGGGCGGCGCGACGTGCACCTGGAGCGGGTGCGGATCACCGTGCTCGACGAGGCCGACCAGATGTGCGACATGGGCTTCATGCCGCAGGTCACGGAAATCCTGGACCAGGTGCACCACGCGGGCCAGCGGATGCTCTTCTCCGCGACCCTGGACCGCAATGTCGACCAGCTGGTGCGCCGCTACCTCAAGGACCCGGTCTCGTCGTCCGTCGACCCGCAGGCGGGCGCGGTGACGACGATGGACCACCACGTCCTGCACATCCACGCCGCCGACAAGATCTCGGCGGCGACGGAGATCGCGGCCCGCGACAACCGGGTGCTGATGTTCCTCGACACCAAGCACGGCGTCGACCAGTTCGTGAAGCACCTGCGGGCGATGGGCGTACGGGCGGAGGGCCTGCACAGCGGCAAGTCGCAGCCGCAGCGCACCCGCACCCTGGCCCAGTTCAAGTCCGGAGCGGTCACCGTACTGGTCGCGACGAACGTCGCAGCGCGCGGGATCCACATCGACGACCTCGACCTCGTCGTCAACGTCGATCCGCCCGCCGACCACAAGGACTACCTGCACCGCGGCGGCCGGACCGCCAGGGCCGGGGAGTCCGGCCGGGTCGTCACCCTCGTCACCCCCAACCAGCGCCGGGACATGGTGCGGCTGCTGTCCGACGCCCGGATCCGGCCGACGATCACGCAGGTGCGCTCCGGTGAGGCCGCGCTCAGCCGGATCACCGGCGCGAAGGCCCCGTCCGGAGTGCCGCTGGCCGGCTCGGCGCCGACCGATGCCAAGGGCCGGCCGTCGGGTACGGAGCTCGGATTCCGCGGCATCGGCACGCGGCCGGGTCGGCCCGGCAAGGGCAAGGAATCCCGCAAGACGTTGGAGGCCCGTCAGCAGGCCGAGGCGCGCCGTGCCGCCCGGGTGCGCCGCGGCATCTGAGGGCACGCGCCCGGTCAGCGCGGTCAGCTCGGTCAGCGCGGTCGGATGCGTTCCGCAGCGGACGGCGCCCGGCGCAGGGTGGTGCCGGACGCCTCGGGTCGGTCAGGGCTTCGGCGTCAGGGCCCGGGCCGCCGGGCCACGACGGTCACCGCGACGAGGGGACGGTGCGCCGGCGAAGACGCTCGGCGGCAGCATTGCGGACCCGCCGGGTGCGGGCCCCGGCGGCCAGCAGCTCCAACGCCTCGTGACAGGTGAGCAGCCGAACCGCGGTGCGCTGGCACCAGTCGGAGGCGCCGGTCAGATCGGCCGCGGACCAGGGCTCGCCACGGGTGACCGCCGTGAGCAGGCTCCACTCCCGCAGCCTGCGCTCGGGGAAGACCCGGCCGGCGAGAACCCCGGACATGGCCCGCGCCCAGACGGTGTACCTATCGTCGGCGAGCAGGGCCGCGGCCCGGCGGTCGAGGTGGGTGACCACCGCGCTCTCGGCCATCACCCGGTCGGGGTCGCCCAGTACCGCGGTCACCACCTCGGCCTCGGCCTGGGCATCGCCGCACGGCACCGCGGCCAGGGACTCCAGGTGGCGGGCGTAGCGCCAGTGCTCGGGAGGCGTGTCGGGGCCGGGCAGGCTCATCGGGAGGCTCCCTGGCCGGCGCGCGCCGTCGGGCCGGCACCCGTGTCGGTCCCGGCCGGGCCCGTGCCCGCCGGTATGGCGGGCACGCCCGCCGGCGTGCCGGTGTCGGCTCGCCGCTGTTCCTTGCCTGTCCGCATGGCATCCATTCCACACGATCACCGCGCTCGGCCGGTGGCCAGGGTGCCTTCCGGCGCTCTCGGAGCACCGGTTGACGGGATCCCGCCCTGTGCGCCGGCTCCCCGGCGTTCCCGCGGCGGGCCGCCGGGCGGCGGAGCGGTGGTGGTACGCGGGGCACCGACCAGCGCGGCACCGGGACCGTGCCGCCGGCGGCGGCGGGCGGAGCCTTTCGGCCGAGGCGTCGAGCAGCGTTCGGGAGGGGCGGAGGAGCGGTGCGCCTCAGACCTGCCCCTGCCCCGGGCCGGGGCCGGGGCCGGGGAGCGCCGCCCCGGTCTCCAGCAGGGTCTTGAGGCTCGACGCGAGCATCGGCCAGGCCTGGCGGCACATGCCCATCAGGGTGCCGCCCGGCTCGAATCCCTCGTGGCGGATCGTCAGCCGGGCGAGGGTGTCGCCGACCGGCTCGATCTCGTACGTCACCTTCGTACGGGGCTCCTTCGCCAGCTCCGACCGCAGCTCCTCGCCGATCCCGACGGCGGCCGCCCACTGCGGACTGAAGGTGTGCCAGGTGTAGGACAGCAAGCGGTCCGGGACGCAGCCGAGGACCAGTTGTCCGGGGTCGCTGGTGCGGGCCCCCCGCTCGACCCAGTCCATCGCCGACCCCACCGCCCAGTCGGTCTCGAAGCTCAGGCCCCAGTACCGGCGGGTGAGGGCCGGGTCGGTGAGGGCCTGCCAGACCCTGGACGGATCGGCCTGGACGTAGAGGGTGTAGGTGATCGCGCTGTCGTCGCTCATGGCCCCATGCTGCGGGACCGTGGTCCGCGGACGGCGGATTTCCCGGTCACGGCGACGGCGGGCGGCCCCGCCCCGGGTCACCAGCGCACGCCCACCTCGGGGACCTCCACCAGCGGGGTGCGGGCGGGGGCGGGGAGGCCCAGCCGGGCCCGGGCCTCGTGGACCGCGGTGAGCTCGTCCGTACCGGCCGGGCCCCAGTCGCTGAGCTCGCGGACCTGTTCGGGAGTGGCGAGCAGCCGGGCGTACGCCGGGTCCGCGGCCGGCGGGAGGCCGGTGAGGCGGGCCGCAACGCGGGCATGGGCGCCCTCCTCTCCGTACCGGTAGCCGAGCGGGGCCGAGCCCGTGGCGGCCGGGGTGTTCGGGGGCGGGAGGTGGGCCGTGCCGGTGCCCCGGGCGATCAGGAGCAGCACCCTGCCGTCGGGGGCGAACAGCCAGGCGGAGAGGTCCCGTACCGGCAGTTCGGCGGGGACCGGCCCGCGGTGCCAGCCACCGTGCTGCGGGATCCGCCGGGTGCTGAGCACACCGAGCCGGTCGAGGGCGGTCGGCGCGGTGGGGCGGCCGTCCTCCAGCAGCGCGGCGCCGCATCCGTTGATGCGGGCGCGCAGGGCGGACAGGGCGCGGCGGGCGTCGCCGGGGTCCATCAGGGCCGGCAGGTCGGCGGGCTCGGCGAAGTGGATGCCGGTGATCTCCTGCGCCGGGAGGCGGACGGCTTCGATCCGCTCCGGTGTCCAGGTCCCGCCGTCGTAGACGTGCAGGACCTCGCCGGGGAAGCGCATCTCCGGCGGGAAGCCGGGGGTGTCGGCGGGGATCCAGTCGACGGCCAGGCCGCGCGGGTAGCGGCCGTCGACGCCGAGCTCCTCGCGCAGCTCCCGGGCGGCCGCGGCGGACGGCGCCTCACCCGCGTCGACCGCCCCGCCGGGGAGCAGCCGGTCGGAGCGGTAGTCCACGCTCTGTACGAGGATCCGGCCGTCGGTGTCGGTCACCAGGACGACGGCCGCGGTCCAGAGCGCGGCGCGCGAGGCGCCGTAGTCCTCCGGGGTCATCCAGGTCCCCGCGGCGCACTCACGCTCGTCGGTCGCGCTGTGGTCGGTCAGCTGCGGCATCGGGACTCCGTTCACCTGGTTGGACCCGTCGCCTGTGCAACAGCGGGCACGGCCCGCGGGTTACGCCGGGCGCCGGGCCGTAGCCGGGCGACCGCGGCGCCGCCCCGTACGTCCTTATGAACGGGTTACGCCGTCGTTGGTACGGTGCCGGAGCGGACTGGCGGCATGAACACCGCCGGTCCGACCAACTTCGGGGCGGAGCGGGAACGGCAGTGGCGGGGACAGCGGCAGGGACCGGGCCCGGGACAGGCATCGGAGCCAGTGCCGGGAACGGGGCGGAGGGGCGCGGGCCGGACGGCGGCTCCGGCCGGCTGGCCGGCGTGGACGCGGTGCGCGGCATCGCCGTCCTCGGCATGTTCGCCGTGCATGTGGGTCCCGGCCCGAGGCCCGAGGGCGCCGGCTACCTCCTCGTCGCGGCCGACGGGCGGGCGCCTGCGCTCTTCACCCTCCTCGCGGGCTTCTCCCTGGTCCTCGCGCAGCGCGGCACGGACCCGGCGCGGCGCCCCGAGGGCTGGGCGTCGCGGTGGCGGCCCCTGCTGATCCGCTGCGCCGTCCTGGCCCTGCTCGGCCTGCTCCTGGCCTCCTTGTGGCCGGGGATCCTGGTCATCCTCGCCTTCTTCGCCGTGTACTTCCTGGCGGCCGAGCCGTTCACCCGGCTCTCCACCCCGGTGCTGACCGCGGTGGCGGGCGCGTCGGTCGTGGCGGGGCCGCTGCTGTCGTTCGCGCTGGGCCCGCTCTTCGGGTACGGGTCCTCCGGGCGCGGCCTGGTCCCCGAGGCCGCGGATCTGACCAGCTGGCCCGGACTGGGCACGGCCGTGTGCGAGCTGCTGCTGACCGGGGCGTACCCCCTGGCCACGTACTTCCCGTACGTCCTGGCCGGAATGGCCCTCGCCCGGCTGTGCGACGTGCGCCGGCGCGTGATGGCCCGGCGGATGGCGCTGTGGGGGACGGCGGCCGCGGTCGCCGGGTACGGGTCGGCCTGGCTGGCCACCCGTGTGTTCGGCACTCGGCAGCGGCTGCTGGAGGCGATCGCCGTCCATCATCCGGAGGCGTCGGCCGCCGCGGACCCGGTGCGGGAGGTGCTGGGCGGCCAGTTCGGCGCCGTGCCGAGCACGTCCTGGCACTGGCTGCTGCTGGCCGACCCCTACAGCCAGACCCCGTTGGAAACCCTCGGCAACGCGGGGGTCGGCTGCGCCCTCATCGGCCTGTGCGCCCTGGCCGCGCGGCACGCGGTCGGCGCCCGGCTGCTGCGGCCGCTGGCGGTACTGGGGGCGATGGCGCTGAGCGCGTACGTCGCCCACGCGCTGGTGCTGGCCGGCCCGGCCCACGGTGCCGCATCCTGGTCGGCGTGGATCGCCTTCAGCGGGGCGGCGCTCGTCCTGTCGTGGGCCTGGCAGCGGATCTGGGCCGACAGCCCGCTGCGCCGCGGCCCGGTGGAACACGCCCTGCGGCTGGCCACGCGGGTGGGCGGCCGCGCCTAGACCGGGACGCGTCGAGCTGTTCGGGTCCGTACCAGAGGTGGCCGGTGACCGGATCGATCCGGGCCGGGGCCGGCACGTCGGCTCCCTCGTATCCGTGGGTCCGAGCCCCCCACCCCCGTGGGGGGACTCCAACCGGACGGGATCTCCGTGCGCCTCCGGGTGCCGGGCGCCGCGAGAACGATCACAAAGCTAGGGCGTGGAGGGATACCCGGCCCATGGCAGCGGACGTCAGCAAGGGGACCGAACGCGCCACGGGGGGACCCGGCGCGCCGAATGACGGACATCGGGACCCAAAACGCGGCGATGAGCTGGCATTTCGGGCTGGTCTATGCTCACCCCCTGTGGTCTCGCATGCTCACCAGGGGACAACGTCCTCCGCTCTCGCCCGCCTGAACGTCAGTGCTGCGCGGACGCTCGGGATACCCCCCACCGGGTACGCCCACCTTTTGGGCATGGCGCCCGAGCACCTCCACGACGACCGGTACCGGCCCCCGGCCGTCACGAGCATCCGCATCGCGGAACTGGCGACCGTCCACGCCCCCTGGCCCGAAGTGGCCCTGCTGCTGGCCCAGCAGGCGGACATCGGGACGCTCGGGGTGTGGGACTACCTGATCACCTCCGCGCCCACTCCGCTCGAAGGCATCCGGGACGCCGCGCGCTACCTCGCCGCCGTCGTCGACACCGGCACGGACACGCTCGCGATCACCGAGGACGCCGGCAGGGTCACCCTCAACCACCTCAACCGGGCCGATCTGGCCCACGAGGCGGCCTGCGCCGTCCGCGCCTGCGCCCTCGGCCTGTACCTGCGCCGGCTGAGCGCGGCCGCGCAGCGGCGCCTGGTTCCCCTCCGCGTGTCCCTGGCCGCCGAGCCGCCCCGCCGGCACGAGCCGCTCATCGAGCTCTACGGCACCCGCAGCATCGAGTTCGGGGCGCCGATCAGCTCAATCACCCTGCGCACCGGCGACCTGACCGCCCCGGCACCGCACGCCCAACCCGGGCTGTCCGCCGTACTCCGCCGGCACGCCGACCACACCCTCGCCACCGCCGTCCCGCTGCGCGACTGGCTGGACCTCTTCCGCAGCGCGCTCACCTCCGTCCAGGCCGAGGGCACTCCGACCCTGTCCACCGTCGCGCGGCGTATGGCCGTCAGCCCGCGCACCCTTCAGCGCCGCCTCGACGAACACGGCACCACGTGGAGCGCCGAGGCCGAGGCCGTACGCCGGGAGCACGTCTCACAGCTGCTCCACACCACCGACCTGGGTATCGACGCGATCGCCGCCCGCAGCGGCTACGCCGACGCCCGGGCCCTGCGCCGGGCCGTCCAGCGCTGGTACGGCACCACGCCCGCCGCCCTGCGCCGCCACGGCCGCCCGTAGCGGTCGGCGCCGGGCGGGTCAGCGGTGCAGTCGCCGCGTCCAGTCCGGCGGCACCCGGCCGGCCGGGCCTGGGGCCGGCTGGTCCGCGGGGCGTTCACCCGGCGGGGCCAGCGCGGGCCCGGACGCGTACATCTCGTCGCCGTCGTAGTCCCAGAACCACTCCTCGCCCGGCTCGAAGCTCTGCACCAGCGGGTGTCCGGTGGACTTCCAGTGGGCGGTGGCGTGCCGGGCGGGCGAGGAGTCGCAGCAGCCGACGTGCCCGCACTGGGCGCAGCGACGCAGGTGGAACCACCAGCCGCCCACCGCGTCGCAGTCGGTGCAGCCGGCGCCGGTCGGCGGGACAGTCGGGTCGATCCCCTTGATTGCGGTCATGCGGGCTCCTGGGCTGTCTCGGTTCCGGGCGCGTTGTCCGGGTCCGGGTCCGGTGCGGTCAGCGGCAGCAGCACCTGGAAGCGGGTGTCGCCGGGCACGGACTCGACCTGGAGGCTGCCGTGGTGCTTGTTGACCACGATGCGCCAGGAGATGTCCAGGCCGAGACCGGTGCCCTCGCCGACCGGCTTGGTGGTGAAGAAGGGGTCGAAGATGCGGCCGCGGATGTCGGCCGGGACACCGGTGCCGGTGTCCCGGAACTCCACCAGCAGCCGGTCCCCCTCGCGTGCCGTGCGGACCGTCAGGGTGCCGTCCCGGCCGGTGCCGGCGATGGCGAAGACGGCGTTGTCGATGAGGTTGGTCCACACCTGGTTGAGCTCGGCCGGGTAGGCGGGCACCTCCGGCAGGGAGCGGTCGTAGTCCTTGACCACCCGCACCCGGGGGCCGATCTTGCCGGACAGCATCAGCAGGGTGCTGTCGAGGAGTTCGTGGACGTCGACCACCCGGGTGGGGGCCCGGTCGAGCTGCGCGTACTGTTTGGCGGCGTCGACGAGGTGGGAGATGCGGGCGGTGGAGTCGTCGATCTCGTCCATCAGCAACTCGGTCTCGACCGAGTAGTTGAGCCAGCCGATGGCTCCCGGCAGGATGTCCTCGTCCACGGCCGCCGCGACCTGGTCGAGCCAGGCCGCGTCCAGTCCGGCCTGGACGAAGGTCGGTGCGATCCGCCAGCCCTCCGCGATGCCGTGGCCGTCGAGCCAGTCGGCGAGCTCGTCCTCCCGGTCGGAGGCCTCCAGCGGGCTGAGCGCGACCGCCTTCGCGACGCGTTCCACCGTGCGTTCCTGGACGTCGATGAGATCGGCGATCGCCTCGCGGGAGTAGTGGCCCTGTGCGATGACGGCGAGCTTGTGGCGCATCTTGCCGACGCGTTCGCGCAGGGTCGCGGTGGCCCGCACGGCTGCCGCGGCCGGGTTGTTGAGCTCGTGGGTGAGACCGGCGGACAACGATCCGAGAGCCAGCAGCCGCTCCCGCTGCCCGATGGCCCGCTGGGTGTTTCTCGCGCCGAAGAAGAGCCCCTCCAGCAGGTGCGCGGCCATCGGGAACCACTCCCGCATGAAGTCCGAGAACGCCTGCGCGGGCAGTACGAAGAACCGGGTCGGCTCGGTGACCCGCATCGAGTTGGTGTACGTCTGGGGCACCCGTTCGCCCAGGTAGGCCTGCATGGCTCCGGCATACACGCCGCGCTGCGAGGTCCGGCTCACCTCGACGTCGTCGGCACCCACCCGGCGGGAGAGGACGACGGTGCCCTCGATCATCACGTAGAAGCAGGTCGCGGGGTCGCCCTCGGTGTACACGGGGCCGGCGGCGAAACGCTCCACCCGGCCCTCGGAGCACAACTGCCCGAGCTGCTGCGGGGTCAGCTTCTCGAACAGGAACAGCGAGGCGATCTCCCGCGGGTCGCAGTGCGTGTCCGGCCCGCTCATGACTGCTCCAGGTAGCGGTGGGCGAGCATCACGGCCATGGCTCCCTCTCCGACCGCGGAAGCGACGCGTTTCGCGGACCGGGCCCGCGCGTCGCCGGCGACGAACACGCCGGGAATGTTGGTCTCCAGGTGGTAGGGCGGCCGGTCCAGCGGCCACTCCGCGGGCGGCCGACCGTCAGGGGTGAGGTCGGGGCCGGCCAGGATGAACCCGCGGTCATCGCGCAGCACCGTGCCGTCCAGCCAGTCGGTCAGCGGGGCCGCGCCGATGAAGACGAACATCCACTGGGCGTCGACGAGTTCCGTCGCACCGGTGGCGGTGTCGTACAGCGCCAGCCGCTCCAGGTGGTCCTCGCCGTGCGCGGCCCCGACGACGGTCCGGGTGCGCACCGAGATGTTAGGCGCCCCCTCGATCTGCTGGATCAGGTAGTACGACATCGACGCCGTCAGCGACTCCCCGCGCACCAGCAGTGTCACCGACTGCGCGCCCCGGGACAGGTACATCGCCGCCTGGCCGGCCGAGTTGGCGCCGCCCACGATGTACACGTCGTGTCCTTGGCAGGAGGCGGCCTCGGTCAGCGACGAGCCGTAGTACACGCCGCGGCCGGTGAGTTCGTCGCAGCCCGGTGCCGGCAGCTGCCGGTAGGAGACGCCGGTCGCGAGGATCACGCTGTGCGCGGCGACGGACGAGCCGTCGGAGAAGCGGACGACGCGCGCGGGACCGTTGGCCTCAAGTCCCGTGACCTCCCGGGCGGTGAGGATCTCGGCGCCGAACCTGCCGGCCTGGCGGCGGGCGCGTTCGGTGAGCTGGGCCCCGGACACGCCGTCGGGGAAGCCGAGGTAGTTCTCGATGCGGGAGCTCTGCCCGGCCTGGCCGCCGGTCGCCGACCGCTCGACCAACAGGGTCCGCAGCCCCTCGGAGGCCCCGTACACCGCCGCGCCCAAGCCGGCCGGGCCGCCGCCGATCACGACGAGGTCGTAGAAGTCCGCGGCCGGTGTCGTCGCGAGCCCCACGTGGGCGGCCAGATCGGCCGCCTCGGGCTCGATGAGCACCGTGCACTCGGGGGTGACGACCAGGGGCAGCCGCTGTCCGTCGGCCCCCGCCGCCTCCAGCAGCCGCCGTCCCTCCGGCTCGTCACAGGAGTACCAGCGGTACGGCACCTGGTTGCGGGCCAGGAAGTCCCGCACCTGCGAGGATCGGGCCGACCAGCGGTGGCCGACGACCTTGGTGGCGGGGACCGGGCGGTGGTCGCCGGCGCGCCAGGCGGTGAGCAGGTCGTCGACGACCGGGTAGAGCTTCTCCTCGGGCGGATCCCAGGGCTTGAGCAGGTAGTGGTCGAGGTCGACGACGTTGATCGCGTCGATCGCCGCGTGGGTGTCGGCGTAGGCGGTCAGCAGCACGCGCCGTGCGCCCGGATACACGCTCAGGGCCTGTTCCAGGAACTCGATGCCGTTCATCCGCGGCATGCGGTAGTCGGCGAGGATGACCGCCACCAGGTCGCCGCGCAGTTTCAGCTCGTGCAGCGCCTCCAGCGCGGACTCGCCGGACTCGGCACGCACGATCCGGTAGCCGGCGCCGTAGTGACGCCTCAGGTCGCGGGCCACGGCACGGGAGACCCCGGGATCGTCGTCCACGGTCAGGATGACGGTCCGCGCAGGTTCGGCGGCCTGTGTCATGCGTCTCCCAGGGGCGTCCCGGTCCGGCTGGGCGGTGAGCCGCCCGCGCCGGTTCCCGCCCATCGTATGTTCGATCGTCCGGTTCCGCTCCGGATGCCCGTGCCGGCCGCCCCGGTCGCCCCGCGTGGCGGCCGGGCGCCACGGAGCGTGTGTGCCCGGTGCACGCCGGGCGCACGGGACGGGGGTGCAGGAGCGGTCTCCGCAGGGTTCCGGGTCCTGGGAGCACCGTCACCCGACCGTGTGATCGGCGCGGTCCGCGCGCCGCCGGTACGGCAGGGTGGTCGGATGCAGCTGCGCCGGGCCCTGCCCCTGACCCTTGCCGCGCTCGTCATGGCCTCCGGATGCGTGACGGTGCGTCCCGCGCCCGTCACCTCACCGGACACTCCGCAGCCGGCCGCCGGGAGTCGCGGCCTGCCGCGTGAACCCACCGCTGCCGCCCTGCCGTTGGGGCGGCTGCCGGCGGTGACGGGCACGGAACCGGCGCCAGCGCCTGAGCCGGAATCGGAGTCGGAGTCGGACAGAGCCGCGTCCCTGCGGGCGTCCGCGCCGCACCGGCCCGTGCGCCCGCCGCGCAGGGCGAAGCCGCCCAGGTCCGTGAGAACGGTGAAACCGGCGAAGCCAGCGGCCCGGGGGAAGGCCCGCCCGCAGCCGGCGGTGCCGCCCGCGTCCCGTCCCGCCACGGGGCGTTCGTACGACATGACCGCACTGTGCGAGGCGGCCAGGGGCACGGTGTCACCGGCCATCGTGGCGCTCTGCCGCTGAATTGGCTGGATCCACCCGCTCGCGCATACCTAAAGTGACGGCGCACCACGTCGTCGAGCCGGAGCGGATCATGCGCACCCACTATCCTCGTACGCCCCATCTTCCCTGGTCGCCGGGGGCCGCGGCGGACGACGTCCGGGCCGTCGGGTCCGCGGGGCTGACCGGCCGGGAGGTCGTGGTCACCGAGAAGCTCGACGGGGAGAACACCACCCTGTACGCCGACGGGCTGCACGCCCGCTCGCTCGACTCGGGCCACCACCCCTCACGGGCCTGGGTCAAGGGCCTCCAGGGGCGGATCGGCCCCGGTATTCCGGCGGGATGGCGGGTGTGCGGGGAGAACCTCTACGCCCGGCACTCGATCCCGTACGAGGACCTGGACAGCTGGTTCTACGGATTCTCGGTGTGGGACGGGGAGCGCTGTCTCGACTGGGACCGGACCGTGCGATTTCTGCACGGCCTGGGTGTGCCCTCCCCGCGGGTGCTGTGGCGCGGCACCTTCGATGAACGCGCGCTGCGCAGGCTGAGGCTGGACACCGCCCGGCAGGAGGGCTACGTCGTGCGCACGGCCGCCGGTTTCGACCGTGCGGACTTCGGGCGGTGCGTGGCCAAGTGGGTGCGGGCCGGTCATGTGCAGACCGACACGCACTGGATGCACGCGCAGGTCGTGCCCAACGGGCTCGGGAGGGCGGCCCCGTTGTGGGCGGTGCGTTCCGGCGCCGAGCCGGATGTCGCGGCCCTGTCGGCCGCCGTCGGCCCGCCCGGATCCGCGGCTGCGGGCACCGGGGCGAGACCCGGTGCGGAGGCGGGGGCCGAGGTGGCGGAGGCCACCGCCCGGATCGACGCGTCGGGGAAGACCGGCGAGGACCGGCTGGCCGGGGTGCTGGCCGCGGTGCTGCGCCGCGAACCGCGTGCCCGGGTCGCGGCGCGGCTCGCGGCCGGACCGGCCGGAATGGCGCTCGCCCGGCGCGTCGGCGACCTGCTCGGGCTGTACCCCCGCCTCCAGAGGCCGTTCCCCGACGCCGACCGGCGGGCCGGGCTCGTACGGTTGGCCGCGGCGGCCGATCTCGGCGTGCTGCACGCACTCGCCGGGGCACTGGCCGACGGACCCGGCGCGCGCGAGTGCGTGGAATGGTCCGCGCTGTGGGCCGCGGAGGCGGAGCTGCTGGGCGGCCCGGATCCGCTGGAGTGCCTGCGCGAGGCACTGCGTGAGCCGCTCGCCGGGCTGGAGGCGGCCGCGGCCGACCGCTGCTGGGCGGAGGCCCGACGCGCGTTCGCGGACGGCAGGATCTCCGGAACGGCGGTGGAGGAGGCCGTGGCGGCGACGTGGCAGTGGCGCGGCGGATCGTTTCCCCGGCTGGTGCAGCTGTGCGGCCCCTCAGGCAGCGGGAAGAGCACCTTCGGCCGCGGCCTGCCCGGCGTGGACGCGTACGTCTGCCTCGACGACCTGCGCGCCGCCCGGGGCTCACGTGCGGACCAGCGGGCCAACGCGGACGTGCTGCGCGAGGGCCTGGGCCGGCTCGATGCCGCCCTGGCCCGCGGCGGGACGGTGGTGTGGGACGCCACCTCGCTCACCGAGCAGCAGCGCGGGCCGGTCGGTGCGGTCGCGCACCGCCGCGGCGCGCTGGTCACCCAGGCCGTGGTGCTGGTCGAGGAGGGGGAGCTGGAGCGCCGCAACGGCGTGCGCCCGCACCCGGTGCCGGCGCAGGTGCTGGCCTCGCAGCTGCACCGGTTCAGCCCGCCGTACGCGGGCCGGGCGCACCGTACGTGGTACGTCGGCGCGGGCGGCAACGTGGAGGACACGGCCGGGGGCCTCGCTCCCGGCGCGGTCACGGCGGGCGGGGGTTGCGATGCGCACCAGTGAGCAGCTCTACCACCAGGTCCGCTGGGACCCGCGGTTCGATCCGGCGCGGTTCGTGTTCGGCGTGCTCCAGCGCGGGGCGGCGCCCAAGCGGGTCCCGCTGCCCTCCTTCGTGCCCGGCGGGGACATCCCCTGGCACCGGGTGCTGTTCGTCGAGGCCGACGGCGAGCTGGTGTGGGACCGGGCCACCGGTGTGGACCTGATTGATGCGACCGGGGCGGGCCGGGTCCGTGACCCGCGCCTGCTGCGGGCCCCCTTCTTCACCGCGCGGACCCCGTACGCGTGGGATCCGGCGGGCGGCGGCGGGTGGCGGCCCGCCCCGGCCGCTCCCGTGGACGCCGCGGCGGCGCCGGCCTCGGTGCGCCTGCTGACCTGGAACACCCTGTGGGACCGCTACGACGCGCCGCGCATCGCCACGGCCCGGCGCAGACCGCTCCTGCTGGACGACCTGGCCGCCGCGGACGCCGACGTGATCGCCCTCCAGGAGGTCGAGCCGGAGTTGCTCGGCATGCTGCTGGCGGCTCCGTGGGTGCGGGCCGGGTTCACGCTGGGCACGGATCCCGGCGGCCGGGACGTCGCCGCGTACGGACTGCTGGTGCTGAGCCGGCTGCCGGTGCGCGAGGCGGGCCTGCACGCCCTGCGTCCGCACAAGGCGGTCACCGCTGTGGCGGTGGATACCGCTGCCGGACCGCTGGTGGTGGCCGCGACCCACCTGACCAGCGACCACAGCGAGAACGGGGCCGGGCGGCGGGAGGCCGAACTGGCCCGGCTCGCGGAGGGCCTGGGCGGTGTCGAAGCCGGTGTCGCCCTGCTGGGCGACTTCAACGACGGCCGCCACGGGGTCGAGGGGCCCGCACCCGCGCTCGGCATGCGGGACGCCTGGTGCGAGGTGCACGGGACGGCGGACGCCACACCGACCTTCGACCCGGCGGTCAATCCGCTGGCCGCGGTGGGTTCCCTGTCGGGGCGCGCCGCCCGGCTGGACCGGATCCTGCTGGGCCCGACCCCGGCCCGGGTGACGCGGGCGGCGCTGCGCGGCGCCACCCCGGCCCCCGATGGGCTGTTCGTCTCCGACCACTTCGGCGTGGAGGCGACGGTGGAGTTCGGGTCGCCCGGCGCGGGACCGGCGCGGCTCGACGTACCGGCGACGGTGCGGACGGCCGTCGCGTGGCTGCCGCCCCGCCTTCCGGAGGCGGTACGGGAGGTGCGCCGCGCACACGACCCGGCGCAGGGGCGCTGGCCCGCACACGTGAACCTGCTCTTCGGCTTCGTACCGGAGTCCTCCTTCGGCGAGGCCGTCCCGCTGCTGGCCGACGTCGCTGCGGGGACCGCTCCGTTCGACGTCCGGCTGGAGGGGGTGCACAGCTTCGGCCACCGCGAGGAGGCCACCCTCTGGCTGGACCCGGCGGCTGGTGGTGAGGCGCCGTGGCAGGAGCTCCGGCGAGCGCTGGAGGACCGCTTTCCCGGCTGCCGCGGGCGCTCCGACGGGCCCGGGGGCTACACCCCGCACCTGACGCTGGGGCGCAGCGGCGACCCGCAGCGGGCGGCCCGGGAGTTCGCGGCGAGGCTGGGCGGGGCGGTGTCCGCGCGGGTCGGGGAGCTCGCCGTGCTCTCGCGGCGCGGGGACGGACCGATGCGGGTGCGGGCGGTGGTGACGCTGGGGACGGGTGAGGTCCGCCGCGCTTCGGAGCCCTTGCCCGGGCCCCGGCCCGAAGGCGGGTCCGACCACGCCGATGCGGTGGTGGCGCGGATCGGCGCCGCGCTGCCCGGCGCGCGCGTGCACGTGGCCGGCTCGCGCCGGATGGGCTGCGAGCTTCCGGGGGCAGATCTGGACCTGGTGGCGGCGCTGCCGGGGACCGTTGACGTTGCCCTGGTGCGTGACCGGGTGGCGGCCGCGCTGCCGCGTGCCCGTGGGCTGCGCGAGGTGACGGGCGCCCGGGTGCCGGGCCTGCGCCTGTGCGTCGGGACCCTGTCCGTGGACCTGGCGGTGGTCCCCACCGGCGGCCTCGACCCGGCGCTGGCGGTGGCGCGGCGCGGGGAGCTGGGTGAGGCGGCCGCCGTCGCGCTGAGCGCGGTGAGCGACGCGGACGCCGTACGGGAGGCAGTCGGCGCCGGGCATGCCGCGTTCGCCGGGCTCGCGCGGCGGGTGAAGGCGTGGGCGCGGGCCAGGGGTCTGGACTCGGCGCCGTTCGGGGGCCTGCCGGGGCTGGCCTGGTCGGTCCTCGCGGCGCGCACGGTCCGGGAGGCGGGGGTCCTGCCGGCCGACGACCTGGTGCGGGAGTTCTTCGGGCGGTGGGCCGCCTGGGACTGGCGCGAGCCCGTCGCGTTGGGGGTGTCCGCCGCGGGGCCGGATCCGGTCACGGTCCTCACCCCTTCCGAACCGGTGCGCAGTTGCACCGCCCAAGTGACACCAGGCCTGCGGGACTTCCTGGTGCAGGAGTTGTACGGGGCCTGGGAACTGCTGGAGTCGGGGCTGGAGGTGGACGCCCTGGCCTCGGCCGCCCCCGCGCCGCACCACCGGCACGCGGCCTGGGCGGTGGTGACCGTGCGGGCGGCCGAGGCGGAGTTCGAGGAGGTGCGGGGACGGGTGCGCGGGCGGCTGCGGGCGCTCCTCGGTGCGCTGGAGGAAGCCGGTGTCACCGGGGTGCACGCCTGGCCCCGCCCGTTCGAGTCCGGGCCGGGCCTCGCTCGGTACGCGATCGGCCTGGGCGCCGCTCCGCCGGACTCCGCGCGGCTGGCCAAAGTCGCCGACCGCTGGCGGGCGGGTCTGCGCGGGGTGGAGGTGTCCTGGGCGGCGGGCGGTGAGGTACCGGACCTGGTCGCCTGAACCACGGGCCCCGGTGGTCGGGGTCAGACCTCGATGATGATCTTTCCTGGGGTGTGGCCGCCCTGGCTGAGTTCGAAGGCGGCCGCCAGTTCGTTCAGCGGGAAGGTCTTGGCGACCGGCACCTTGAGCTGTCCGCTGTCGGCGAGCCGGCCCAGTTCGGCCAGGTCGCTGCCGACGGGGCGGACCCAGATCCATTCGCCGCCTGATCCGAGCACGCTGGGGTCGGCGATGGACGCGTGCCGGCCGTCGTCGTGGAGAACCTCCCGGGTGACGCCGCCCACTCCGCCGACGAAGTCCGCGACGACGGTGGGACCGTCGGGCACGAGGGCGCGGACGCGTTCGGCGAGCCCGTCGCCGTATTCGACGGGCTCGGCACCGAGTTCGCGCACCCGGTCGTGGTTGCGCGGGGACGCCGTGCCGATGACGCGGGCGCCGAGCGCGCGGGCGATCTGCACGCCCAGGGAGCCGACGCCGCCGGCGGCGCCGTGGATGAGGACGGTGTCGTCCCTGCCGGTGCCGAGGCGGGTGAGCAGCTGGTAGGCGGTGAGTCCGGCGAGCGGAAGTCCGGCCGCCTCGGCCCAGCTCAGCGAGGCCGGCTTGGGCGCGAGGGCGCGTACGGGCACGGTGACGAACTCGGCGCATGTCCCGCCGTGCACGTAGTCCTTTCGGGCGTAGGCGATGACCTCGTCGCCCTCGGCGTACTCGGGGACGTCGATGCCGACCTTCTCCACGGTGCCGGAGACGTCCCAGCAGGGGACGACCGGGTAGACGACGTCCATGAGAGGGTCGAGCCCGCCCGCCATGATCTTCCAGTCGACGGGGTTGACGGCGGCGCACTTGACCCGGACGAGGACCTCGCCGGGGCCGACCTTGGGCAGCGGCAGCCTGGTCTCGGAGAGCACCTCCGTCCCGCCGTACGTCTCGTATGCCATCGCCCGCATGGTTTCCTGGCCGCTCCGGCCCGACTCGGACATGTACCCGACCTCCGTGTGCTGGTGGACCCCGCTCCGGCCCATCCCACCACGCTCCCGCCGCCCCGGCTGCTCGGACACGGCCGGCCGGCCGTCACCGCCCGCTCGGGGGCGCCCCGGAGGCCTCAGGGGTGCACGGGAAAGGCGGCCTGGAACCCGAGCCGCCGGTCCGCGCCCCCAGAGATCCGCCCGAGCACCTCGTCCAGCTCCAGGTACGCGGCCCAGCGCTCGACGCCCGTCGCAGCGGCGAGCCGGGCCGTCAGGAGGTCCTCCAGGTCCTGGACGCGCTTGCCCTTCCACACCTTGTCGGCAGTGCTGACCAGTAGTTCCTCGACGCTCACGGAGCTCCCGTGCCAGGTGGCGTGGGTGGCTGCGAAGCGGGCCAGGTGCGCGGGGAATCCGTGCGCCCGCAGGAGTTCGCAGCCCGGCCACGGCCTGCGGCAGGGGCCGCACGAGCGGCTCCCCCGGAGTCTCGAGCGCCCGGGTCAGGGCATCCGCAGCAGGCATCCGATCACCCTGCCGGAATGCGTACCGGTCGGGCAAGGCCGGAGGAACACCCCTGGAGCCTGGTCACTCATACTCCGTGCCGCCCTTGCCGGTCGGATAGGCCGGGCTGACCGCCTTGGCCACGACGCCTCCGCTACTGCATGGCCGCCTGGGTGTTCGGCCCGTAGACGCCCTGGGGGTCGCCCTTGATGGACCGGTCGCGCTGGAGCTGGCCGACACCGCGCTTGGTCTGGCCGTCGTAGACGCCGGTCACGGAGACGTACGTGAACCCCTGCCCGTAGAGCATCTCCTGGAGGGCCCGCACCTCGGGCCCGTTGTCCCCCATGCGCAGGGTCACGAACGCGCTCGACGGCCGCGGGGCCGACGTCCTCGATGCGGTCTGCGACTTCACCCCCGGACTCGCCGTCGCGCCCGGCGTACCGGTGGCGGAGGCCGACGGTCCGGCGGACCGGACGGACGGCGCCGGCCCCGGGGCGTGCGTACCGGCGTCCGGGCTGCGGGCCGGGAGCGCCGGCAGGGACAGGTCGGCCGGCGGGTCGGCGCGGGTCGGCCGGGTGTCGGGACCGGTCAGCAGGAGCACGAGGGCTCCGACGGCGCCGAGCGCGCACACGCCGGCCACGGCCGCCGGGATCCGGCTGCGGCGGCCCGCTCGCGCGGATCTCCGGGCCCCCCGGTGCCCGGGCGCGGGGTCCGCGACGGGCCCGGTCAGCGGTGCCGGCCCCCCGGCAGCCATGCCGTCTGCCGGCCCGCCTGTCGGACCGTGTGCCGGGCCCGGGAAGGCGAACGGGCCGCTCTGCGGCCAGGAGGGAGCCTCCGCTCCCACCGGAGGTCCGGAGTGTGCGACGTACGGGCGTACGAGCGGGGAGTCGTCGGGCACGAGCCCGTTCTCATCGTGGTCCTGGGACATGGCTGTCTCCCGGCGGGAGCGGAGGCCGGCGCGGCAGAGCGGTGCCGGTCCACGCCCGGCCGGTCAGGCCCTGCGCCGCCGGGCGGCGGGGGCGGGAGAACCGCAGATCACGGACGGGGCGAGGGGGGAGCGAACCGGTATGGACATCTGGGTATCTCCGAGGTGCGGCTCGAACTGTGGTTCTTGATCGGGCGCACTCTCGCCGTCCGGCACGGGCCGGGTCAAGCCGCACGCCCGAAACACGCACATCCATCCCTTCTGTCGGGGGCGATCCGCGCGGAGCGGGAGTCGCTGCGGCCGCGCGCGGCGGTCCGCGTGCGGAGGGTCTTCCGCTCCCGGGGGCGGCCGGTGGCGCGCCTCCCCGCCCCGTACGTCCGTGCCGGTCCCCCACACCTGCCTCGCCCGGTGTCGCCGGACGCCCGCCGTCACCCGGACGCGTGAGGCGGACGGCGGACCGCACCCGGCGGTACGGCAAGGTGGTCGGATGCAGTTACGCCGTGCCCTGCCCCTCTCCCTCGCCGCGCTCCTGGCGAGCGCCGGCTGTGTGTGCGTCGGCCCGCACGACCCGGCTGCGGCTCCCTCCCGCGCAGGAGGGTCCGTGCCCTCGGCCGACGGGCCCGAGCGGGCCGCGCCGCCGGCCCTGCCGCTGGGGGAACTGCCCCCGGCCGTCGGGACCGGGCCGGCCCCGGGCACCGCCCGGGCGCCTGCTGCGGGTCCGGACCGGACGCCCGCCCCTGCCTCGCCGGGCGAGCGGCCGCGGGTGCAGCGGGCGGCCCCGCCGCGACACAACCGGCTGCCCGGGGCCCCGACCGCGCACTTGCACCGCCGGCCGGCGCCGCCGCCCCGCCTGGACGAGCTGTGCGCGGCCGCCGACGGTGTCGTACCACCGTCGGTGGTCGACCTGTGCCTGCGGCAGTACGGCCGCTGAGCTCAGGCTCCGTGCACGCGGCCGCGGGGGCGGCGTGCACGGGCGCGGGCACAGCGCCGGGCCGTGTCACGGCGCGCGGTGCGCAGCCGGTGCAGGGTGGTGCGGCCGCGCCGCTTCCACTCTCCCCTCGGCAGGGCGGCCCGCTGTCCGCCGCCCGCGATCAGGGCATTGACCGGGGTCATCGGGTCGGCGGCCATCGCCTTGGCGAAGAGGACGCCGACGACGAGCGGGACCAGAGCTCCGGCCAGGGCCGACCCGGCGGTGGTCACCTGCCGCATGCGCGGACGGGCGGTCGGGCTGTGCGGGGCGTCGTCGTTCATGGCCTCATTCGACCAGCGGCGGCGCTCCGGGGAATCGGGGCGGATACTCAGGCCGTTGGGCGTGAGGTACTCAGACGGGAGGGTGGCGGGGTGGCGGCGGATCCGGGGCAGGGCTTCGAACCGGCGACAGGCGACGGCGCGGCAGCGCCACCGGGGCGCCGGGAGGCCGGGGTGCGCACGGCGTACGAGGGGCTGTTGCAGATCCGCCGCCTGGTCAACGGCCCCGCGGGCGCGGAGGTTCCCGCGCCCTGGGAGGTACGGCAGCCGCTGCGGGCGGTGGCCCTCGCACTGGAGGCGGCCGGGATCACGCCGTCGGCGCTGGACGCGGACGGGCGCCGTACGCGGACGGGCTACCGGGTCGCCGTCGCAGAGGGGGCGGGACGGCTGGAGGTGACCTGGGTCGGTCCAGTAGGTGGAGGCGCGGCCGGGGAGGAGCGGGAGCGCCTGGCGGCCTGCGCGGCGGCGCTGGAGGAGCTGGGGTGGGTGTGCCTGCTGTACCGGGGCGCCCGGCGGCGCCGGTTTCTGGAAGTGGAGCCACCACGCTGACCGGAGCGGGCCGGGCCGTCGCTCACGCGTAGCGGGCGGCGAGCGCGGTCACCGTTTCGGCGAGGGCTCGGCGCAGTTGGGGCGGGCCGAGCACCTCGACCTCCGTACCCAGGCGCAGGAGGTCGCCGACGGCGATGGCCTCGGACTCGACCGCGAGGCTGATCCGGATCCAGCCGTCCGCGTCAGGCGGGCCGGCCTCGGCGAGCGCCCGCGTGCCCGCCGCTCCGAACTGCATCGGCAGCAGGCGGCGGCCGCGCGGGGAGAGGCGCAGCCGCGCGGTCTGCTGGTGCAGGGCTGCGTCGAGACGGCCGGTGGACTCTTTCCAGTACGCGGCGAGGTCGAACCCGGCCGGGCGTTCGAAGCCGTCCTCGGCGGTGTCCACCCCGAGGAACCGGGCGACGCGGTAGGTCCGTACGCTGTCGACCCCGTTCCCCCCGGCGCCCGCCCCGGATCCGGTCCCCGCCCCGGTCCCGGCCACCAGGTACCAGATGCCGCCCTTGAGGACGAGGCCCAGCGGGTGGAGTGCGCGCCGCACCTCACCGCTCCAGCGACGGTAGTGGGCGTACAGGACCCGCTGGTCCCAGACGGCCTGGGCGATCCGCGCGAGGTACGGCACGGGGTCGGCATCCCGGAACCAGGCCGTCGCATCGAGGTGGAAGCGGTCCTGGACCCGCCGGGCCCGTCCGGCGAGCTGGGCGGGCAGCGCCGCCTGGAGCTTCAGCGTGGCGGCGGCCAGATCCGCGCCGAGCCCGAGGTCCTGGGCGGGCCCCGGGACGCCCGCCAGGAAGAGCGAGCCCGCCTGGACGTCGGTGAGGCCGGTGAGGCGCGTGCGGTAGCCGTCGGCCAACCGGTAGCCGCCCGCCGGACCCCGGTCGGCCAGCACGGGCACGCCCGCGGCGCCGAGCGCGTCGATGTCGCGGTAAACGGTGCGCGTGGACACCTCCAGCGCGTGGGCGATCTCGGGGGCGGTCATCCGGCCGCGGTTCTGCAGCAGCAGGAGCAGGGAGAGGAGCCGGTCGGCACGCATGGCGCCCATTCTCGCCGTACCTGACAGAAGGTGTCAGGTACGGCTGCCAGCCTGGCAGGGCGCCGGGCGGAGGGACCGTCCGGCCACCGGGAGGACCTCATGCCCACACCCGTGGAGACCCGCGGCCGCTTCACCTTCGCCGACTGGGAGGAGACCGCCGTCGGAGCGGCGGAGGGGGCGCCTCGGCTCGCTCACGCCCGCGTCACCAACAGCTTCACCGGCGGCGTCGAGGCAACCGGCACCAGCTGCGACTACACGATCGCGTACACCGGCGAGAGCACCGGGAGCTACAGCGGGATGGAGCTGTTGTCGGGCCGTGTCGACGGCCGCGAGGGACGGTTCGTGCTGGAGGAGCGCGGCACCTTCGACGCCGATGGCACCGTCTGCCGTTTCGAGGTGGTCCCCGGCTCCGGAACCGGGGACCTCGTGGGCCTGACGGGTTCGGGCGGTTTCACCTGCCGCCACGGCGCCAGCTCCGTCGAGTACGCCTTCACCTACACGTTGGACTGAGCACCCGTCGGACGCGCCCGGGGGCGCGGACCGCAGTGGTCCGCGCCCCCGGCGCCCGGTCGGCCTCGGGTCACGGTGCGCCGAAGGTGAGGGTCAGCTGCGGCGTACCGTCGTTGGCCTGGGCTTCGGAGGACCACAGCCACAGGGCGTCCGTGCCGGAGCTGCTGAGCGCCAGGGAGAGGCTGCCTCCGAGCGCCCCTGCGACGGAGCCCGTCGTCAGCGCGGTGGTGTGCACCGCCGAGCCGTCCGGGACTCCCGGGTAGGCGCCGAGGGCGGGGCCGCCCAGGGCGGGACGGTTGTTGTACGTCGTGCCGCTCTCGCTCCACGTGCCGGTGATCGGGAGGACCGAGACGGTGTCGGTCGTTCCGGCGCCGCTCATCGTGCTCGTCTTCACGCTGAGCACGGCCGACTTCAGTACCGTGCCGGCGGGCGCCGCCGGCAGGTCGAAGCGCAGGTAACTCGCGTAGAAGGAGGTGCCACGGACCGCGAGCGACGAGGAGGCGCCGAAGTTGCTCCCGGGGGCGCCCGCATTGGCGTAGGTGTCCTCGGCGGCGGTGACCTGGACCACCGAGTCGGCGGGGGCGGTGGCCAGGGCGTAGTGGTTCTGTACCTGCGCCGCGCTCAGGACGGTCGGGTAGACGGCGCTCTCGTCGAGCTGTCCCGCCCACAGATCGCTGGTCGGGCGGTCGGGCCAGCCTCCGAGGCTGTCGCCGCCGGCGTGCCAGTAGCCGGAGTAGTTCTCGTGGGCGGTGACGGCCAGGGTTCCGCGCTGGACGCCGTCCACGTAGAGGGTCATGCCGCCGGGGCCCTGGGTGGCCACGACGTGGTGCCACTGGTTGTCGTTGTACGCGCCGCTCGTGGTGATGGTGCGGGTGGCCCCGGTGTAGACGCCGAACACCAGCCGGCCACTGTTGGTCATGTAGACGTGCTTGTCGTACTGATAGCTGCCGCGGTCCTGGTTGCTCCCGAAACCGAAGAGCTTGCCGCCGCGGGTGGTGTTCGTCTTGAACCAGGTCTCGACGGTGTAGGCGCTGCCCACCGTCTGCCGCTTGTCCGCGTAGATCCGGGAGTCCGTGCCGTTGAAGCCGATCGCCGTGCTCGCACCGGAGACCGCTCCGGGCGTCTGGCGCAGGGCGGGGGCGTTCATGTGCACGCCGTTCTGGTTCCCTCCGGCCGAGGAGTCCGCGACGTAGGGCAAGATCGCGTCGTCGTAGCGCCAGTACAGCTGGGCCCCGTCGGCACGGATCCGGCTGGGGTAGCTCTCGGGCCCGGTGGGGACGGTCACGCTCGCCGTGGCGGACAGGGCGCTGGTGTTGCCGGCCGCGTCGGTGGCCGTCACCCGGTAGGTGTACGTCTGGCCCGCCGCAACGGTGGTGTCGGTCCAGGAGGCCTGCGGCCGTGTGAAGAAGAGCGAGTCGGCAGCGACCGTGGCGATCGGGGTGGCCGCGCCGTTGCGGTAGATCCGGTAGGTCAGCGCGCTGTCGTCGAGATCGAGACTGGTGCGCCAGCGCACCTGTACCTCGCCCGGCGCGAAGCTCGCCGCGCTCGCCACGGGAACGGTGGGGGCGCCCGTATCGCCAGTGGAGGCGAACCGCGTCAGGCTCTGCTGCGGCGCGCCGTTGACGGTGGTGAACTCACCGCCCACCCACAGGTACTGCACCCCGTTCTTCGAAGCGACCGTCATCACGCGCGGGCCGATGCCCTCGCCGATGCCGTCGTTGGTGTCGGGGGACCAGCCCAGCTTGCCGACGGCGGTGGTCGGCTGGGCGAGCAGGTGGTGGCGCCGGCCGTCGGGGAACTCCCCCACACTGGCGCAGTCGTGGGCGTGCGAGGCGCTGTAGAGGACGTTCTGGTACGGCAGGACGGCTTGAGTGGCACCCAGGCAGGTGTCGCGCCAGCGCTGGCCGAAGCCGGGCAGGTCGAGTGCGATGCGGCCGTCGAAGACGCCGCCGCCGGTGCCCTCGTTGGCGGTGTAGAAGCCGGTCGCGTCGGTCGCGATGTCCTTGACGACGGAGTTGGTCTCGATGAAGCCGGGGTAGGCCTTGGTCAGCGCACCGCTGGCCGCGTCGACGACAGCCAGCGCGTGCGTGTTCGTGCCGTTGACGGTGAAGAAGTCACCGCCGAGGACCACGTTCTCACCGTCGGGGGTGACCTCGACGGCGCGGCCGGGCTCGTCGGCGTCCGCGGTGAAGGGCTTCAGGGACCCGTCGGTGGCGCCCACGGCGGCGAAGCGCCGGCGGGGCTGGCCCGAGACGGTGAGGAAGTCACCGCCCGCGTAGACGGTGTCGCCCGTGACGGCGAGGGCCCGGACGGTGGCTGCGAACGCCGGGCGGAAACCCGTCTTCACCGTGCAGCTGGCCACGTCGATGGCGGCGATGCTGGAGACGGCGGTGCCGTTCACCGCGCCGAAGTACCCGCCGGCGTACAGGGTCGTCTTGTCAGGTGACAGGGCGAGCGCCCGGACCGTCGCCGTGCCGGAGGCCAGGGTGAAGGACAGTTCGCAGGAGGTCGGCGTGCCCGTCGCGGCGTCCAGCGCAACGAAGTTCACGGCCTCCCGTTCGCTGCCAGAGCCGCCTGAGGGCGGTCGCACGGTGGAGAAGGTGCCGCCGGCGAAGACCTGTCCGCCTGCCTCGGCGAGGGCCCATACGACGCCGTTGGGCTGCCAGGCGGACAGCGCGTCGGCGGTGAAGGCGACGGGCGGGGTGACGGCCGCCGCCTGCGGGGCGACGGCGAGGCCCAGCCCGGCTCCGGTGGCGGCCAGGGCCAGGGACAGGGCGAGAGAGAGCGCCGGCCTACGGGATCTGCGCATGAACCCCCCAGTTGAGTGTGCGGTGCGGCCGGAAGGCGCCACTGGCGAGGCATGGCCGAAAACCGCCGAACAGGTGTCCGCGACGATGCTTACGGGCGCACTTTAGATCGGTTCGGCGCTCGGTTCACCCCACTTGGCGCATTTCGGCGACGAGATCACGCCAGAACCGGGGCTGGCGTGCGGTCCTCCACGAGCGTCCGAGCCGCTCGGCCCCGGACGCCCGTCCGCTCGCCCCGTGCCGCCCGAACGGGCCGAGAGCCTCCGCAGGCCGCCCCGCTTCCGCGCCGGTGGGCGGTGGGGCGGCCCGGACTCAGTTCGCCTCGGGGCCGGGCAGGGGACGGCACAGCAGGGCGGCCGGGGAGGGACGCGAGGCGACCCGGGTCGTGAAGGCGATGCCCGCCGCGTACTCTGTGGGCCGGCACTGGCCCTTGTAGTGGCCGAGGGCGTAGTCGCCGCCGGGGCCATCCTCCGGACGGTTGTCACCGCGGTCGAACCAGAGCGTACGCCCGCCCGTCGGCAGGGCGGTGCGGGCCGGGGCGCACAGCGCGGCCGAGACCCGCTCTCCGCGCACGCTGTAGCCGATGAGGAACTGCCCCGCCGGGCACTGGAACTTCGTGTATCCGCCGGCCCAGTCGCCGCCCGCCGGGACGTACCGCTCGTCGCGGACCACGCTGTGCCCGCCGGTCGCGGCGCGCAGGCCGGAGCCGGTGCACAGGCCGCGTCCCCCGGTGTGGGCGAGACCCGCGAGGAGGGAGCCGTCGGGGCAGACGGCCTTGCGGGCGCCCGAGTCCCAGTCGCCGCCGGCCAGGGTGAGCAGCGAGGCGTTGTGGTCGCGGTGGTCGATGGTCAACTGGTGCCAGGCCGTGGCGGCGGGGACGGACCCGGTACGGCCGGGGGCGGCGAGGAGCCCGGACCAGCGGGAGGTCCGCCAGTCCCCCGCGTCCAGGACGCCGCGGCGATGGCCGGCCTCGTCGTAGCGGAGCAGCGCCCAGGTGTCCCCGCCGGGGGCGCCCTGGGCGCCGGTGCTCCAGCCGACGAGGGGCCAGTACGCGAAGTCGGCGTCGGTGCGGGCCAGGTGTCCGGTGAGGCGGTCGAACCAGGTGCGCGGGGCGGCACCGGTCTCGTCGGCCCCGATACCGAACTCACTGATCCAGACGGGGGCGGTGAAATGCGCGCCGGTCTCCGCGGACACGAAGAAGGCCTGGTCATAGAGGGTTTGTTCGAGCTGCGCGGCGGTCATGTCCTGGTAGCGCAGGTCGCTGGTCTCGCCGATGCCGGTGGCTCCGCTGTGGCGGGGGCCGGTGTAGCCGTAGAAGTGGGCCGAGTAGACCAGCTTGTTCGAAACGACCAGGGTGTGCGACAGGGTCCGCGCGGGGGTGAGGGCGGGACGGCCGTGCGGGAAGCCGTCCACGGGCAGGCCGAACCAGTTGATGCCCTCGACCACGATCAGCAGGTTCGGGTTGGCCTCGGTGAGGATGCGGTCGGCGGCCTCCTGGGCCGCCGCGTGCCAGTCGTGGTTGTCGCCGAGGCCCCAGTTGGGGTCGTCCCAGACGTCCCGGCGGACCTCGTTGTAGAGGTCGGCTCCGACCACGCGCGGGTTGTCGCGGTAGCGGCGGGCGAGGAAGACCCAGTCGTCCGCCCATCGGGCCGTGGAACGTCCGCTGTTCCAGCGTTCGTTGCCATCGAGACCACAGCACCAACGGGTGGTGACGGTGTGGTTGTTGAGGATGACGGCGAAACCACCCTCGGTGAGGGCGGCGACCACGGCGTCGAAGACCTGGAGCGGGGTGCGTCCGCGCAGGGCCGGGTTGGCCGCCACGGCCGCGTCCGGGACCGGGGTGGTGGTGTGCAGCATCTCGTTGGAGAAGGGCAGCCGGACGCTGTTGAGACCCAGGGCGCGGAAGTCGGCGAGCAGGGTGGGCAGGGGTACTCGGTCCAGGCCGAGGGGGATCCCGTTGGCGTTCTGGCCGCTGTGGTGGGTGGCGGGGTCGTTTCGGTCGCCGGAGCCGTTCCAGGAGCCCTGGGCACCGTCCCAGTTGCCGGAGCGCAGGCGGAACCGGTTGCCCTGCGCGTCGACGATGTAGCGGCCGCGCGTGGAGAGCGGCGGGGTCCAGGAGTCACCGGGACCGGCGGCCGTGACGGTCTCGGCCGCCGGGGCTGCCGCCGGGATCTGCGCGGCCTGGGCGGGCACGGCGCCGGCCGCCAGCAGAAGGGCGCACAGGGCGGTGCGTAACAGGCTCTTCATCTCGCTCCTACCGGGTCCGGCCGCCCGGCCGGGCGGTTGCCGCGGGTCAAGTTACCGGCGGGTCGCCACCGTGGGAAGTCGCACACCCGAACCCGTTCGGTGCAGCCCCACCGCTGTCGCGGCCCGGACCGGAACCACCAGATCCGGCCGCCTTGGCCCGCTCACCCACGGCCACCCTGCGGAAACGGCCCCGCATGGGGCCGCGCCCCTCTACCGTGCCCTGAGGGAACGGGGGCTCGGCAGCGGAGGGCGGGGCGGGATGAACGAGGAAGAGGACATGCGGCTGGCGGGGATGACGCCCGAAATCTCCCGGCGCACCCTCGTCATGCTGCGCGGCCTCGCCGGCCTGGAGCCGCCGGAACAGGTCCCGGAGGAGGCCATGATCGTGGCCGACGCGGTCCTGGCCGAGTTCGGCACCGACGGGCTCCGGGTCCTGGTGATGACGCTGGCGGCCTGGGCCACGGCCCAGATCGAGAACGTCTCCGAGCTGAGTGGGCGCAGCCACGAGGCGGTGCTGGACGCGATGGAGCTGGCGTGCATGGAGGCGAACGCGGAGGACTAGACCGGCGCCTGCCCCGCCGGACACGGCCCCGACCCGGGGCCCACGCGTCAGCGGGAAAGGAGCGCCACGGCCAGGGCCCGTTCGACCCGCTTCGGCGACACTGGGAGCAGCAGGAGCGTCGCGGGGGGTCCGATCGGAGGCCGTCGTGAGCACACCTTCCCCCATCCGAATCGCCGCCGTGCTGTCCGCGGAGCACCGTGGACGACTGATGGCGCAGGCCCATGAGGTCAACTTCCCGGAGAACGCGCGGATCTTCGACGAGGGCCACCGGGCGGTGTCCTTCTGGATCGTGCGCTCCGGCACAGTGACCCTGGAGGTCCCGGTGGCCGGCCGCCGGCCGGCGCAGGTGGAGAACCTCGGCCCCGGCGAGTTGGTCGGCTGGTCCTGGCTCTTCCCGCCGTACGTCTGGCAGCTGGGTGCGGAGGCGATGACGCCGGTGCGCGCGTACGAGTTCGACGCGGCGGCCGTACGGATGCTGATGGACGCCGACCCGGCCTTCGGGTCCGCGATCGGGCACTGGGTCGGCCGCGTACTCGCGATGCGGCTCCAGCAGACCCGCACCCGGCTGCTGGACCTGTACGCCCCGCGTCTCGGCGCGGCCGGCTAGCGGGCGTTCCGGACGGCGCCGAAGGGAAGCCGCAGTCGAGGCCCCTGCGTCCGGGGCGGAGAAAGCCCCCGGACGTGGCCCTCCCCGCCCTGTTGCGGGCCGGTTACGGCGGGCCGCCGCATGTTTCGGGGAGATGTCCCGGTCGGTGTTCGGCCGATTCACGGACCCGCTCCCGCACAGGTCACCCCTCCCACACGGCTGCGGTCTGCTGTCATTCGCACACGATCAGTGACGAAAATTGGAGGTGCGAACGGGCGTTCGCGGCCCGCGTCGGCAAGACTGCGTCCGCTATCCGAAACACCAACCCAAGGGAGTGTTCGAAATGCGGTCCATTGCAAGGGGTCTCGGACTCGGCTCCGCCGCCGTGGCGCTCACCGCGCTCACCGCGGTGGCCTGGCCCGGCACGGCCGGCGCCGCGCCGGCCGGCGCGCAGAGTCTGTACGCGCCGTCCGCGCTGGTGCTCAGTGTGACGGCCGGCCCGGACGCCGACACCGGCACGGTACTGCGGGCGGTGACGCTCGTCTGCGCGCCCCGGCCCGGCGGAACCCACCCGAACCCGGTGACCGCATGCCGTGAGCTGCGTGCGGTCGGCTCGCAGCTGGACCCGCTCGCGGCGCCAGCCCCCGACGCCGTCTGCACGAGGGAGTGGGACCCGATGACCGTGACGGCCGACGGGGTGTGGCAGGGCCGCCGGCTGCACTACACGTACACCTTCGCCAACCCCTGCGGGCTGCGGAACACCACGGGCGCCCTCTTCGGCTTCTGATCCCGCGTGAGGCGACCGGCCGGGCGGCGCCGTGCGACCGCCGCCCGGCCCACCGCCCGAGTCGGCGGCTCCTCAGCCGAGTTCGAGGCTGGTCACACCGAACAGCTCGGCCAGGGCGAGCTCGGGGACCGGACCGGTGTACATCCGGGCGGCCTCGAAGGTCGGAACCAGCCCGAGGCCCTTGAAGAGCGCGGTCGCCTCCGGGTTCGCGTCCGGGGCGTCCACCGCGACCAGCCCGCCCGGTGCATGCCGTGCGAGCCGCCGCAGCAGGGCCGCCGCCACCGCCGGGGTGGCCGCGTACAGGGGACCGATCCGGTGGGCGGCACTGCACGGGCGGATCACCCCGAGGCCCTCGATCCGGCCGTCGCGGACGGCCGCCAGCGCGGTCCGGCCGGGCAGCCCGGTCCACGCGGACAGGAAGGCGTCCCGCGGCGCGGGGAAGAAACGCCGGTCGTAGGCGGCGAGGAGGCCGAAGGGGAGCGTGGCGGCGTCCACGATCTCGACCCCTTCCTCACTGGTCGCGTCGTCACCGCCCTGGGGCACGCCTTCGACACGGATGTTGTTCCAGGCCGAACGGAACCCGGACCTGCGGTAGTTGTCCTGCTGCTCGACGACCCCGTCCAGGCCGATGAGCCGGCCGTCGAGGCGCTCCATCCCGGCACGCCAGAGCCGGATGCCGTAGCCGCGGCCCCGGAAGGCCGGGCGGGCGATGTAGAAACCGATGAAACCGAAGCCTGCTCCGTAGCGGACGGCGGAGATGCAGGCGACCGGCTCCCCGTCGAGCCGCCCGACGAGGAAGCCCTCGGGGTCGGCCACGGCGAAGGCGAAGCGGTCCGAGTCCCCCGGGTTCCAGCCTTCGTCCTCGGCCCAGCGGCGGATCATCTCCATGTCCGCGGCGCTCGCCCCGATGATCTCGAATCCCGTCATAGCCGTGTTGTACCAGATACGGATGATGTGCGCAGGAGCGCCCGATCGGCCGCCGTCCTCGTCGGCGGCGCACCGGACACCGTCCGCCGGGCCCGTCGCGGGCAGGCGCGCCCGCGCTGGCGGGGCGGCGGCCGATCGCCGAACGGACCGCTCAGCCCGCGCAGATCACGTCGTCGATCCGGATGGGCCGGGAGTCGAGTCGTACGTACGCGGTGAAGGTGTCGGTGCCGTCCGAGCCCCAGTGGGTGGTGACGGTGGCCCAGCCGACCCCGGCCGCCGGGGCGACGGTGACCGGACCGATGCCGATGTCCTGCGGTTCGCCCTGCGCGCAGAGCAGGACGTCCCGTTCCGCGTTCGCCTGCTGCCTGTCCCGCAGGACCTGCGAGACGTGGTGGAGGCGGTCGTGCTCGGACGGGCCGTGCTCCCGGTAGAAGCGGGTGAGGAAGCGGCCGATCCGATCCGCGGTGTGCCCTTGCGAGGCGACCGGGGGCGCGACGGGTGCGGGCACCACGGCCGCGAGCACGGTGGGCGCGGCGACCGCGGGGTCGGGCGGCATGAACGGCAGCGCCAGCAGGGGCAGCAGCAGGGCACCAAGGCTGTGGGACGTCAGCGTCATGTCCGGTCTGTACCCGCCCGGTCGGTCCCCCGGAAGCACTCGCCGCGGATCTCACTCCTGTGGGGGCCGGGATTCACCGCAGACGCCCGCCCCCTGCGGCCCCCGGGCCGCAAAAGGCCTCGCGGGCGGGTGGCGGCCGTACGTAGGGTCGAGGCATGAGGAAGCCACTCGTAGCCGTGTTCACCGGGGCCGGGGTGTCCACGGACTCCGGAATCGCGGACTACCGGGGACCACAGGGCCTGTGGCGCCGTGAACCCGAAGCCGAGAAGCTCGTGACGTACGAGTACTACATGGCCGATCCGGAGATCCGGCGGCGGTCCTGGCTGATGCGGGCCGAGATCGGCGCCCTCGGAGCGCGGCCGAACGCAGCGCACAGGGCGGTGGCCGGGCTTGAGCGCGCCGGCACCCCGGTCCGGGTCCTCACCCAGAACGTCGACGGGCTGCACCAGCGCGCCGGGATGCCCGAACGGAAGGTGTTCGAGCTGCACGGCACCGCCCGGTCGGTGGTCTGCACGGCGTGTCACGCGCGGTCCGGAATGGACCGGGCACTGGCCCGGGTGGCCGCCGGGGAACCGGATCCCGCCTGCCTGGCGTGCGGCGGGATCCTCAAGGCGGCCACCGTGATGTTCGGCCAGCGGCTCGACCCCGTGGTGCTGGGACGGGCCACGGCCGTGGCGAAGGGGTGCCAGATCTTCGTCGCCGTCGGGTCGACGCTGCAGGTGCAGCCGGCCGCCTCGCTGGTGGCAATGGCCGCGGAGGCCGGGGCCCGGCTGATCATCGTGAACGCGGAGGAGACCCCGTACGACGCCCTCGCCGACGAGGTCGTGCGCGAGCCGATCGGAACCGCGCTGCCGGCACTGCTGGACCGAATCGCCGAGCGCGGCGCCTAGGCTGTCGCATTCGGGTCTTACGGGTCAGGCAAGATCCGGAAGAGACGGCCTGACACTGTGACCAGGAGGGCTTGCCGGCCACAGCGCTAGCGGGGCTGATCCGCGTCGGCGGCCCGGCGCATCCGCGCCACGTCCAGCTTCTTCATCGTCATCATCGCGGCCATGGCCCGGGCGGCCCGCCGCGGGTCCGGGTCGCTGACCAGGTCGACGACCCCCGGCGGGATGACCTGCCAGGACACACCGAACCGGTCCTTGACCCACCCGCAGGCGGACTCCTGGCCACCGTCCCTGGTCAGCGCATCGTAGTAGTAGTCGGCCTCGGACTCGTCGGCGCAGTCGATCTGGAAGGAGATCGCCTCGGTGAAGCGGAACTGCGGCCCACCGTTGAGGGCTACGAACCGCTGCCCGTTGATCTCGAACTCGACGGTCATCACCGACCCCTCCGACTCGGGGTTCGCCTCGGTGTAGCGCGCGATCCGCCCGAGCCTGCCGTCCTTGAAGACCGACAGGTAGTACGCGGCAGCCGCTTCCGCGTCGCCGTCGAACCACAGACACGTGGTGAATCCGTTGCCGCTCATCTCTGCCTCCAGGCCGGTGGGTGGACGGGTGGTAGCGCTCCACCCATACAGACCGGCCCCGAACCCGAAATTCATCGGCGGGTCCGGGGCCGGTCCTCCTTCGGCCGGGAATGCGACCGTACGGCCTACTTCGCGGGCTCCGCGCCCATGGCGAGCATCCGGTCGACGACCCGCTCGGCGGCGTCGCCGTTGTCCAGGTCGCAGAACTCCTCGCGGAACGCAGCCCGCGCCGAGGCGTACTCGGCTCCGATCGCGTCCACGTTGCGCACGGCCTCGATCAGGCTCGGCGAGTCGGCCAGCAGCGGGCCGGGGGCCTTCTCCTCCAGGTCGAAGTTGAAGCCGCGCAGCGTGCCGCGGTAGTGCTCCAGGTCGTACGTGAAGAGCAGGATCGGCCGGTCGGTGAGCGCGAAGTCGAAGATCGCGGAGGAGTAGTCCGAGATCAGTACGTCGGCGACCAGCAGCAGGTCGGTGGCGTCGGGCCAGCGGGACACGTCGACGACGAAACCGTCACGAACGCCCTCGCGGACCTGCTCGGTGACGTGGTGGTGGCCCCGGATCAGCAGGACGTGGTCCTCGCCGAGCTCGCGGCGGGCCTGCTCCAGGTCGATCCGCTGGTCGAGCTTGTAGCCGCCGGACCAGCCCTCGCAGTTCTCGCGCCAGGTGGGCATGTAGAGGACGACCTTCTTGCCCTCGGGCAGGCCGAGCCGGCGCCGGACCTCGGCGATCCGCTGCGCGTCCGGCTTCACCAGCGCGTCGGTGCGCGGGCTGCCGACCTCGATGACCTCTCCGTCGTAGCCGAGGGCGCGCTTGAGCACGGGCGTCGCGTACGAGCTCGGCGAAGCCAGCAGCGACCACTGGGCGCTGTCGTGCGCGAGCCCCTCCAGGATTTCCGGGCTCGTGTAGTAGTCGTGCACGAAGTCGTGCCCGATCTGCTTGATCGGCGTGCCGTGCCAGGTCTGCACGACCACCTGGCCCGCGCGGCGCTGGAACAGCGCCGGCACGCTGTCGTTGGTCACGACGTAGCGGGCACGGGCCATGAGTTCCCAGGACTCCACGCTGTCGTACTGCACGGCGCGGGCGGTCGCAGGGACCTCGGCGCGGCCGTCCTTGACCAACCAGACGTGCTCGACCTTCTCGCCGCGGCGCAGCAGTTCCTCGTGGATGGCGCGCGGCGCGTCGCCGGCGCCGTAACCCTGGAAGGTGTCGTAGACGACGATGTCCTTGACCGGCAGGGCGCGCTGCGCCGGGTAGGTCTCGAAGCGGGCGACGCGCTGCGCGTGGCGGGAGCGGTCGTGCGGGCTCAGCAGCGGGTCGGCGACGAGCGCCATGCGGTCGTGGAAGCGGGTCTCGATGCGCATCCGGCGGCCCTGGACGGTGACGGGGTGCGGACCGGAGAAGAGGAGCCCGGGGCACATCTGGACCGGGGCACCGCGGTCCACGCCGAGCAGGCCCGCGGTGGTGCCGCCCTCGGCGGCCGGGCGCAGCGTGGGCCACCAGCGGCCCTCGGGAAGCGTGGTGCGGCCGGCGAAGGGCTCGGGGAGCACGGGCCGGAAGGTGGCTTCGAAGGCGCCGCCGTCCCGGGTGACGGGGTAGCTGAACTCCATGCCGTGCGCGTTGTGCAGGACAAGCTCGTAGGGCTCGTCGGTGGGCGCCGCGAAACGGCCCCGCAGGGTCAGGGTGCCGTCCTCGGCCCGGACCTCGTCGACGAGCGGCGGGGAGGGCTGCACAGAGAGGGTGAGGTGGCCGGTGTTGCCGCGCTTGACGAACAGGGCGCGGCCCGCGCTCTGGCCGGGCAGGGGCAGGACGAGGCCGTTGAAGCCGCCGCGCTCGTCGTGGGCCAGGCGGTGCTCGACGCCGTCGGCACCGACCACGGAGAGGCTCCACGGCTCGGGGCTCCACCCGCCGGGCTCGCACGCGGCGTCCGGTACGGCGGCCAGGTCGGCCAGCCCGACCCGGGCGGTGAAGGGGGTCGGGCCGGCGGTGGCGGCGCCCGTCTCCAGTGGGAATTCGAGGCTGGTGCCGGTGGTGACGTGGACGGCCTTGAGGCGGATGGCGTCGACCCCCGGGGAGAGTTCGCCGATGATCTCGACGGCGTCGTCACCGGCGGGCCGGGCGTCCAGCCCGCGGGCGCGGGTCGTCTCGACCTGGATGGTGAGGGCGCCGGAGACGGCCGGGACGATGCGGACGTCGGGGGCGACCCAGAACGGGGGCGGGTTCTGGCCGGTGTCGTGCTCACCGCCGCGGAGGCGGGCACGGTGCAGGCCGCCGGCGCCGGTGACGGCGATGGAGGTGGTCCACGTCCCGTCGTGCCACTTGCCGCCCGACTGGAAGATCGCGGGGTCGACGACGGCGGTGAAGCCGGCCCAGTCGGCGTGCCGGAGGGCGAGGTGCGGCGACTTCACGGTGGCCATCGGGGAGGCGACCGTACGAGTGCTGACGACGGAGCGGCGCCGCTTGCCGCGCTCGCGGAAGACCAGCATCTTGCGCGAACCGAGGCGGCTCTCCGCACCGAGGTGGCCGGGCAGGGCGTAGCCGCGCAGCAGCAGCTTGCCGTCGGACCACGCCGCCTGCTCCAAGCGGCTGACGACGCGGAGCTCGCGCGTGCCCAGGGTGAGGATCCTGGCGGGGACCGGCGGGCGGCCCTGCAGGAAGGGGTAGTCGGCCTGCGGGCGGGCGAGGCCCTTGACCGGCACGCTGTAGCTGAAGTCGCGCTGGTGGTTCAGGAGCGCGATGAAGTCCTCGACGCGGCCTTCGCCGGCGAGGTAGGCCTTGAGACGGTCCGCGACGGTCAGGTCGGACCAGGGACCGGTGCCGATCTCACGGACGAGGCCGCCAACCTCCTTGACGAACGCGGCGCGGAAGTCGGGGCCGCCCTCGGCGACGTACTTGTAGATGAGCGGGAGTTCCTCGCTCAGCACGTTGTGGTCGTAGTCGCGCAGATAGCGCTCGTACGTGGCGCCCGGCTTCGCCTTGAGCGACTCGCGGACCAGGCGGACGGACTTCACGCGGTCGATGAGGGAGACCGGGTCGGTGGAGCGCTGGGTGATGGAGCGCTCTCCGGTCTCGCGGACGCGCCAGTTGTAGACGAAGTCGCTGAGGATGTCGACGCTGGAGGCGAAGTAGTGCGCGGGGATGCTGACGGGGGCGTCCTCGTAGAGGATGCCCTCCGGGTACTGGAAGCCGTGCTCGTCCCAGAAGGTGCGCCGGTAGACCTTGTTCCAGGCGGTGCGGTCGGTGACCAGCGCCGGGAACCTGGAGATATGCGTCCGCAACTGCGTCCTGGCGAAGGCGGCCCGGTGGCCCCACGACGGGTTCATGCCGACCGAGCGGAAGCGCTTGACGTTGCCTCCGGCGAAGTCGGAGCCCGTCTCGTCGAGGGCTTCGATCAGCCGCTGGTAGGCGTAGTCCGGCATGGTGTCGTCGCTGTCGACGAAGGCCAGGTACTCGCTGTCCGGGTGGATGTGGCGGGCGCCGGCGTTGCGGGCCGCGCCGAGACCGGCGTTCTCCTGCATGACAACCCGGAAGCGCTTGTCACGCGCGGCGAAGGCCTTGGCTATGACGGCACTGGTGTCCGTGGAGCCGTCGTCCACCAGGATGGCCTCGAAGTCGCCGAAGGTCTGAGCGGCGATGGATTCCAGGCACTCGTCGAGGTAGAGCTCGACGTTGTAGACGGGGACGACGATGCTCAGGCGCGGGGGCATGGGTGGCGGTTTCTCCAGCGTTTTTTTGCTTGTTCGATGATCAGCTCACAGCATCTTACTCTGTAACAGAGCTATAAACTCCACCCATATGGGGCATCGGGAACTGATCGCCGGAGCGGACGGCAAAGAATTCAGCCGTCCGCCACTTCGACGCTGCGATGGAACGCTGTCCGTCCCGGTCGGCGGCCGGTTCAGATCTCCAGTTCGGCCTCGATCCTCTTCAGCTGATGGCGTGCCATGGCGAGGTTGGCCCGCTTCTTGTCGAGCGCCAGGTAGAGGAAGAAGCCCACGGACGTCCGCCCCTTCATGAGCCGGATCAGGTGGTACTGACTCCCCAGCGTGATGAGGATGTCCTCGATCTCGTCGTTCAGGCCGAGGAGCTCCATCGTGCGGACCTTGGCACGCACTACGTCGGTGTTGCCGGCCGCGGCGACCGAGAGGTCGAGGTCCTTGCCACCGCCGATGGTGCCGAGGGCCATGCCGCTGCCGTAGTCGACCAGGGCCGCGCCGATCGCGCCCTCGATGAGGGTGGTGGCTTCCTTGAGCGCGGTCTCCACGTTGACCATGAGAGGTACCTCTTTCTCGTTGTGCTGTAACCGATTGCGATGTGATGTGACGTGCTGGAGTCGCCCCGCGCGCGGCGGGGCCCGTGTGCGGTCGGGCCCGTGCCCGGATCAGACCGGCCCGGCGCCGGAGCCCCGGCGCGCGAGCACGCGTTCGATGAGTTCAGCGATGCGCACGCTGGAGCGCCGCGCCTCCAGATGGAGGCGCCCGACATTGACGCGCGGCTCGGCGGTCAGGGTCAGGACGGCCGCCGCGCCCGCCGCGTAGGTGGCCACGTACCCGTCGGCGCCGCGTACGAGCAGCTCGCGGAACGCTCCCTGACCGGTGCTGTCACTGAGCCGCTGGGCCACGCCGAGGGCGGCGGCGGTCAGTGCCGCGACGGCCTCGGCCTCGGCGGCGGCGCTGTCCTGGGCGAGGACGAAGCCGTCGGAGCTCGCGGCGAGGGCACCGGTGAGCTGGGGTACGCGGGCCCGCAGCCTGCGGAGCTCGGCGAGTATCTCGGCCTCCGCCTCGGGGGGCACCGTACTCATGTCGGCCTTTCTCCTTTCGGGCTGCCTACGCTCGGAGCGGTCGGCGCGTAGGGCCGGTCGCAGCGGGAGCCTCACAGGCTTGCCTCCAGTGCGTCGCGTAACCGGCGGAGCAGCGCCACGTCCGGGGATTGGGCCTGGGTCATCCAGTCGGGCAGGGGTACGTCGACCGGCGGGGGGGCCGGGCTGTGCGGCGTTTCGACCAGTCCGGCGGCCGCGAGGCGGCGTACGTCGAGCAGGGTGTGGAAGGCGGGCCGCCCCAGTACCCAGGCCAGGTCGGCCGGGGTGCGCACACCGTCCGCCCGCTCCAGCAGGGTCCGCTGCCGCGCGGTGACGGTCTGACCCGGCGCGGCCGCCCGCGGCACCACCGGGGCGGTGTCGAGCAGCGGGTACGGCCAGACCGCGTCGAGCAGTTCACGGCGGCGCCGGGTCTCCCGTTCGACGGCGGCAGCCGGAACGGAGCGGACGGAGCCGATCCAGTGGGTGGCTCCTCGGCGGAACCGAGAGGGGCCGCTCCCCGGGGACAGGGCGAAGAAGGCGGCGTCGAAGATGGCGGCGAGATGGCATATTTCGAGCTCCCCGCCGGCCAGCCCGCCGCTGTCCACGAGGAAGCGGGCGACCTGGCGGCGGGCCCCGGCCCGGTCCACCGCCTCGCGCCACCGTTCGGGGGCGAGGCCGCCACCGGTGGTGAGGAGGACGTCGAGACCGGGGGTGGCGGGGCTCTCCGCGTGGACTATTCGGCCGTCCTCCAGGAAGAGGGTGCCGCGGTCGCGGAGCAGGGCACCGGTGGCCCGCTCCGCGGCGAGCCGGGTGAGGAGGGGGGACACGGCCGCCAGGGCGTTCGAGGCCGTTGCCGGGGTGGTCACCGGAGCACCAGCCCTTCGGCCAGGGCCCTGAGTTTGAGGCGGGCGAGGGCGAGGTTGCCCTCGGCCCGGTCGAGCCAGACGTGCAGGAAGACGCTGCTGTCGAAGCTCGTCTCGACGAAGCGCAGGACGTGGTAGCCACTGCGGGTGGTGACGATCAGGTCCTCGACGGGCGGGCCGGGCGGGCCCACCACGTCACCGAGGGCCGGACCCTCCTCGGCGCGGGCGAAGGACTCGTACTCCGCGGCCGCACGGGCCAGCTCGGCGGTCTCGGCGGCGGTGGTCTCGTGGTCCCCCACGGGTGATTCCCCGATGGTGCCGAGAGCCAGCCCGCTGCTCCAGTCGACCAGCGCGGCCCCCCGCGCACCAGGCAGGGCCATGGCTTCGAGCAGGCATTCGTCGATCCCGGGCACGCGGGCTCCCCTCCCGGCCGGACGTGCGGTGTGCACGGTTGTGCGGCGCGACAGGAGGGAACTTACTCAAGTTCGGCAGGGCGAAAGGGCGTTCTGGCATTTTCCGCTGGAACATGCCATTCAGCGTGTAAGAGCTTGGCCGGAACGCGTCGGAAATTGATCACGAAGCCAGCGGAAGATCGTCAGCGAGGCGGAACGCGCCGCCCTCCCGCTCGACGTAGCCCTCGTGGCTGAGGGTGCGGAGAAGGTGGTAGACGGTCGGCAGGGGGATCCCGGTGACCCGCGCGAGCCGTTTGGCGGTCGCCCCGCCCTCCGCGTGCATCGCCTCCACGAGCCGCAGGGCCCGCTGCACGGAACCGATCAGGGTGGGTGTGCTGTCTTTGTGGATGCGGTCGGTCCCCATGAATGGTCCCCCTGCTCCGTTACGACGCCTGGCGGAACCATCAAAGTCCTTCGCAGGCCGCAAAACCAGCGGACTCGCGTAAACCCGAGCATAAGATCACCGGACCCGGGTGCCGGTCAGCGGGTGCGGGTGACGTACGCGGGGAGCGGGGTGTCCGCGATCAGGCGGTGCGGCAGGGCCAGCCCGAAGCGGCGCTCCAGGACGGCGAGGAAGCGCCGCTCGCGGTCCCCGTCCGGCTCATCACCCGCTCCGGCGTCGGCGCCGTCGGGGCCCAGGATGCCCGCCCCGACCAGCTCCGGGAGCAGGAAGTCCGGCCGGTGGCCGCCGCGCCAGCACTCCTCGCCGAGCCCGAAGCAGCACACCAGCTCGCCGTCCCGGGCGTACGCGAACTGCTTCGGCGGACGGTCGGGCTGCGGGTCGAGGTGAACGGCCTCGGCGCCGGCCCGGGAGACCTCTGCGAGGCGTTCCGCCCCGGCCGGCAGTCCGTGCTCGACGGCGAAGGACCAGCCGCCCCAGCTGCCGACCCGCGCCACGCCGTCGCCGTCCTCGGTCTCGCCGACCATGTTCCAGGCGGCCGGCGCGTCGAGCGGCCCGGGGCGGACGCCCGCCACCGCGCCGAGCCGCACGGCCAGCTCGCCGGGCTCGATACCCCGGGCGAAGGTGAGGCCGGCGAACCATTCACCCCAGTCCGCCAGCCACTGGATCCCGTAGGTCCTGCTCTCGGCGATGTCGGTCATCCTGCGCTCCCCACGGTCCTGCCGCGACGCTGATGCTTCCCCCACCGGCACGATAGTCAGTCCGCGGGCCGCTGTGGGAGGAGCCGCTCGACCATCGTCTCGATGAGGCCCTCCACCGGGTGGGCCTCCAGCATGGCCGGAACGGTCAGGTCGTCCACGATCAGCCCCAGCATCGCCAGGTAGAGCAGGACCACGCCCTGCCGGTCGCCGGGCAGGCCGGCCCCCAGGTGCCAGTCGATGTTCGCCTCCAGCTCCGCGCCGTGGAAGGCGGCCAGCTCGGCCTGGAGCTCCGGGCGCCGCAGGCCTTCGAGCCGCAGCTCCAGCATCGCGATGTGGACGCTGCGCTCGCGCCGCATGCGCTCCAGGAGCCGCCCGAGCAGCACCTTCGTGTCGAGCGGGCCGGTCAGGTCCGCCTGGTCCGGCACCAGTCGTTCCCGGGTGCGGTGGAGGATCTGCACGAGCAGCTGGGCCCGGTTGGCGAAGTAGTTGGAGGCGGTGCCGGTGGGCACCGCGGCCTCCGCGTCCACCGCGCGCAGCGTCAGGCCGCGCGAGCCCTCGCGCGCCAGTACCTCGATGGCGGCGTCGAGCAGCGCGGTGCGGCGCTGCGGGTTCTGGCGCATGGGGCGGTTCCCTGGGTCGGTGGGCGCCCGCTCCCCAGCGGGCTTCCGGCCGGATTCCCGGCACTCGGGATCACTGCATGTGCAGTGCTTTGCCCACGGTAGCGGACGCCTTGCCTCCGGCCTCCCCCGCCTCCCCGGCCTCTCCGGCCTCCCCCGGGGGCCTGCGCCCGCTACCCTTCCCGCCCGGCGGCCCCCGCCGCCTTCCGTTGCCTCGCCGACTCCAGCAGGAACGGCACGTCGATGACGGCGACGCCCGGCGTGAACAGCAGGCGCGCCTTGAGCCGCAGGGCGTTCTGGTTGTGCAGGGGCTGCTCCCACCAGTGACCCACGACGTACTCCGGGATGACCACGGACAGGATGTCCGTGGCCGGGTCGGCGGCCAGTTCCTCGACGTGCGCCAGGATCGGGCCCACCACCTCGCGATAGGGCGAGTGGAGGATCTTCAGCGGCAGCCCGGGATCGTGCTCCTCCCACGCCTCGCGCAGCCGTGCCGCCTCCGCCTCCTCGGCGGCGACGGTCACCGCGGTCAGGGTGTCGGGGCGCAGCCCCTGCGCGTAGCCGATGGCCTTGAGGGTGGGCGCGTGCACGGCGGCGACCAGGACGAGCACATGGTGGCGGGCGGGCCGACGCGGCGTGCCGCCGGGTGCGACGTCCACCTGCCGGGCGACCTGGTCATAGTGGCGGCGCACTCCCTTCATGCCGAGGAAGAGCAGGGGCATGGCGATGACGACCAGCCAGGCCCCGTGGGTGAACTTGGTGACGAGGACGATGACGAGGACCAGGGCGGTCAGGGTGGCGCCCACCGCGTTGATGGCCAGCCTGCGGTGGATGTGGACCCGCTCCTCGCGCGGGGTGGCGGGCGAGGCGAGCGCCTTGCGCCAGTGCCGGACCATGCCCGACTGGGAGAGGGTGAAGGAGACGAACACGCCGATGATGTAGAGCTGGATGAGGCGGGTCAGCTCCGCGTCGAAGGCCACGATGAGGGCGACGGCGGCGAGGGCGAGGAGCACGACGCCGTTGGAGTAGACGAGCCGGTCGCCGCGGTTGTAGAGCTGGCGGGGCGCGTAGCGGTCCCTGGCGAGGATCGAGGCGAGCGTGGGGAAGCCGTTGAAGGCGGTGTTCGCGGCGAGGATCAGCACCCCGGCGGTGACGGCCTGGAGCAGGTAGAAGAGGAAGTGCCAGCTGCCGAAGGTGGCCCGGCCGATCTGGGCGAGGGCGGTGGAGGTCGCGGTCCCGGGGGGCAGGCCCAGTTCGGTGGGGTCGGCCGCGACGTGCACCTCGTAGGCCATCGCGAGGGCGGTGATGCCGGCGAACATCGTCACCGAGAGGAAGCCCATCGCGGCAAGGGTGGTCGCCGCGTTCCTCGCCTTGGGCTTGCGGAAGGCGGGGACGCCGTTGCTGATCGCCTCGACGCCCGTGAGCGCGGTGCAGCCGGAGGCGAAGGCGCGCATCGCCAGGAGCACGAGGGCGAGCCCGGTGTAGGTGCCCTCCGCGACGATCGGCAGGTCCGCGGATTCGGCGCGGATGGTCTGACCGGTGCCGAGCCGTACGGCGGCGACGGCGAACATGAGGTAGATGACGAGCACGAAGCCGTAGGTGGGAACGGCGAAGACGCGGCCCGACTCCCGGACGCCGCGCAGGTTCATCAGGGTGAGCAGCGCCACGAAGGCGACCGACAGGACCACGTCGTGCTCGGTCAGGGCGGGGATCGCCGAGGTGATGGCCGAGACCCCGGAGACGACGGAGACCGCGACGGTCATCACGTAGTCGACGAGGAGGGCGCTGGCCGCGGTGAGCGCGGCGGTCTGCCCGAGGTTCTCGGAGCTGACGACGTACGCGCCGCCTCCGCCCGGGTAGGCGTGGCAGGTCTGGCGGTAGGAGGCGATGACGACGACGAGCAGGAAGACGATGGCGGCGGCCGCATACCAGGTGAGGTGGAGCAGGGCGACCCCGCCGAGGGCCAGGATCAGCAGGATCTCCTCGGTGGCGTAGGCCACCGAGGAGAGGGGGTCGCTGCAGAAGATCGGCAGGGCGAGCCGTTTGGGAAGCAGGGTCTCGCCGAGCCGTGCGGTGTCGAGGGGTTCACCGACCAGCACACGCTTCGCATGGATTCGCCTCATTCGGGCATGATCGTCCATTTCCCCCGGTGGACATCCCTTTGCAGGGCTGTGTCACTCGGCGAGCTCCTCGGCCCGGTGGGCCAGCCACAGGTCGTACCGGACGCTCGGGGACTGCAGCAGCGAACGCTCCAGTACGGCCTCGATGCGCGCCAGCCGCTTGCGGGCGCCGGGTACGGAGACCCCGAGCGCGGCCGCGGCCGGAACGAGCCGGGCGTCGTGCGCCAGCCAGGTGCGGACGGTCGCGCGGGCCCCCGCGGGGGCCTCCGGTCCGGTCAGCCTGCCCAGGTGGGCACGGGCCCAGTCGGTCAGCCGCGGATCGCGCAGGACCGCGTCGAGCCCGGAGGCGGCCACCGGGGCCGGCGCGCCGCCGCCCGGCCCGGCTCCCGGCGTCAGCCGCAGCGCCAGCGAGAGCGCCGCCTGGTCGCCCAGGCGCGCGAGGTCCAGTCCGAGCAGCGTCTCCACCAGCCGGATCCTGGCAGACAGGGTGTTGCGGTGGACCTTCAGCAGCCGGGTGGCGTGCGAGCCGAAGTCGAGCCAGGCATGGGCGGTGGCGCGCAGTTCCTGCCCGCCGGGGTCCTGCGGACGCCGGGGCTCGTACGCGTGCAGCGGCGCCAGCAGAGCTGCGGCCCAGTCGGCCCCGGCCTCGTGGGCCGCGAGCGCCAGCTCCGGGCCCGGGCCGAAGCGGGCGTGCCGTTCACCGCGGCCGCGGGCGACCGCCAGGGCGTGGAAGGCCTGGGAGTAGGCGGTCGGCGCCTGGCTCAAGGCGACTTCCCCGCTGACCCCGATGGCGCAGTCCGGGGCCACCGCCGCCAGCGCCCCGGCGAGGGGGTCGTGGTCGACGGACACCGCCTCCGCGTCGGCGGGCACCAGGATGATGAGGTGGCTCACGTAGACCGGGCAGCGCACGATCCAGGCCCGGCCTCCGGTCAACTCCTGGCACAGCCTCGCCACTTCGGCGCGCCGGCCGGTCCGGCACTCGGCGATGTACATCCGCATCGGGTCGGGCAGCGGCGGCCGCAGCGCCTCGGCGATCTGGTGGGCGGTGGAGAGCCTGCCGTTCATCAGCAGGTGGAGCACGGCTTCGCGGGCGCGCGCCTCGGCGACGGCGGCGCGCTCCTCCCGCCGCTCCGCGTCCTCGGCGCGCAGCACGAGGGCCAGCGGCACAGCCGCGTCCGCCATCAGCGCGGGCGCGTCGGGCGGGTGCGACGCGGGCAGTACGGCGGCCAGCACGCGCCCGGCGTCCAGCGCGAACAGCAGGGTGGCGGATCCGGCGCCGTGCAGGACGGCCGACCGTACGCCGCGGGCGCTCATCTCGGCGGCGCCGCGGACGGCGGCCTCGGGCGGCCGCTGCCCCCGCCGGGCTGCTTCCGAGGCGAAGGCGCCGTGCTCGGCGGCGGGATCGGAGTGCACCACCCCGGTCCATCCGCCGAGGCGGGTGGCGAGCCATTCCAGCAGCGCGGCCGACCCTCCGCCGTGGGCGAGCCGGTGGACTTTCAGTACGTCGTCGGACCGTGACACCGGCGCATTCAACCACCCGTCGCACACTGTGCGCTGTGATACCGGTCTCGCCCGCTCACTGGGCAGGTCGAAGCCTGCGTACGGGCGCTCTCCCGCATAAGTTGGTCCACGAGCGGACGGGTCCCGGGGTCCACAGGAAACACCACGGGGGAGGCGCCGGGATCCGCCGCTCACATCCTGGCTGCCGCGCTGCGGATGGCCTCCCGGATGCTGAAGTAGGTGCCGCACCGGCAGATGTTGGCGATCTCGTCGATGTCCTCGTCCGTGGGCTCGCTGGTGCGCCTGAGCAGCGCGACGGCGGCCATGATCTGACCGGGCTGACAGAAACCGCACTGGGCGACGTTCTGTTCGAGCCAGGCCTCCTGCACCGGATGGAGGTCCTCCCCGTTCGCGAGGCCCTCGATCGTCGTCACCGCCCGGCCCGCGCACGCCGACACGGGCACCACGCAGGGGCGGACGTCCACCCCGTCGAGGTGGCTGGTGCACGCCTTGCAGACGTCCACCCCGCAGCCGTACTTGGGGCCGCGTACACCCAGTAGGTCGCGGAGCACCCACAGCAAGGGCAGGTCGTCGGGCGCCTCCACGGTGACGCTCCGCCCATTGACGGTGAAGGTGTGCGACGGCATGGCGTACTCCTGGCTCTGCGGCCAGTGCGGTGGCCGGAAGGGTGCGCCGGCTCGCGGCGTCCGGTGCGGTGCATCGCACGGCGGAGAGGGCCGCGGCTCGTACTCGGCGTACTCGCGCGGTCCGACGACGCAGCGAGGCGCCGTGCCGGGGGCCGTGAGGCGGTGAACTCTTCCGGTCACAGCACTAGCGGGGGTAGGGGGTGAAGTCGACGTCGAAGTCGAGGGGAAAGCTGCGCGGCTTCGAACCGGTGGCCCGGGCCCATGCGTTGGCGATCGCGCCGACCGCGGCGGGCACGCCGAGCTCGCCCGCGCCGCCCGGCTCCGCGCCGGTGGCGGGGAGCACGAAGACGCGCAGGTCCCGCGGGGTGTCGCGTTGCTGCGCCCAGTGGAATTGGCTGTAACTGCCCTCCATCGGGAGCCCCTTGTCGATGTGGAGTCCGGCGCGCAGCGTGGTGGAGATCGCGTCGGTGAGGCCGCCCGCCATCTGGGCCTCCAACCCGCGCGGGTTGACCGGAAGGCCCACGTCCACGGCGATGACGGCCCTGGTGACGCGCACGTGCCGCCGGTCGCGGGTGTCGATCTCGACGAGGCAGGCCGTGCGGGACTTGTACTCCTCGTGGAAGGCGATGCCCTGCGCGCAGCCGGGCTCCATCGCCCGCCCCCAGTGGCCCTCCGCCGCCACCTTGTCCAGTACAGCGCGCTGGGCGTCGGTCTTCAGGAAGGTGCGCCGGAAGCGGTACGGGTCCCTGCCGGTGGCGGCGGCCAGTTCGTCGACCATGATCTCCTCGGCCCCGCGCGTGTTGGCGGAGTACACCGAGCGCCACGAGGCGGTGGGGATCCCGGTCTGCACCTCGGCGAGCGCCTGGGTGGTGAGGCCGAAGTGGTACGGGGACTTCACGGTGGTCAGGAACAGGGTCTGGGCGAGGGTGGCGTTGCCGATGCCGGGCGGCAGGTGCGCCGCCGTCGCGCTGATGATCTCGCCTAGCCCGTGCCGGAAGTCGGTCTCGGCGGCGGCAACACGGTGTTCGAAGCTGAGGACCTCGCCCAGCAGGTGCGTGGCGCGGATCTTGTGGTGGGTGGCGGGGCGCATCCGCCCATGGCGGGTGTCGTCCACCCGGGTCCACATCAGCCTGACCGGGAGGCGGCAGGCCCTGGAGACCCGGGCGGCCTCCAGGGCGGCGTCGAAGAAGAGCCGTCGACCGAAGGAGCCGCCGGCCTGGACGACGTGCACCGTCACCTTGTCCAAGGGCAGTCCGAGGTCGGCGGCGATGGTCTGGCGGGCGACGACGGGTGACGTGAGGCCGGACCAGATCTCGGCGCGGTCGTCGCGCACGTCCGCGACAGCGCAGTTGGTCTCCATCGGGGCGTGGCTGACGACCGTACGGACCGCCTCCGGTTTATTACCGGCACGTAGAGTAGCGATCGGGCGGGCCGGTGGGAAGCCTCGAGACCGTCGCCCCACTCGGAAGGTGTCATCCGTTCGGGGGTATCGCGAGGCGCGCACTGAACCGACTGCCGCGGGCACACGTCCGCGTGAACACCTCGCACACATCGGGCGTTTGATCGAGCCACAGGGGATGGGTGGCCGAATTCCAGCCACCTGCCGCGGACGCACCACCCGCCCCACCGGCCGACTTGCGCACCGAGCCGCCGAGCCCCCTCTGACCGGATTCGTTCGCACGTCGCGAAGGGCCCGACAGGACTCGGGCATATGTCAGAAGCAAGAACGTAGCGGATGTTGCCAAACGCCTTACACAGTGTCGCCGCCTGTGCAACAGTCGTTACCGGTCCTTCCTTCAGACTTGGCCGTGCCGCGCCTGTATCGGAGTTCTCATGCCGTCCCACCTCTTCGCGGACCGTCCCGCGCAGCCGCCGGAGCCGGGGTCGGTGGACGCACTGATCTCTCAGACCCGGCGTCTGCGGGGAGACGTGGACGCGGTCCGCCGCGAAACCGTCGTGGACGACGACGACGCCCAGGGCCGCTGGCAGCGCGCGCTGTGCGACCTCGCCGTGCACCACCTCGATGACCTCCGCGAGCACCTCGGTCAGCTCAAGGAGGGCCTGCCCCCGGTCCCCGAGGCGGTGGCGTTCCCGCGGGCGGCGCCGGAAGTGGCACCTGAGGCCCAGACCCGCGTCGGCAGCGCCGAGTGGAACCTGCTGACGGACGAGGTCCACTGGTCCGACGAGCTGTTCCAGATCTTCGGCCGGTCCCCCGAGTCGGGTGCGCTCCCCCTCGACGAACTGGGCTCCACCCTGTTCTCGGAAGACCAGCCGCTGCTCACCGCGTGGGTCACCGCCTGCCTCGTGGACGGCAGGCCCATCGACGGCGAGTTCCGCATCGTCCGGGCCGACGGCCGGGTCCGGACGTTACACATGAGGGGCGAGCCGGTACTCGACTCCGACGGCTGTGCGGCCTCCATGTGGGCCGTACTGCGGGACGTGAGTGAACTGCGCCGGAGCCAGCGGGCGGTGCGCGAGTCCCGTGACTCGCTGCAGCGCCAGCGGGAGATCGCGCAGACCGAGCACCGGCTGGCGGTCGAGCTGCAGGAAGCCGTGCTCCCCCCGTGGCGCGGCTCCCTGCGGTTCCCGCACAGCGACACCGGCACGCTGGACGTGGCCGCGCACTACCTGCCCTCCGCGACCAGCGCGCTGATCGGCGGGGACTGGTACGACGCACTCGAACTCCCCGACGGCGGATCGATGCTGACGGTCGGCGACCTCACCGGGCACGGTGTGACGGCCACCTCCGGAATGGCGATGATGCTGGGCGCCCTGCGCGGTATGGCCATGGCCGGGATCGCGCCGGGCCCGCTGATGGGATGGCTCAACCAGCTCCTGGAGACCTCCGTCCAGCCCGCGCTCGGCTCGGCCGTCTGCTGCCGCTACGATCCCGCGCGCCGGGTACTGTCCTGGGCCCAGGCAGGCCACCCCGCCCCCCTGCTGTTCCGCCGTGGTTCGGGCCGCGCCCTGACCCCGCCGGAGGGCGTGCTGCTGGGCGCGACCTCAGGGGCCTCGTACGGACAGGCCGAGGAGCGGCTGGAGGTGGGCGACCTGCTGGTCCTGCACACCGACGGCCTGACACCGCGCAGCATCGAGTTCAGCCGGGCGGACGGGACCGAGCGGCTGCTGGCCCTCGCGCCGCGGCTCTGTGCGGCGCGGTCGGCGCAGGACTGTATGCGGCTCGTGATCGAGGAGTTCACCGAGAACGAGCGGGAGGACGACGCCTGCGTGCTGGTCGCCCGCGTCGCCGGATAGCCGGTCCGGTCACGGCCGGCCGCGGAGCCGATCGTGGGGACTTCGGGGCCGCGCCGGAGGGCGCGGCCCTTCGCGTCTGCGTACCTGTGGGCACAGCGCCTTGCGGCGTACCTGTTGCTGTCGTCGGCGTACCCGGTCCCGACCTGCCGGTCTCGTCCTGGTACCGGCCGCGCGGGGGGGCGTGGCGGGCATGCGGAACCCGTGGGCGGGGCGGCCGGGGCCTACACGCCCGTGGCCGGCCGGCCACTTGGCGCCGGGGCGTCGGGGAGCGCCAGCTTGATCTCCTGACGCAGGTCCTCGATGCGCGCGTAACCGGCGTACTGCGCGGTGAGCCGGTACATCTCGCGCAACCGGTCCCACGTCCGGTGCGAGGAGGTCTCGTTCATCGAGACCAGGGCGAGGCGCGCGTAGCGGTCCGCCTGTTCCGGCTCGTCGGCGATGAAGCAGGCGGAAGCCATGGAGATGTAGTCGAAGATCTGCGAGCGCTGGTAGCCCTCACCCCGTAGCCGCAGGGCCTCCTTGGCATGGCGCGCGGCGACCGGAGCCGCCGTGGCGTCATGGTCGGCGAGGGTCCGGTAGGCGAGCGCCTGCATGCCGTGCAGGTCCGCTTCGTCGAAGTGCTGCATCCAGCTCGGCGGCGGCACATCGCCCTTGTCGGAGACGAAGAGCTCCTCGGCCTCGCCCAGGGTCCGGCGCATCGCCTGGCCCTTGCCCATGGCGGCCTGCGCCCAGGCCTCGATGGTGTGCAGCATGGCACGGGTGCGTGGGAGAGTCTGCTCGCCGGACCCGGACTTGGCGAGCTTCATCAGGTCCAGGGCCTCGTGCGGCTTGCCGAGGTGGACCATCTGGCGGGCGGCGCGGGAGAGCGCCTCCCCCGCGCGCGGGCGGTCGCCGCCCTCACGGGCCGCGTGTGCGGCGATGACGAAGTACTTCTGCGCCGTGGGCTCCAGTCCCACGTCGTGCGACATCCAGCCGGCGAGGACCGCCAGGTTGGCCGCCACCCCCCACAGCCGCCGCTGGAGGTGGTCGGGGTGGTGGTAGGCGAGCATCCCGCCCACCTCGTTGAGCTGGCCGACCACGGCCTTGCGCTGCAGCCCGCCGCCCCTGGAGGCGTCCCAGGCCCGGAACACCTCGACGGAGCGCTCCAGCGCCTCGATCTCCTGGGACCCGATCGGGGCGGCCTCGTAGCGGTCGTATCCCGCTGGGTCGGCCTGGAAGGAGTCGCCGAAGCGCCCGGGGGCCCGCATCGACGGGGCGGGGGCGGTGTGCAGCCAGTCGTACATGGCGTTGGTGAGGGCGGAGCCGGCGGTGAGCACCGCACCCGCGCCCATCAGACCGCGACGGTTGAGCATGAGGTCCATTCCCGTGAATTCGGTGAGGACCGCGGCTGTGCGTTCGGGCGCCCACGGCATGCCGTCGGGGTTCTCGCGAACCCCGTCCGGCTGCCGTCTGGAGGTGCGCCGCTGCCGTACGAACCCGAGGTCCTCGATGGTCACGACACGACCGAGCCGCTCGGTGAACAGGGCTGCCAGTACCGTGGGCACCGGCTCGCGGGGGCTCTCCCCCATATCGATCCAGCGCCGCACCCGGGAGGTGTCGGTGGCCAGCTGTGGGTGGCCCATGGCCGCCGCCTGCCGGTTCACCATCCTCGCCAGTTCGCCCTTCGACCAGCCGGCCAGGCCGAACAGGTCGTTCAAGCGGGTGTTTGGACCTTTGCTCACGTCAAGCCCCCAGGTTCTCGGCTGAGTTGACAGTAGCCCCCCGTCAGATGCCCAGCGACTATTCGCCAGGCTTCGCCAGGGCACGCCCGATGGTTCGCCACCTTGCGCCGGGTGTCAGGTAGGAATGCGCCTCCCCGCCCCGGTCACCGGCGGAACTCCCCAGGGTGAAGTACGGGATCGGCGGGGTGGCGTACGCAACTCGTCGGCGCACGAAGGGATCCGTATCACCATGTACGCAGCACCGTCCTCCGTGTCCGCACCGGTCCGGTCGCACCGCACGCTCCCCGTCGGCGGCGGCCCCTACCTCGCCCCCGGCCGCCCGTCGGCCCCGGCGCAGGGCACTGTCCGGGCGCGGCGGATGCCGGGTACGGGATCGCAGCCCGTCAGCGGAAGAATCGACCTCTCCGGGCCGCAGGGGGCGCAACTGCGCACCGCGCTCGCCTCGGTGCACCGGATCTGTCCGGAGTTCGCGCCGGTGCAGGTGCTGCGGCGCAGCGGCCGTTCGGTCCTTCTGGTGGGCACGACCGGACGGATGACCGCCGTCGCGAAGGTTTTACTGGACCACTCCCCGGAGTGGCGTGAACGCTACCGGCACGAAATAGCGGCGTACCGGGCGTTCGTCCGGCACCGCCCACCGGTTCGGGTGCCGCGGCTGATCGCCGCCGACCCGGAGAACTGCACCCTGGTGGTGGAGCGGATGGCGGGCCGGGTCGCGGCGCTGCAGCGGCACCCGGTGGAGCCGCCGCCGCGGGTCGACCTCCGGGCCGCGCTGGGCGCGGTGTGCCGGGTCAACCAGTGGCGGCCGTCGGCCGAGTTGTTCGGAACCCCGATGAACTACGCGCGGCGGATCGCCCGCGACTACGAGCTGGGTCTGCTCACCGACCGGGACCTCGGCGACCTGCAGAAGCTGCTGCGCGGGGTCAAGCTGGCCGGGGCGGCTCTCCAGTTCAACCACGGCGACGCGCTGCTGTCGAACCTGCTGCTGTCCCCCGCCGGTCCGGTGCTGCTCGACTGGGAGCACGCGGGCTGGTACCTGCCCGGCTACGACCTCGCCACCCTGTGGGCGGTGCTCGGTGACGCGCCCGCCGCCCGCGCCCAGATCAGCCGGCTGGCGCAGTCGGCCGGCCCGGTGGCCCGGGACGCCTTCCTGATCAACCTGATGCTGGTACTGACCCGGGAGATCCGGATGTCCGAGACGGCGGTGCAGCGCTCGATGCTGGCGACCGCCCCGGCCCAGCCGCTGGCGGCCGGCGCCCTGTCCTCCGGGGAGGAGCAGCGACTGCTGCTCCGCCGCCTGCACGACGACGCGGGCATGGCCCGCAGAGCGGTCCGCGCGGCGGTGGGCACCCGCTGACCCGCTCTCCCCCTGAACGCGAAGTCCCGTGGCTCCCACCGCCACGGGACTTCGCTCGTTCACGGCCCGGGGTGCCGCGCGAGGCCCCGTCGGCGCGGGCTGGGCGACCGGCCTCGGGCCCGGATGCGGGATGCCGGATGGCTTGACATCACATGATCCCCCGAACACCTTTTCTGACTCAGCATCAGACATGCTGGAGTGATCCACTCCTCCCCACTCCGCTGGAGCCTGCCCATGTCCGCAAGCGCTTCACGCACCTCCCCCGCCCCCCTCCCGTCCAGACGCGCCGTCCTCGCCGGCACCGGGGCCGGGGTGCTCGCCGCCGCCGTGCTGCCGTCCGGCACGGCCCGGGCCGAGGATGTCCAGACCGAGCCGCTGCTCGGCGAGTACGACGTGGTCGTGGTCGGTTCCGGGGCGGCCGGGATGACGGCCGCGCTCACCGCCGCGAGGCGCGGACTGACTGTCCTGGTGATCGAGAAGGCCCCCACGTTCGGCGGGTCGGCCGCGCGTTCGGGGGCCGGAATCTGGCTGCCCAACAATGCGGTCATCCTGGCCGCGGGCGTACCCGACACCCCGCAGAAGGCGGCGACGTACCTGGCGGCCGTCGTCGGGCCCGAGGTACCGGCCGACCGCCAGGCCGCGTTCCTCGCCAACGGCCCGCGCATGCTGGACTTCGTGATGGCCAACAGCCCGCTGCGGTTCCGCTTCATGGAGGGGTACAGCGACTACTACCCTGACCTGCCGGGCGGACTGCCGAACGGCCGGTCCATCGAGCCCGACCAGATCGACGGCAACATCCTGGGCGGTGAACTGGCCCGCCTGAACCCGGCGTACATGCCGGTGCCGGCCGGGATGGTGGTCTTCGGCCAGGACTACAAGTGGCTGAACCTCGCGGCGGTGAGCGCGCGGGGCCTGGCCGTGTCCGCCGAGTGTCTGGCGCGCGGTACGAAGGCGGCCCTGCGCGGCGAGAAGCCGCTGACGATGGGCCAGGCCCTGGCGGCCGGGCTGCGGGCCGGGCTCCAGCGCGCCGGAGTACCGCTGTGGCTGAACAGTCCTCTGGTGGACCTGGTCCAGGAGGGGGGTGCCGTCACCGGTGTGGTGGTGGACAAGGAGGGTGCGCGCGGCGTCGTACGCGCCCGCAAGGGGGTGATCGTCGGATCGGGTGGCTTCGAGCACAACGCGGCGATGCGGGCGCAGTACCAGCAGCAGCCGATTGGCACCCAGTGGTCGGTGGGCGCGAAGGAGAACACGGGCGACGGCATCCTGGCGGGCCGGCGGGCCGGGGCGTCGCTGGCGTTGATGGAGGACGCGTGGTGGGGGCCGTCGATCCCGCTGCCCGGGGAGCCGTACTTCTGCCTGGCCGAACGGACCCTCCCGGGCGGGCTGATCGTGAACGCCCACGGGACGCGGTTCGTCAACGAGGCGGCCCCGTACAGCGATGTGGTGCACGTGATGTACGAGAAGGACCGCGGCGCGACCGGTTCGCACATCCCGGCGTGGCTGATCGTGGATCAGCACTACCGCAACAAGTACCTGTTCAAGGACATCCTGCCGACGCTGCCCTTCCCGGACTCGTGGTACGAGGCGGGTGCGGCGCACAAGGCGTGGACGTGGGACGCGCTGGCGGGCCGGATCGGCGTGCCGGCGGCGGCCCTGCGAGCGACGCTGGGGCGGTTCAACGCGCAGGCGTGGAACGGCACCGATCCCGATTTCCATCGGGGTGACACCGCGTACGACCACTACTACACGGACCCGAACGTCCAGCCGAATTCGTGCCTGGCGCCGATCTGGGTCCCGCCCTTCTACGCGTTCAAGATCGTGCCCGGTGATCTCGGCACCAAGGGCGGCATCGTCACGGACGCGCGGGCCCGGGCGCTGCGCCCGGACGGTTCGGTGATCCGGGGCCTCTATGCGGCGGGCAACGCCAGTGCCGCGGTGATGGGCCACAGCTACGCGGGCGCCGGGTCGACGATCGGCCCCGCGATGACGTTCGGCTACGTGGCGGCGAACGACATCGCGGACGCGTGATCGGGTGGCGCCGACCGCGCGGGCTCGCCACCGGTCGCCTCGCGGGGTCGCTCCGGGGAACCCGCGGGGCCGGTCGGGGGAACCGGTGGGGTCAGCCCTGCTGGAAGAGCTCGGCGGGGAGCGGCTTCAGGAGCGCGTAGAGGTCGTCGGTGATCGGGCGGTCCCAGCTGGCGATGGTGACCAGCACGTTGTCGCTGCGGTCGAACTGGACGCAGGAGATGCGGGACTCCGACAGCTTGATCTTCCGGACGATGAGGAGGTTGTCGCCCTGCATGACGGGGCAGTCCTCGACACCGGTGACCTCGACGTCCTCGTCGTTCTCCAGCGCGTCGAGGAGCTGGGCCACCTCGAAGGGGACCTGGCCGTCGGTGAGGTCCCGGGCCGGGGAGCCCTCGGGGAGGTTTCCGATGATCATCGCGGGGCCGCGTCCGCCGAACAGGTCGTAGCGGAGGAAGACCCCCTGGCAGCTGCCGTCGGGCGCGGGCAGCAGCCCGGCCCCGAGATTGCCCGGCCAGTCCCCCGGGTCCATGGCCAGGACATCGAAGTCCGGGCCGGCGGGTGTGGCGGCGCGGTGGCGGCGGAGGAAGGACATGCGGCCATGGTACGTGGCCGCGGGGGTTTCACGGCCCGGGGGCCCCTCATCCCGCCGCGGTGCGCGGGCGGGCCCCTCAGACGGGCGGGACCAGGGTGAACCAGTGCCGGAGCAGGCGGGTGTCGCCCATGGCGTGCAGGACGGAGGGCGGGACGCGCCGCCGGAGGAAGAGGGCCAGGTCCGCGGCAGGACCGGCGGCCTCGACGGCGACCGGCCCGGTGGATCCAGGGTCGCGCAGCACCTGGTCACCCGAGAGGAGGACGGTCCAGGACTGCGGACCGTCCGTACACCGGAAGCGGTACTTTTCCCCGTACCCGGCGGCGCCTGCTGCCAGGCGCGGCGGGCCGGGGCCATGACGTCGAGGGGCTGGGGGACGGCGTCCACGGCGGCCGCGAGCGGAGCGGGGTGCCCATCGCCGATTCGGCGTCCCACCGGTGGACGGCCGGCTCGATCCACTGCATCCGCAGCCAGAAGCCAGAGGTCTGCTCCGCCGACCAGATCCACACGGGGGTGTCCGTCCCCAGCTCGTGCGAGATCTCCACGAGCTCGTGGGCGCCCCGGGCGAACCAGTCGGCCGGCCCTCCCGGAGCGTCGGGGACCGCAGGGAGGTCGAGCCCGGCCGGGTCGGGTGGGACGGTGAGCCGTCCACGCAGTACGTGCGCGAGGAAGCGGTGCACTCCGCCGAGATGGCGGACCAGGTCGGTGACCGTCCAGCCGGGGCCCGCGGGAACCTCCGGCACCGGATCGCCCTGGTCGCAGACCGGCGGACCGCCGCCTCGAAGGCCGCCGCCTCGGCCCGGAACAGAGGGATTCTGTCGGTGTGGTCCATGGGGTGACCCTGCCCGCCGGGAGGCGGCCCCGCTCACGTTGAGCTACGGGCGAACGACTCCAGTGCGGCGCGCAGCCCGGACCGGTCGGTGCCGAGTTTGCGGCAGGCCGCGGACAGCACCCAGTCGGGTGACGCCGGCTCGGGGTCCTTGCCGTGACGCACGGCCCGGTCCGCGGCCCGGATCTCCTCCTCGGTGACCCAGTCCACCCGGGGCGACCCGCCGGGCAGCGTGCCGCCGAGGCCCAGCAGCGTCTCGGTGGCCTCTTCCGCCAGTGCGTCCGCGCCGCACTCCCGGGCCGTGACCACGGCCGCGGTCAGCAGGTCCGCGTCGCGCAGCCCGTAGCCGAGCGCGTTCAGGGCGCGGGCGAGTTCGTATCCGGCGGGTGCCGCCGAAAGCAGGGTGACGGCTTCCCGGAGGAGTGCTGTCCGGTCCTGTGGGGCGGCGACCTCCGCCGCGACCCTGAGGGCCTGGCCGATGGCGGAGGGGGCACCGAAGGCCCTGGCCCGCCGGACGGCGTCGGCGGCCAGGGCGCGGGCCCGCTGCGGATCGTCCGCGACGACGGCCCGCGCGAGGTGCAGCTGCCACGGGCACCAGGCCGGGTTCTGGATCCCGCGCGGGGTCAGCCGCCGCTCCACCGCCTCCAGTTCGGCGATCGCGGCCCGTGCCTCGCCCCGGGCGAGCAGCAGTTCGGCGTAGACGGTCTGCGAGTCGGGGAAGACCACGGCGGCCGGGAAGGGCGCGCCGAACTCGTGCTCCTGGGCCAGCTCCCAGGCCTCGTCGACGCGGCCGCGGGCGAGCAGTGTCGTGAGGAGGATCGCGATGGCGTACCAGTGGACGGGGGTGCGCCGGCCCACCCGTTCGGCGAGCCGCAGGCCGGACCGGGCCAGTTCCTCGGCCTCCACGAGCCGTCCCCGCCGGTAGCGGATGTAGGCGCGCAGGCTGTACGCGAAGGACAGGTGGGCCCCGCGCCAGCCCTGGCGCTCGAACTCGGCGGTACCGGCCTCGAACAGCTCCTCCGCGCGGCCGGGTCGGTCGGCGTACATGTGGACCATCGCGGCCAGTACGGGTACTTCGAAGCCGCGGTCCTCGTGGGCCCAGCTGAAGGGCTGCTCCAGCACCCGGCCGGCGTGGTGCAGCACCACGTCGACCGGCTCGCCGCGCAGGCAGGCGTCCCAGGCGCGCAGTGCGATCACGTACCGCTCGGTGAGGTCGCGGCCGGTGAGGCGGTCGGCGAGCCGGGTGAGGCGCCGGGACCGGGCCGGGGAGTCGGTCTCGGCGGCGTTGAAGGCGTCCCACATGAACTGCTCGGACTGTAGGCGCAGTCGGGCCCGTACGTCCGGGGTCTGGGCGATCTCGCGGGCCAGGCATTCCGAGGCCTCGGCGAGGCGGTCGCTGTGCGCGAGGACCTGGGCGAGCCGGATGACGATGCCCTGGCGCAGGGCGGGGTCGTCGAAGGATTCGGTGAGGGCCGCCCGCAGGTGGTTGACGGTGTTGGCGGGCTCGGTCAGCAGGGAGGCGCAGCCCAGTTCGTAGAGGACGGCGGCGCGTTCGTCGAAGTCGGGTGGCTCGCGCAGGGCGCGGGCGAGCTGGCGGCGGGCGGCGTCCGGGGCTCCGGCGCGGAGGTTCTCCGCGGCCGCCTCGCGCAGGGTGCGCACCACCCAGGGGTCGTTCTCGGGGTGGGTCTCCAGCAGGTGGCGGGCTGCGGCGGAGGAGCCCAGTCCCGCGTCGACGACGGCCGCGGCGGCCTTCCCGTGCAGGGCGACGCGCAGCGCGTCGGGGATGGCGCGGTAGATGGCGGTGGCGATGAGGGGGTGGACGAACTCCAGTCCGGTTTCCGGTTCATGGCCCGGCGTGGTTCCGGCGGCCGACAGGATGCGGGCGTCCCGCAGGCGTGCGGTGGCGCCTGCGGCCTCCTCGGTGCCGAGGGCGGCGACCCTGGCGGCTATGTCCTGCGGGATGGCGGTGCCGAGGACGGCGCAGGCCCAGGCGAAGCGGACGGTGGAGGGGCCGAGGCGTTCGAGGCGGGCGACGAGGCCGCTGCCGCGCTGGGCGGCGGCGAGGTCGGCCAGCTGGGCAGCGTTCTCCTGGACGGGGCGCAGCCCCCTGCCGCGGACCTTGGCGGTGAGTTCGACGGCTTCGAAGGGATTGCCTGCGGTGACGTTCCAGGCCTCTTGGCAGAAGGCGTCGTCGGCGTGGTCGCCGATGACCCCGCGGACGAGCGCCGCGACGGCGGCCGGGGTGAGCGGGGAGAGCGGCAGGGGGCGGTGCCCCGCGCGGCCGGGCAGGGTGCGGAAGGCGTCGGCGTGCGCGGGCAGTTCGTCGGGGCGGTAGGCGACGACGAGGAGCAGCGGCAGGTGTTCGGCGCGCGGGGCGAAGGCGGCGAGCCAGCTCAGCGACTCGGGGTCGGCCCAGTGCGCGTCGTCGAGGACGAGGGTGACGGGGGCGCGCTTGACGACGAGGTGGGTGAGGATCCAGTCGAGGCCGTCGCGCAGGCCCTGCGGGTCGGGCGGGGCGCCCTGTTCGGGGGCGCAGAGTCCGAGGGCGGGGCCGACGATGGAGTACCAGCCGCCGAGGGCGGCGCGCAGTTCCGGTTCGGAGGTGCCGGCGAGCTGGGGCTGGATGAGCTGGCGGGCGACGTGGAAGGGCTGGCTCTGCTCCTGTTCGCCGCCGCGGGCGGCGAGGACGGTGCAGGAGCGGGCGTGTGCGCGGCGGCGCAGCTCGGCGAGCAGGGTGGTCTTGCCGAGGCCGGCGGGGCCGGAGAAGGCCAGCAGCGCGCCGCCGGCGTCGGGCCCGGGACCGGTGAGCCGCTCCAGGGCCTCTTCGACGATGGCGAGTTCGGCGTCGCGTTCGACCATGGTGCGCCGTGTGCGCGTCCGGTGGTCCGTCATGGCTGGTACCCCCCAGGCCTGTTCCGGGAGATCAGCGTACGCCCGCGCACATCTCGGGGTGCCCCACTGCCGGAAAGAATCCGATCTTCTTTACCGACGGGCCCCGGTCGGGCTCCCGGCGGACGCGCGGCGGGCTCGTGGGCGGATTTCGAAGGGGTTCCGGCCGGGTTCAGGAAAGGTCCGGGTGCGGACCCCGGGCCGACCGGTCCGGTCCGGAACGTGCCGCCAGGTCTTCCAGGACGGCCACGGCCTCGGCGGCCCGGTCCGCGGCCACGAAGAGGTGGTCGTGGTGATGGCCGGCGATGACGTTGCAGCTCAGGCCGTGGGCGCCGAGTTCGGTGGCGAAGGCTGCGGTGAGACCGACGGCGTCGAGCGCGGAGTGGATCCTCAGGGTGATCCAGCCGGCGGTGTAGTCGTAGGCCAGTCCGGCCGCGTCGGCGTCCTCCTGGCGCAGCACGAGCGTGAGGCCCTCGGGTTCCAGGATGGTGGCGACGGGCGCCGTTCCGGCGGGGACCGTACCGCAAGGAACGGTGCAGAACACGTACACGCCCTCGTTCAGCTCGGGCCGCATCCCGCTCAGCAGGGTCCGCAGGTCTCTCTCTGCGTTCATGCCGCCAGCCTACCGACCGGGCGGGGTCGGTCGGGGGGTGCGGGCCCGCGGTGCGCCGCCTCGCGGCAGGCGGCACCTCCTGCGACAGCCGGCAGTGCCCCGTCCGCGGTGACCGCCGCTCGCCGGCCCCGGCGGGGCGGGGCCGGACCGGGCGGTGGCGGGCGGTCAGGTGAGGTCGAACTCCCCTCCCCGGGCGTTCAGCACGAACTTGTGCCACTCGTCCGGCGAGAAGATCAGGGAGGGGCTTTCGGGGCGCTCGCTGTTGCGCATCGCGATGAAGCCCTCGACGAAGGCGATCTGGACGTCGCCCGCTCCCCGGCTGCTCGACTGCCAGTCCGCCTCGGTGAGATCGAGGTCCGGCTTCCCCCAGCCAGCGAGGGGCTGCGAAGTCATGCTCTCGGCCACGTGCGTGCTCCTCCCGGTACGTCGTCCGGGGGCCAGGTTAACCATCGCAGCCGGTGCCGCACAGGCCACGGTGAGTCACTCGTGACCGGTCCGGGCCCCGGGCCGGACGGCCGTTTCCGTTCACGTGGTGGGTTCCTGCGCCCCCACCAGCCACATCGCGAAGAACTGTGCGCCGCCGCCGTATGCGTGCCCCAGCGCCCGGCGTGCTCCGGGGACCTGGTGTTCCCCGGCCCCGCCGCGCACCTGGAGGGCGGCCTCGGCGAAACGGATCATGCCGGACGCGCCGATCGGGTTGGTGGACAACACGCCGCCGGACGGGTTGACCGGAAGGTCTCCGTCGATCTCGGTGACGCCCGCCTCGGTCAGCTTCCAGCCCCCGCCCTCCTCTGCGAAGCCCAGGTTCTCCAGCCACATCGGCTCGTACCAGGAGAACGGCACGTACATCTCCACCACGTCGATCTCCCGGCGCGGGTCGGTGATCCCGGCCTGCCGGTAGACGTCGGCCGCGCAGTCCTTGCCGGCCTGCGGAGAGACAAAGTCCTTGCCGGCGAAGAGGGTGGGCTCGCTGCGCATCGCCCCGCCGTGCACCCACGCGGGCGGCAGCGGCGAGCGGGCCGCGCCCGCCCGGTCGGTGAGGACCATCGCGCACGCGCCGTCGGAGGACGGGCAGGTCTCGGAGTACCGGATCGGGTCCCACAGCATGGGTGAGGCCTGGACCTTCTCCAGCGTGATGTCGTGCTCGTGCAGGTGCGCGTACGGGTTCTTCAGGGCGTTGCGCCGGTCCTTGTACGCCACGAGCGAGCCGACCCCGTCGGGCGCGCCGGTGCGCCGCATGTACGCGCGCACGTGCGGGGCGAAGAATCCGCCGGCGCCGGCGAGCAGGGGCTGCTGGAACGGAACGGGGAGGGAGAGGCCCCACATGGCGTTCGACTCGGACTGCTTCTCGAAGGCGAGGGTGAGGACGGTGCGGTGGACGCGGGCGGCCACCAGGCCGGCGGCGACCAGCGCGGTGGACCCGCCGACCGATCCGGCCGTGTGCACGCGCAGCATCGGCTTGCCGACGGCTCCGAGCGCATCCGCCAGGTACAGCTCCGGCATCATCACGCCCTCGAAGAAGTCGGGGGCCTTGCCGATGACGACCGCGTCGATGTCCGCCCAGGTCAGTTCGGCGTCGGCGAGGGCGCGGGTGGCGGCCTCGCGGACCAACCCGGCGATGGAGACGTCATGGCGGGCGGCGACGTGTTTGGTCTGGCCGATGCCGACGACCGCGACCGGCTCCTTGCCGGTGGCGCCCCGTGAACCGGAGGTGGCGGAGGTGGCGGAGGTGGCGGAGGTGCTCATGCGCGGTCCCCTTCCAGGACGGCGACCAGGTTCTGCTGAAGGCAGGGGCCGGAGGTGGCGTGCGCGACGGCCCGGTCGGATGCGCCGCGGTGGATGCGGGCGGCGGCCTCGCCGATGCGGATCAGTCCGGCGGCCATCATCGGGTTGGCGGCGAGTGCCCCGCCGGACGGGTTGATCGTGACGCCGTCGCCGAGCCGGAGTGCCGTGCGGAGCACCACCTCCTGGGAGGAGAACGGCGCATGCAGTTCCGCCGTGTCCACGGGGGCGTCGAAGAGGCCCGCGTGTTCGGCGGCGGTTCGGGTGGACGGGGAGTCGGTGAGGTCGCGCAGACCCAGGCCGTGCGCCTCGATCCGGTGGTCGATGCCGGTGATCCAGGCGGGGCGTCGGCACAGCTGCCGCGCGAGGTCGCCGGCGGCCAGGACGACGGCTGCCACGCCGTCGCCGACGGGCGGGCAGTCGCCGGTGCGCAGGGGCCGGACCTGGTAGTCGCCGTGCGGGACCGCACCGCGCAGCTGGGCGTGCGGGTTGGCCCCGGCGTCGGCCCGGCTGCGCGCCGCGATGGCGGCCAGGCCGGGCTCGTCGGTCTCGCCCGCGTCGATGAGGGCCTGGGCCTGGAGGGCGGCCAGGGCCACCGAGTCGGGCCAGAGGGGGGCGAGGTAGTACGGGTCCAGCTGGCGGGTGAGCACGTCGCGCACGGATCCGGGTGAGGACTTCCCGTACGCGTAGACGAGCGCGGTGTCCGCATCGCCGGTCTGGATCTTGACCCAGGCCTCGTACAGGGCCCAGGCGCCGTCCATCTCGACGTGGGACTCGGAGATCGGTGGCCAGGCGCCGACCCCGTCGAGGGTCATGGTGAAGGAGAAGGCGCGGCCGGCCAGGTAGTCGCTGGAGCCGGAGCAGGTGAAGCCGATCTCGCCGGCCTTCAGCCCGGTGGCGGCCAGCACCTCGTGGAGGACGGGCATGACCATCTCGACTTCGCTGAGCTCGTCGGTGCGGCGCAGGTGGTCGCTCTGCGCGAAGGCGACGACGGCCACGTCCCTCGCGTACCCGGTCGTCCTGGGCCCGGTCATCAGATGAGCTCCTTGTACGCGTCATACTCCGCGTCCGGTTCTCCGGTGGGGCGGTAGTGGTCGGGGTAGCGGCCGCCTTCGGTCCAGACGGGCTCGACGCGCAGGCCCATGCGGACCTGGTCGTAGGGGATGCCGCCGATCCGGCCGTGGAGGGCGAGGCCGGCGCCGTCGAGGGCGATGTGGGCGTAGACGTAGGGAACCTCGATGTCGAGGTTCGCCGCCTTGATGTTGACGATGCAGAAGGTGGTGACCGTCCCGGCCGGGCCGACCTCGACCCGGTCGGTGGTGGCCACCCCGCAGGTGGGGCACGCTCCGCGCGGGGGGACGTACACCTTGTGGCAGGAGGGGCAGCGCTCTCCGACGGTCTGCCGCTCGGACAGGGCGTTGATGTAGCCGGTCTGGGCGCGGCCGGGGCTGTAGACGTAGTCCAGGCGGGCCTCGGCGACGATGCCGGTGACGGCTTCGCGGAAGGTGCCGTCGTGCGGGGCGGGGAGGCTCTGGGGGGCGGTGGTGGCGTCGCACGGTTCGAAGCAGGCGATGTCGGTGATGGCCCCGGTGCGTTCGGGGGCCCAGCGGATGCGTACCCGCATGCCGGTGCGCACGGCGTCGGGGCCGGGGGCGTCGAGGGCGTGCAGCAGGGCGGTGTCGGCCCCGTCCAGCCTGACCAGTGCCCAGGCGAAGGGGGTGTCGAGGGGCTGGTTCGGGCGGGGTCGGTCGTTCCAGGCCCAGGTGGTGACGGTGCCGGTGGTGGCGACCTCGACGAGGTCGCGGATCTCCTCCGAGGTGACGGGGTCGTACTCGACGGGCGGGACCACCACCCTGCCGTCCGAGGCCTGCACGCCGAGGACGACACCCTCGCGCAGCCCGGTGAGGAAGGCGCTCTGGACGGGCCCGAGGGAGCGGGTGAACGGGAACTCGACGACGAGGGGCGCGCGGAGCACCTCCGGCGGGGAGGCAGCTGTCATGGGGCTCTCCGATGCGGTTGGTTCCGGTGTGTTCGGCCCCGCCGGCGGTCGGGGGCAGGGGCAGGGGGCAGGGGGTGGGGGCAGGGGGCGGGCGCCTCCCGGCGGCGGTCACGGCGCCGGACCCGGCGCACGATCGGGGCCGCGGCCGGGCCCCGACCGGACTACTCTCGCCGGTACACCGCGGGCCGCTTCTCCGTGAAGGCCCGCGCCCCCTCCTTCGCGTCGGCCGTGTCGAAGATCGGCCACCCCCGCAGGAGTTCCGACGCCAGGCCCTCCCGCTCCGTCAGCTCAGCGGTCTCGTAGACCGACGCCTTGACCGCCTCGACCGCCAGCGGCCCACATGCGTTGATCTGCTCGGCGATCTCCAGGGCCGTCGCGAGCGCCGCGCCGTCGGGAACGACCCGCCCCACGAGCCCGATCCGTGCCGCCTCCTGCGCCGCGTACGAACGTCCGGTCAGCAGCATCTCCAGCGCGTGCGTGCGCGGGATCTGCCGGGGCAGGCGCACCGTGGAGCCGCCGATCGGGAAGAGCCCCCGCCTGACCTCGAACAGCCCGAAGGTGGCACCCTCGGCGGCCACCCGGATGTCGGTGCCCTGGAGGATCTCGGTGCCGCCGGCCACGCAGTGGCCCTCCACCGCCGCGATCACCGGCTTGCGCGGCCGGTGGTGGCGGAGCATCGCCTTCCAGTGCAGGTCGGGGTCGGCCTTGAGGCGGTCCCGGTACTGGTCTCCCGCCATGCCCCGGCCGGCCAGCGCTTTGAGGTCCATGCCTGCGCAGAAGTCGCCGCCGGCACCGGTCAGGACCACGGAGCGGATCTCGTCGTCGGCGTCCGCCTCCAGCCAGCCGTCGTACAGCCCCACCAGCAGCGGCAGCGAGAGCGCGTTCTTCGCCTCGGGCCTGTTCATGGTGAGCACCAGCGTGGCGCCGCGGCGTTCCACGGTCAGGTGTTCCGTCCCACCCATTGCCGTCCTCCCGTCTCAAGACCTAGAACAGGTTGCAGTAGGGGAGGGTGCACTTCAAGAGTTTTCTGACACTCAGTCAGTTTTCTTGGACGGTGCCCTTCCCAGTTGCCGGCCACGGCGCTCTAATGACCGCCGGAGCCGCCGGCCGCGGGGCCGGCCATCGGGAACAACGGGGTCAGGAGGAACGGTGGAGTACAACCTTGCCGACCTGTTCGAGTCGGTCGTGGACGTGGTCCCGGACCGCGAGGCCCTGGTGTACGTGGACCACCCCGGGACGGGCGCGGAGCGCCGCCTGACGTACGCGGAGCTGGACACGGCGGCGAACCGGATCGCCCACCACCTGCTGGACAGCGGCCTGACCGCCGGCGAGCACCTGGGGCTGCACCTCTACAACGGGATCGAGTACCTCCAGACCGTGCTCGCCTGCCTCAAGGCCCGGCTCGTCCCGGTGAACGTCAACTACCGTTATGTCGAAGAGGAACTGGTCTACCTCTACAACGACGCCGATCTCGCCGCGCTCGTCTTTGAGGGCGAGTTCACCGGGCGGGTGGCGGCCGCGCTGCCGAAGACGCCGAGACTGCGGCACCTGATCCGGGTCGGCGAGGCGCCCGAGGGGGCCGCGGAGCCGTCGATCGCCCCGCTCGCGTACGCGGACGCTGAGGCGGCCGGGGCACCCGGGCGCGGGTTCCCGCCGCGCAGCGCGGACGACCTGTTCATCATCTACACCGGCGGGACCACGGGCATGCCCAAGGGCGTGATGTGGCGGGCGGAGGACCTCTTCTTCGCGGGACTCTTCGGCGGCGAGCCCTCGGGCGAGCCGGTGAAACGGCCGGAGGAGTTGGCGGAGCGGGTGGCGGCGCGCGGCGCCGGGCTGACCTTCTTCCCGGCTCCCCCGCTGATGCACGGGACGTCGACGCTGACGTCGTTCATCGCCTTCAACTACGGCCAGCGAGTGGTCATCCACCGCAAGTACGCCCCCGAGGAGGTGCTGCGGACGATCGAGAAGGAGAAGGTGTCGAGCGTGTCGCTGGTCGGCGACGCAATGCTCAGGCCGCTCATCGACGCCCTCAGGGGACCGCTCCGGGGCACCGACCTGTCATCCCTGTTCAGTGTCTCCTCGTCCGGGGCGATCATGTCCGAGACGGTGCGCGCCGAATTCCGGAGCCTGGTGCCCGGCGTCCTGCTCCTGAACAACTTCGGGTCCTCCGAGTCCGGCTCCAACGGCCGCGCCACGGACGACTCCGGCCCGGAGAAGGGGTTCCGCCTGGAGGTCAACGACCGCACCCGGGTGGTGGACCCGGTGACGCACGAACCGGTGGCGGTCGGCGAGCCGGGGCGCCTCGCCCAGCGCGGCCACGTGCCGCTCGGCTACTACAACGACCCGGAGAAGACCGCCGACACCTTCTTCCAGAAGGACGGTGAGCGCTGGGTACTGCTGGGAGACATGGCGACCGTCGACGAACAGGGCATCGTCACGGTGCTCGGCCGAGGCTCGCAGTGCATCAACACGGGCGGCGAGAAAGTCTATCCGGAGGAGGTCGAGCAGGCACTGAAGTCGCACCCCGACGTGTACGACGCGCTGGTGGCCGGGGTCCCGGACCCGACCTGGGGCAGCCATGTCGCCGCGGTGGTCCAGGTGCGGCCGGGAGCGGAGGCCCCGACGCTGGACGAAATCCAGAGCCACTGCCGCACCAGGCTCGCCGGCTACAAGATCCCGCGGCAGCTTGTCATCACGCCGGCCGTGCAGCGTTCACCGAGCGGCAAGGCGGACTACCGCTGGGCGAAGGCGGTCGCGACGGAGGCGGACACCGGCGGCACGACCACCCGTCCCGCGCACTGAGGGGACCGGCGGGTCCGGGGCGAGGCCGCCGCGCGTGGTGAAGCGCGGCATGGAGGCCGCCAGATCAGGCGATCACCCGTTCGAGTCATTGCTTTAGCCTGCACACCCCTGGCAATCTACCGAATGATCGGTTGGTTCTTGGGCGCGCTCACGATGGGGTGACGACATGGCGGTGCAGGCGGGGTTCCACGACGAGGGCGAGCGGCTGGGCCGCGACGAACTGGCGGCACTCCAGCTCACGCGGCTGCGAGCGACCCTGCACCGCGCGTACGAGCGGGTGCCCTTCTATCGGCAGGCGTTCGACAAGGCCGGTGCGCATCCCGACGACTGCCGCTCCCTGTCCGATCTCGCCCTGTTCCCCCTCACCACCAAGGCCGACCTGCGCGACCACTACCCCTTCGGCATGTTCGCGGTGCCGCGTTCCGAGGTGCGCCGCATCCACGCCTCCAGCGGCACCACCGGGCGCCCGACCGTCGTCGGATACACCGACGGGGATCTGTCCACCTGGTCCGACGTCGTCGCCCGGTCGATACGCGCCGCGGGTGGCAGGCCCGGCCAGATCGTCCACATCGCCTACGGCTACGGCCTGTTCACAGGCGGCCTGGGCGCGCACTACGGCGCCGAGCGCCTCGGCTGCACCGTCGTACCCGCCTCGGGCGGCATGACGGACCGCCAGGTCCGGCTGATCCAGGACTTCCGGCCGGAGGTCATCATGGTGACCCCCTCCTACATGCTGACCCTGCTGGACGAGATGGAGCGCCAGGGCGTCGACCCGCGCACGACCTCGCTGCGGACGGGGATCTTCGGCGCGGAGCCGTGGACCGAGGAGATGCGGCGGGAGATCGAGGAGCGCCTCGGCATGGACGCGGTGGACATCTACGGCCTGTCGGAGGTCATCGGGCCCGGTGTGGCGCAGGAATGCGTCGAGACCAAGGACGGCCTGCACATCTGGGAGGACCACTTCTATCCCGAGGTGGTGGACCCCCTGACGGGTGCGGTGATGCCGGAGGGCGAGCTCGGGGAGCTGGTGTTCACCTCCCTCACCAAGGAGGCCATGCCGGTGATCCGCTACCGCACGCGGGACCTGACACGGCTGCTCCCCGGCACGGCCCGACCGGCCTTCCGCCGGATGGAGAAGGTCACGGGCCGAAGCGACGACATGATCATCCTGCGCGGGGTGAACCTGTACCCGACCCAGATCGAGGAAATCCTGCTGCGGACGCCGGGGCTGGCGCCCCACTTCCAGCTGAGGCTGGCCCGGGAGGGCCGGATGGACACCCTGACAGTCCGGGTGGAGGCCCGTCGGGAGTCGGACGCCTCCCTGCGGGAGGCCGCGGCCGCCGCCGTGGTCCAGGCGGTCAAGGCGGGGATCGGCGTCTCCGTCCGGGTCGAGGTGCTCGCCCCGGAGACCCTGGAACGCTCGGTGGGCAAGATCAAAAGGCTTGTTGACCTCCGAGCCCCGGGCCGGCCCCCGGCTCCCTGACAGGACACTTCGGCGCGTAACAGGGCTGTCACAGCAGCCCTACGGTCGTCCGGACCGGGCCAGCCTGGTGTGATGCGTACACACCACACGGCCGCAGCGGTCGGGGCGGCCGTCCTGCTCGCACTGACCGGCTGCGCCGACCCCGACGCCGACCACGCGGGCATGAGCGACGAGGGCAAGCCCACCCCCGCCCACCGGGTCCTCAAGGACACTGGCGACGCGGCCGAGTTGCTGGCGCCCGATGTGAGCGAGGAGACCGCGGCCCTGCTGCTGAACCGCTGGGTCGGCGCCAACCTCCGCGGGCGCCGGACGTTCACCGTCCGCGTCGTCCGGTCCGAGGGCTCCGGCAGCGCCGTCTGTCGCGCCACGTACTATGCCGACCAGAACGTGGCCGACACCGTCACCAACGGCGACGTCCAGTCAGGATCATGGCCCTACACCCACATCCAGTGTCCCGACCCGGCCTCGCCCCGGCCACGGACCACCTGAGAAGGCGGAGAGGATGACCATCAGGACCCGCCCCGTCGACCACGCGCTCGTCGAGGCCGCGGCCGACGTGGCCCGCAACCGCTGCCGGGGCGACCACCACACCATGGCGGCGGCGGCCCGGGCGCGGGACGGCCGCATCGTCACCGCGGTGAACGCCTACCACTTCACCGGCGGACCGTGCGCCGAGCTGGTCCTCATCGGCACGGCGGCCGCCCAGGGCGTCTACGCGCTCGACCGGATCGTCGCCGTGGGCGACCGCGACCGGGGGGTCGTTCCCCCGTGCGGCCGGTGCCGCCAGGTCCTCCTCGACTACTTCCCCGCCATCGAGGTCATCGTCGGATCGGGCGAGACGATCCGCGCGGTCCCCATCACCGAACTGCTCCCCGAGAGCTACGTCTGGGACGACCACCAACTCGACTCCGAGTAGGGCCTGTCCGAGGGAGCAGGGCAGGGGGCACGCGGGTGCCGGTCGCCGGGTGGCACCTGCCCGGCCGGAGCGGGGGTGGGGCGGCACGAGGCGCGGCCTTCAGCTCCTGCGGGCCAGCGGCTGCCCCGCGAAGCTCACCCCCGCCAGGCCATGGGCCATGAGGTTGCGGATGTTGCCGTGATCAGTACCGTCGGGCGTCGCCAGCACACTGCGATAGTGCTCACCGAACGCCAGCAGCGCCTCCTGATCGCTCAGACCCTCCAACACGGCCAGTCCCAGCGTCTTGCAGGAGCCCTCGTTCTCGCCCGCGGCGTTTCCCAGTTCCCCGTTGCGGAAGGCCTGCGGCCGGTACTCGTAGCACGCGGCGACGAAGGCCAGGGTGTCGGCGAACTCGTGCTCGCCCGACGCCAGACTCGCCCGCAGCGCAGTCAGATCAGTCATATCGGCTCCCTCGGTCTGGCCGGGCGGCGGTCCGATCGCCGTCCGTGACCGGGGGACGATACCCCCTTCGGGCCGACCGGCATGGATCGGGCCACATGTCGGGACGAGTGACGTCTGCGCAGGTCACGGCGCTCGCGCCGACCAGGCGCGGCGGGCCCGGACCCGTCGGGCCCGTCTCCCCCGCCCGGCTCCGGGGCTACCTCCCCCGCTCCTGGAAGTCCCCGCGGACGAGGTCGTCCACGGCATCCAGCGCGAGGGTCCACGGGTACGGCCGCGCAGCGCCCTGTCCCGGCGGGTGGGGGGTGAAGCCGTCATCGCCGTACAGCACCCGGACCCCCGCACCGCGGAGCACGGCCAAGCTCTGCTCGAACTGCGGGTGCCGGACGAACGCCGTGTTCACGCACGGCATGACGGCCAATGGCGTGCCCTTGCCCAGGGCCTCGGCCGCCACGCCCACCACGAACCGGTCGGTGAGTCCGAGCGCCCACCCGTTGACCGTGTTGAACGTGGCGGGGGCGACGAGGATCGCGTCCGCCGAGGGCCACACGTCGGGATCGGCCGGCCGCTTGTACCGGCTGCGAACCGGGTGCCCGGTGAGCGCGGCCAGGCCGTCGGTGCCTTCCGCGAGCCAGTCCGCCGCCGTCGGGCTCAGTCCGAGACACACGTCCCAACCGCGTACCTGCGCGTCCTCGATCACGCGGGCGACGTCGAACACGGGTGGGGCGGCCGAACACAGGAGGTACAGGGTGCGCGTCATGCGACCAGTTGACCAGACGACTCCGCGACGCATCGGAGCGGGCCCGGCAGGCCTGCCCCGCCTCGCGCGGAGCGTCGACCACGGCCCGCTGACCGGGCTGACGCCGAGTCGGGTCGCCGAAACCACCCCTTCGGGCCCATTTCGGTCCGGGCTCCGGGAGGCGGCGCACCGGTCCGGGTAGTGCATGAGGCGTGACCTCGACCCTTCGGCGGCTCCACGACCGCTTCCAGGGCTCCTATGCCGGGCTGGCCTGGAGCCGTGGCCGGGAGATGGAGCTGATGCACCGGTCGATGGGCTTCGCGGCCCTCGGATTCCTCACCCTGGTGCCGCTCCTGGTGGTCGTGGCCGCCGCGGTGCCCGGGAGCGGCTCGGGGTTCGGGCGCTGGCTCGGGCAGGCCCTCGGCGTGACGGCGTCCTCGCGCATCAGGATCGAGATGGTCTTCGGTGCGGCGGACACCGCACTGGAACGGACCACCGCCTTCGGGCTGGCCGCGCTCGCCGTCTTCGGTCTGACCTTCGGCTCGGCCGTGCAGACCGGCTACGAGAAGGTGTGGGACCTGCCGACGGCCCGCTGGCACACCATGTGGCGGCACGTGGTCTGGCTCGCCATGCTCGTCTGCTACCTCGCGCTGCTCGTGGTGATCCCCGCACCGTCGGACGACGTCTTCGGCACGGTCCTGGGCACGCTCGGCGACCTCTTCGGCACCTGCCTCTTCTTCATCGCCTCCCAGCGCCTGCTGCTCGGCGGCCGGGTGCGCTGGCGGGCTCTGGTGCCGGGAGCGGTGGCCACCAGCCTCGGGCTGCTGGGGCTGCGGATCTTCTCTCAGCTGGTGTTCTCGCCCCTGATCGCGTCCAACGCCGTGACCTACGGCCCCTTCGGCACGCTGCTGGTCGTCCAGTCCTGGCTCGTCGGGGTCGGCTTCGTGGTCTACGGCGGCGCGCTCGTCGGACGCCTGGCGCACGAGCACCTCACCCTGCGGCGCCTGCGCCGCAGCGGGTTCCTCCCCCGGGACGGAGCCCAGCACCACGCAGCACCGGACTGACACCGGCCGCGCCTTCCCGTACGGGTGTCAGCGGGCCCGCCCTCCGAAACGGTCCCGCAGCTCCCGCTTGAGGATCTTGCCGCTCGCGTTGCGCGGAAGAGCGGTCACGAACAGCACCCGCTTCGGGGCCTTGAAGTGGGCGAGTCTCTCCCGGGCGTAGGCCACCAGCTCCGCCTCGGTCACCGCACCGCGCGGCACCACCACCGCTGTGACAGCCTCGATCCACCGGTCGTCGGGGAGCCCGATCACCGCCGCCTCGGCCACCCCCGGATGGGTGTAGAGCACGTCCTCCACCTGCCTCGACGCGACCAGCACCCCGCCCGAGTTGATGACGTCCTTCACCCGGTCCACGACCGTGAAGTAGCCCTCCGCGTCCCGCACCACGAGGTCGCCCGAGCGGAACCAGCCGTCCCGGAAGGCCTGGCCGGTCGCCGCCGAGTCGTTCCAGTAGCCCAGGCAGAGCTGAGGTGAGCGGTACACCATCTCGCCCGGGGTGCCGTCCGGTACGTCCGCGCCGTCCTCGTCGACGACCTTCGCCTCCACATGGCGCACCGGACGCCCACAGGAGTCGCTCCGCCCCTCGTGTTCGCGGGGGCCGAGCACCGTGGCCAACGGCCCGATCTCGCTCTGGCCGAAGCAATTGTAGAAGGCGAGCCCCGGCAGCCGTTCGCGCAGCCGCTCCAGAACCGGGACGGGCATGACCGAGGCTCCGTAGTACGCCTTCCGCAGTCCGGCGAGCCCGCCCGCGGCGAACCGCGGATGGCCGGCCAGGCCGATCCACACCGTCGGCGGGGCGAAGAGGCTGTCCGCCTCACCCGCCTCCACGAGGTCGAAGAGCTCTTCGGCGACCGGCGCCTCGACGATCGTGTTGCGGGCCCCCACCGCCAGGTAGGGCAGCAGGAAGACGTGCATCTGCGCCGAATGATAGAGCGGCAGAGCGTGGAGCGGCCGGTCCCCCTCGGCCAGGTCCAGCGCCCCGATCGCACTCTCATACTCGTGGGCGAGGGCCCGGTGGGTCATCATCGCGCCCTTGGGCAGGGCGGTGGTTCCCGAGGTGTAGAGCAGCTGCGCCATGCGGTCGGGATCGGGGTCGGGCGCGAAGGGGAGCGGCTCGGCCAGAGCGGTCAAGAAGGAGTCGGGGGCGTCGCGCAGGGCCCGTACGGGAAAGCCGTCGGGGACCCGCCCGGCCAGGTCGGGATCGGCGAGGACGAGGGTGCTCCCGGAGTCGTCCAGGATGTGCGCGAGGTCCTCTCCGGTGAGGTTCTGGTTGACCGGGACGTGGATGAGCCCGGCCCGGGCGCAGGCGAGGAAGGCCAGCAAGTAGGCGCCGGAGTTGTGGGCGTAGGTGGCGACCCGGTCGCCTGCGGCCAGCGCGTGGTGCTCCCGCAGCAGGGCGGCCCCCGTGGTCACCGCCGCGTCGAGTTCCGCGTAGGTCCAGGTCCGCTCGCCGTGGCGGACGGCGAGGCGGTCGGGAACCCGCCGCGCGCTGTCGCGCACCAGCCCGTCGATCGTGTTGCCCCGTACGGCGCCGGCCGCCGGCCCCGCCTGTCCCGGCTGCCCCGTGCGTGCTGACGTCATGGGCGTGATCCTCGCCGTCGGGCGGGCCGGGGTCAATGACGCGCTCCCCGGCGGGATGCTGACAGGTTGTCGGTCCGTCCGGAGGGGCGGGACGCGGTGCCGTCTCCGGCAGGACGGTGGCCTGCCGGAGACGGGAGGGCGGTGGCCGGGGGCGCACGCCTCGCCCCTGCCCCGGCCCTGTGCCTCACGGGCTGACGGCCAGGAAGAGGTACGCGGCCAGCAGCACGATGTGCACTCCGCCCTGGAGCAGCGTGGCGCGGCCGGGGGCGAGGGTGAGCGTGCTGACCACCACGGTCAGGGCGAGCAGCACCATGTGGACCGGTCCGAGGCCGAGCGTGAGCGGGCCGGCGAGCCAGATGGAGGCCAGTGCGATGGCCGGGATGGTCAGGCCGATGCTGGCGATGGCGGACCCGTAGGCGAGGTTGAGGCTGGTCTGCACGCGGTCGCGTCGGGCGGCGCGGACGGCGGCGAGGGTCTCCGGCAGCAGCACGAGCAGGGCGATGATCACACCGACGACCGCCTGGGGCAGGCCGGCCTTCGCCACCGCCGACTCGATGGTCGGCGAGACGGCCTTGGCGTCGCCGACGACCGCGACGAGCGCGACCAGCAGCAGGCCAAGGCTGAGCAGGGCGGCTCGGGAGGTGGGCGGCGCCGCGTGGTCGTCCTGCGGGTCCGCGGCGCGGCCGGTGGCCCGGCCGGTGTTCACGGGCAGGAAGTAGTCCCGGTGGCGGACCGTCTGCACGGCGATGAACAGCCCGTACAGGGCGAGTGAGGCGACGGCGGCGAAGGTCAGCTGCCCGGTGGAGAACTCCGGGCCGGGCTTGCTCGTGGTGAAGGTGGGCAGGACGAGGCTGAGGGTGGCGAGCGTCGCGACGGTGGCGAGGGCGGCGCCGGAACCCTCGGGGTTGAAGACGGCGATCCGGTTGCGCAGGGCGCCGACGAGCAGGGACACGCCGACGACGCCGTTGCAGGTGATCATGACGGCGGCGAAGACGGTGTCCCGGGCCAGGGTCGCGCTCTTGTCCCCGCCGTCGGCCATCAGGGTGACGATGAGGGCCACTTCGATGACGGTGACCGCCACGGCGAGGATGAGGGAGCCGAAGGGTTCGCCCACCCGGTGGGCGACGACCTCGGCGTGGTGCACGGCCGCCAACACGGCACCGGCCAAGCACAGGGCGACGACCAGCACGGCGAAGCCGGGTAGCTCCCGCCCCCAGCTGAGGACCAGCGCGATCAGCGCCACCACGGGGACCAGGACGGTCCAGTCGGCCAGGGGGGATCTGCGCTTCGTCGTACCCATATCGTCCAACTTGCCAGAAGTGTTCCCCTGGTGCGTCGCACGGCGCGCTCCTGGCGCCTTGACGTGGTGTTTCTCACGGATCCTCGCGGCACGACGGGCTCGCGGGCTCCCTGGTGGATCACATCGCGCGCTCGCGGCCCTCCCAGTACGGGTCCCGCAGCCGGCGCTTGTAGAGCTTGCCGTTCGGGTCGCGGGGCATGTGCTCGACGAAGTCGACGGTCCGGGGTCGCTTGTACCCGGCGAGCCGCTGCTCGCAGTGGTGCAGGATCTCGGCCGCCAGGGCGCCGCCGGCCGCGACGCCCTCCGCCGGTTCGATGACCGCCTTGACCTCCTCGCCCCAGTCGGCGTGCGGGATGCCGAAGACGGCGGCGTCCGCGACGGCCGGGTGGGCGAGCAGCGCAGACTCGATCTCGGCCGGGTAGATGTTGACCCCGCCGGAGATGATCATGTCGATCTTGCGGTCGCGGAGGAAGAGGTAGCCCTCCTCGTCCATCAGGCCGAGGTCCCCGACGGTGAAGAAGTCTCCGATGCGGTTCTTCCTCGTCTTGTCCTCGTCCTTGTGGTAACTGAAGCCGCCGGTGTTCATCCTCATGTAGACGGTGCCCAGTTCGCCCGGGGGCAGCCGGTTGCCGTCGTCGTCGAAGACGGCCAGTTCGCTGATCGGCCAGGCCCTGCCCACCGTGCCCGGCTTCTTCAGCCAGTCCTCGGCCGTCGCGAAGGCGCCGCCGCCCTCGCTGGCCGCGTAGTACTCCTCCACGCAGCCGCCCCACCAGTCGATCATCGCCCGCTTGACGTGGTCGGGGCAGGGGGCGGCGCCGTGGATGGCGTGCCTCATCGAGGACACGTCGTAGGCGTCCTTCGTCTCCTGCGGGAGGGCGAGCAGCCGGTGGAACTGCGTCGGCACCATGTGGGTGTGCGTGCAGGCGTGTGCGTCGATCAGGCGCAGCATCTCCTGCGGGGCCCACTTGTCCATGAGGACCAGGGGGTGCCCGATGTGCAGGGCGGCGCCCGCGAACTGGAGGACGGCCGTGTGGTAGAGCGGCGAGCAGACCAGGTGGACGTTGCCGTCGAAGGGGCGGATGCCGAAGATGCCGAGGAATCCGCCGAGGTAGGTCTCCTCCGGAAGCCTGCCGGGCAGGGGGCGGCGGATGCCGCGGGGGCGACCGGTGGTGCCGGAGGTGTAGTTCATGACCCAGCCGAGGGTGCGGTCCGCGGGGGCCGTGGCGGGCTGCCCATGGAGGAGGTCCCCGTACGGACGGAAGCCCGGGACCGCTCCGACGGCGTAGCGGTGGCTCGCGGGCAGGGCTGACTCGTCGGCCGCCGCGGTGGCGGCCGCGGCGAAGCGCTCGTGGGCGACGAGGACCTTGGCGCCGGAGTCGGAGACGATCCAGGCGATCTCGGGGCCCACGAGGTGGTGGTTGACGGGGACGAGGTAGAAGCCGGCCTGGGAGGCGGCGAGGTAGGCGGTCAGGAACTCGACGCCGTTGGGGAGGACGACGGCGAAGGAGTCGCCCCTTTCCAGCCCGGCGGCGCGCAGCCCGTGGACGAGCCGGTTGACGTCGGCGTGCAGTCGGCCGGCGCTCCACTCCTCGCCGCCGGGGGCGGTCAGGACGATGCGTCCCGGGTCGGCTGCCGCCTGGGCCCAGAAGCCGTTGGGCGGCTGCCGATCGACGGAGGGGGTCGTGGACGTCGCGGTGGTCATGGCGGTCACGCCTCTCGGACTCGGCCGGCGATGCGGTTGATGCGGTCGATGGCCTTCTCGAAGTCTCCGGTGAGCTCGTCGAAGACGGCCTGGACGCTGCGTTCACTGTTCATCCGGCCGACGATCTGGCCGACGGGCGTGCCCAGCAGCGGCCGGACCTCGTACTTCTGGATGCGGGAGACGGCCTCGGCGACGAGGAGGCCCTGGAGCGGCATGGGGAGCGTGCCGGGGCCCTCCGGGTCGTCCCAGGCGTCCGTCCACGCGGTGCGCAGCTGGCGTGCGGGTTTGCCGGTGAGGGCGCGGGAGCGGACGGTGTCGCCGGAGCCGGCGGCGAGGAGCTTCTCGGTGAGGGCGCGCGAGTGGAGGTCGGCCTCGGTGGTGGTGAGCCAGAGGGAGCCGAGCCACACACCCTGGGCGCCGAGGGCGAGGCCGGCGGCGATCTGCCCGCCGCTGCCGATGCCGCCGGCGGCGAGGACCGGGAGCGGCGCGACGGCCTCGACGATCTCGGGGACGAGGACCATGGTGGCGATGTCGCCGGTGTGGCCGCCGGCCTCGTAGCCCTGTGCGACGACGACGTCGATGCCGGCTTCGGCGTGGCGGCGGGCGTGCTTGGCGCTGCCGGCGAGGGCGGCGACGAGGATCCCGCGCTCGTGGGCGCGGGCGATGACGTCGGCGGGCGGGGAACCGAGGGCGTTCGCCAGGAGTTTGACGGGGTAGTCGAAGGCGACGTCGAGCTGGCTGCGGGCGACCTGCTCCATCCAGCCGGTGATGCGCCAGCCGGAGGCCTCGCCCTCGGCGAGCTCGGGTACCCGGTGTTCGGCGAGGGTGTCGCGGACGAAGGCGCGGTGCCCGGCCGGGATCATCGCCTCGATGTCGGCTTCACTGATGCCGTCGACGGCCTTCTTCGCGGGCATGACCACGTCGAGGCCGTAGGGCTTGCCGTCGGCGTGCGCCTCCATCCAGTCGAGGTCGCGTTTGAGGTCGTCCGGTGCCGTGTAGCGGACCGCCCCGAGGACGCCGAACCCGCCCGCCCGGGTGATCGCGGCGGCGACCGCGGGGAAGGGTGTGAAGCCGAAGATGGCGTGCTCGACTCCCAGTTTCCTGCTCAGCTCCGTCTCCATGGGCGGCAGGATGCCGCAGCCCGGCGGCCGAGGGAAGACATTTTCTGATGCTGTGTCAGATTCTTTGCGGCCCGGTCGGCGGGAAGGGTGGCCGAGCTGCGGGCAGATACCCGTTAGCCTGCGGCACGCTCGGCCGATTCAGCAGACCCGGGGCCGCTCACCTGCGGCGCACCGGGCGGGTGCGGGGTTTCGGGCACGTCCGCGGGGGACTGCGGGCGCGGATCGCGCGGTGCGGAACGCGGATCGCGTATTTCGGTTGCGGGTTGCGGGTTGCGGGTTGCGGACGAGGAGGGCCGGACATGGCAGTGCACACGGAGGCCGAGGCGGTGGCGGAAGTCCCCACGAAACGCGCGGTACGCGCGGGCGGAACCGGCCCTGGACGGCGCGAATCGCGGCCGGAGCCGGCTCAGGAGCCGGAGCCGGAGCCGGAGGAGCAGCACGACGGAGTGCGCGTGACCCGGCCGGGAGTCGGCCGGCGGCGGCTCGCGGCGCGGCTGCTCGCGCTCGGCGGAGTGCTGGCCCTGCACGCCGCGCTCCCCGCCGCGCCGGGCGCGGCCGGCGGCCCCGTGGGACGGCGCGCTCTGCAGGGGCTGCGGCTGCGGTACGGATCCGCGCGCCAGGCCGGGCTGCTGGAGCGGCACTTGGAGGCGGTCGCGGACGAGGCGCGACGGTTCCTGGGCCCCTCACCCGAACACCCCTACTACGCGGGGGCGGTGGTCCTCGCCGGGCGCGGCCGCACCGTCGCCCTGCACCGGGCCATGGGCCATGCCGTCCGGTACGCGGAGTACGACGGGCGGACCGACCGGGTCCGCGAGCTCCCCGCAGCCGAGCGGATCGACATGGCCGAGGACACCGTCTTCGACCTGGCCTCCCTGACCAAACTGTTCACCTCGATCCTGGCGGTCCAACAGATGGAGCGGGGGCGCCTGGAGCTGGAGGCCCGGGTGCACCGCTACCTGCCGGAGTTCACCGGTGGAGGCAAAGAGGCCATCACCGTTCGTCAGCTGCTCACCCACACCTCGGGACTGCGCTCGTGGGCGCCCTTCTACCAGGAGTCCACGCACGAGGGCCGGATGAGGCTGTTGTGGTCGGTGCGGCCGCAGGAGCCCCCGGGGACCGTCTACCGCTACTCCGACCTCAATCTGATCGCGCTGCAACTGCTCCTGGAACGGATCACCGGCCGCACTCTGGACGTCCTGCTCCACGACGAGATCACCGCTCCGCTCGGCATGCACCGCACTCGCTACAACCCGCCGCTCTCCTGGCGTCGGGTCACCGCGGCCACCGAGGTGCAACGCCCGCCCTGGTCCGGCCTGGACCGCGGTCTGGTGTGGGGCGAGGTCCACGACGAGAACGCCTACGCCCTCGGCGGGGTGGCGGGCCACGCGGGTGTCTTCGGCACCGCCTGGGACCTGGCCGTCCTGGCCCGCGCCCTCCTCGACGGCGGGGCCTACGCGGGCCGGCGCATCCTGCGCCCCGCCTCGGTCGAGCTGCTCTTCACCGACTACAACACGGCCTTCCCCGGCGACGACCACGGCCTCGGCTTCGAGCTCTACCAGCACTGGTACATGGGAGCCATGGCCACCCCGCATTCGGCCGGCCACACCGGGTTCACCGGCACCTCCCTCGTGCTGGACCCCTCCACCGACTCCTTCCTGATCCTGCTCGGCAACTCCGTCCACCCCGTGCGCACCTGGCGGGCCGGCAGCGCCCCGCGGGTCGCCGTCGGCAACCGCTTCGCCCGGGCCGTCCCCGTCCGCACCCGGCACGGCGGCGCCGCCTGGTTCTCCGGGACCGTGCCCGGTGTCTCCGGCACCCTGACCCTGCCGCCGCTCACCCCCGCCACGGCCGCCGCCCGGCTGCGCTGCGCCGTGTGGTGGGACACCGTGCCCGGCGCGGGCGCCCTGCACCTGGAGGCCTCGGCCGACGGAGTGGACTGGGCGCCGCTGCCGTTCACCACCCTGCGGTCCACCGGCGGTGTCGCCGAGGAGTGGCCGGAGGGGTCGGTCGGCGGCTGGTCCGGACGCATCTGGCACCGCCTGGAGGCCCCCCTCACCGCCGACTGGGCCGGCCGCGAGGTGCGGCTGCGGTTCCGCCACACCGCCACCGGCCGCTACGTCGGCCGCGGGGTGTACGTGGACGTCGTCCGTGTGGCGGAACCGGCCCGACTGCTGTTCGCGGAGGACCGGCCCGACGATGCGGCCCGCCTGGAGGCCTTCGGCTGGACCCGGTCGGCGGACTGAGCGGACCCGGCGGCCCGACGGGTCAGTCGCGCACCAGGCAGAAGGGGTGCCCCGCCGGGTCGGCGTAGACCCGCCAGCCGCGCCCGTCCGATCCGTCGAGCAGGGTCCCGCCGGCCGCAAGCACTTCCTCCTGCGCCCGGTCCAGGTCCGGGACGCCGAAGTCCAGGTGGAACTGCTGCGGCCGGCTGGGGTCGGGCCAGCTCGGGGGCACGTGGTCCGGAGCGCGCTGGAAGGCGAGCACCAGGCCGGACGGCGCGTGCAGCGTCGCCCAGTCCTCGTCGAGCGACCAACGCCGGTCCGGCTGGTTGACGTTGCCGCCCAGCAGCGACTGGTAGAAATCGGCGAGCACCCGCGGCTCGGGACAGTCCAGCACGACACACTGCAGTTGAGCGATCATGTCCGGATCCTAGAACGCGCCGTGCGCGCGAAGGCGGCACGCCCACCCGGCCGCTCTGCCGGTGGCGCGTGCGACGATCCGGAACATGATCGCCTCGCTCTGCTGACGGCCGCCTCCCCGGTACTGGCGGCCCATCCGCCGGCGGACACCGTGGCCGCGGGCCTGGTGGAGGTCCTCCCGGACGGGGCCACCGACGGCGGGGCGTGGCTGCGGATGCTGGTCGCCTGCGGTGCGACGGACGCGACGGAGGCCGGGCGGGGGGTACCGGAGGGCGGCCTGCACCAGTGGGTCGGCCGCTTCGTCCGCATTTACCGGTACGCGGCGCAGTCGGGCGGCGGTGTCGCCCGGCAGCCGCTCCCGGGCGCGGGCGGAACTCCTTGGCACGCGCGGTGGTGGAGGCGAGGCGGGCGCGGGCCGGCCGGACGGTGTTCCTGCCCGGGGCGTGGACCGAGCTGAAGGCCCCGCACCTGCCGCTGGAGCGGGCGTAGCCCGTGAAGCTGGCGAGCCACCTGGCGGCACCGCTGCGGCACGGCGAGGTCCTGGCACCGTTCGTCCGCCTCCTGCCGACGGCGCCGCTGCACGCACTGTTCACGCAGGCGCGGGAGCGCACCCCGGACGTTGCCTGAACAGAAAATCCTGACGCCCCCAAGCGCATGATTCAAGCCGTGCGAAGGGGTGTTCTTTCAGCCACTCCGGGCGTAGCGTGTGCACACTCCACCAGGAGGAACGCACCGGCCCTCCCGCCTCGATCCCACCGGTGCGTACCGATGGAAGAGCCCCGCCGCCACATCCCCCGGTGCGGCGGGGCTCTTCCGCGTTCAGGCCGGGTCCGCGAGGGCCGCGGCGAGCATCCGGCGTGCGACGGCGGTCAGTTCGGCCAGGTCCGGGGCGGGACGAGAGCGGGCCCGAGCGCCTGCCAGCCGGTCGTACAGGAGCCCTTCGGTCCAGGCGACGAGCAGTTCGGCGGTCTCTTCGGGACGATCGGACCCGAGGGCGGCGGCGATCCGCGCGGCCCGACCCCGGGCCCCCTGCCCCGCCCGGCGGAGGTCCTCCTGGAGCTCCGGGTTGCGGGCGGCCTCCAGGCTGAGTTCGAAGCGGGCCAGCTGGCGCTCGCGCCCTGCGGTCAGCCAGCGGTACAGCAGGCCGGCCAGGAGGGCCGCGGCCGCTTCCCGGTTCGGCTCCGGGAGGGTGGACCCGGGGGCCGGCGGCGCGGAGCCGAGGGGGCTGCCGTCGTCCACGTCCGCGAGGTCCAGCTGGGCCAGCCGCTGATAGCACGCCGCGATCAGGGCCGTCCTCGTACGGAAGTAATACGACGTACTGCCCGCGGGCAGCCCCGCGGCTCCGTCGACCGCGCGATGGGTCAACCCGCGGAGCCCGGCGGCGGCCACGAGGCCGATGGCGGTGTCGGCGATCAGGGTTCTGCGGTCGGCAGCGGGAGCGTGGGACACCCGGCCACTCTACATGTGTAGAGTGAGGCCATCGCCCTCTACACATGTAGAGGCCTGGAGGAAGGCAGGGGCCCGCCATGTCTGCAGTTCAGCATCACGCGGTCGTCGCAGGGGCGGGGATCGGCGGACTCACCGCGGCTCTGGCACTGCACCGCACCGGATGGCGGGTGACCGTGTGCGAGCGGGCACCCGGGCCAGCCGCCGTCGGCGCGGGAATCGTCCTCGCCCCGGGCGCCCTGCGCGCCTTCGCCGCCATCGGCTTCGACGTCTCCGGCGCGGTGGGGCGCGCCCTGCCGACCGCGATGGGCCTGCGCCGCCCCGACGGCCGCTGGCTGACCCGCGCCGACACCGCGGTCCTCGCCGCCCGCTACGGCGGCCCGCCGCTCGCCGTGCACCGCTCGGCCCTCACCCACGCCCTGACCGCCGCGCTGCCCGCGGGGACGGTCCGCTACGGGGCGGAGGTCACCACCGTGGACGGCGCCGACACCTTCCCGGTGGTCCGCACCGCGGCCGGCGACCTCGGCGGCTCCGCCGACCTCGTGGTCGCCGCGGACGGCATCCACAGCCCGCTGCGCCGCCGGTACTTCCCGAACCACCCGGGCCTGCGCCATAGCGGGGAGACCGCCTGGCGGACCGTCCTGCCGGCCGCCGCGAGCCCGGCCGGGGCGGCCACCGCCGAGACCTGGGGCCGCGGCGAACGCTTCGGCGTGGTCCCGCTCGCCGACGGGAGCACTTACGTCTACGCGACCGCCCTCGCGCCCGAGGGCCACCGTCCCGCCGACATCCGCGCCGAACTGATGCGCCGCTTCGGCAGCTGGCACGACCCGGTGCCGGCCCTGCTGGAGCGGATCGACCCGGCGGCCGTGCTCCAGCACGACCTCTATGATCTGGCGGCCCCGCTCCCCCGCTTCCACCGCGGGCGTCTGGCCTGGATCGGCGACGCCGCCCATGCCATGACCCCCAATCTGGGTCAGGGCGGTTGCCAGGCCATCGAGGACGCGGTCGTCCTCGCCCACCTGTTGGACGGGGCCGGGACCGGCGGCGTTCCGGCGGCCCTGGCCGCCTACAGCGCCGCGCGCTGCGCCCGGACCGACGCCATCCGCCGCCGGGCCCGCCGCGCGGGCCGGATCGCCGCCCTCACCCACCCCCTCGCCGCGGCCCTGCGCGACCTCGCTGTCCGCGCCACCCCGGCCGCGGTGGCGCACCGGGCAATGGACGGCCTCTTCGACGGGTTCACTCTTCCGGCCCGACGGGAGGGCGCACCCACAGGCGCCGATGCTCGTTGGTGAGGTTCGTTGACCGTTCGACCTGAAGGCAGGCGACACCCCGTGACGACCGGAATCGACTGGGACCACCCGACCGACCCGCGGGCCGGAAGCTGGCAGCTGGAACACGTCCAGCAGTACGTGGGCTCCGGCGGCGCCGAGGGCCACTACTGGAACGGCACCCAGACCCTCCTGCTCACCACCGTCGGCCGGGTGTCCGGCAACGCGGTGCGCACGCCGCTCATCTACGGACAGGCCGACGGCCGCTACCTGCTCGTCGCCTCCAAGGGCGGCGCCGACGAGCACCCCTTGTGGTTCCGCAACCTGAGCGCGACCCGGAGGTCCGCATCCAGGTCGGCCCGCAGATCCTGCGGGGCACGGCGCGCACGGCGAACGCCGAGGAGCGCGCCGCGTACTGGCCGCTGATGGTGGGGCACTGGCCCGCCTACGACGAGTACCAGGCCAAGACCGACCGGGAGATCCCGATCGTGGTGATCGAGCCCGCCGAGTAGCCGCGCCGGCGGACCCGTCCGGGCCCGCCGTGTCACCCCGTCCGCGGGCGGGCCGGCACGTGCTCCGCGGGCTCGGCCGGACCCGGCCGGGTCCGGCCGGGCTACGCGCGCTCCAGCACCGCCATCGCGGCGTTGTGGCCGGGGATCCCGCTCACGCCGCCGCCACGGACCGCGCCCGCGCCGCACAGCAGGACGTTGCGGTGGGCCGTCTGCACGCCCCACCGGCCGCCGCCCTCGTCCGCGTAGGGCCAGGACAAGTCGCGATGGAAGATGTGCCCGCCGGGCAGCCGCAGATCCCGCTCCAGGTCCAGCGGGGTCTTCGCCTCGATGCAGGGGCGGCCGTCCGCGTCGAAGGCCAGGCAGTCGATGAGCGGCTCGGCCAGGTGCGCGTCGAGCTGCGCGAGGGTGGCGGTCAGCAGCACCTCGCGGGCCTGCTGGTTGTCGTGCCCGAACAGCCGGGCCGGCGTGTGCAGGCCGAAGAGGGTGAGCGTCTGGTAGCCCTGCTCGACCAGTTCCGGACCGAGGATCGTCGGGTCGGCCAGCGAGTGGCAGTAGATCTCCGAGGGCGGCACGGACGGCAGTTCCCCGGCCGCAGCCTCGGCGTGGGCCCGGGCGAGCTGTTCGTACCCCTCGGCGATGTGGAAGGTCCCGCCGAAGGCCTCGCGCGGGTCGACGGTGGTGTCCCGTAGCCGGGGCAGCCGTCGCAGCAGCATGTTGACCTTGAGCTGGGCACCCTCCGGGGCCGTCGCCGGGTCCTCGGCCGGTACCTCACCGAGGAGTTCGGACAACGCCTGCGGCGAGGCGTTCACCAGCACCGTCCGGCCCACGACCCGGCCCTCGCCGGCCGCGGTACGGAACACCACTTCGGCGGGTCCGGCCCCGTCCGTGTCGATCCGCAGCACCTCGTGCCCGGTGGCGATCTCGGCGCCGGCCTTCGTCGCGGCAGCCGCCAGCGCGTCCGTCAGGGCACCCATGCCGCCGACCGGCACGTCCCAGTCACCGGTCCCGCCTCCGATGACGTGGTAGAGGAAGCACCGGTTCTGGACCAGCGAGGGGTCGTGCGCGTCCGCGAAGGTGCCGATGAGGCCGTCGGTCAGAACCACCCCGCGGACCAGGTCGTCGTCGAAGTGGCGCTCCACGGCCTGTCCCAGCGGCTCCTCGAACAGCATCCGCCAGGCGGCCTCGTCGTCGATCCGGGCCCGCAGCTCCGCCCGGGTGGGCAGCGGCTCGGTCAGGGTCGGGAACACCTTCCGGGCCACCCGGCCGGTGGTGGCGTAGAACGCCCGCCAGCTCTCGTACTCCCGGTCGGAGCCGGTCAGCCGGGCGAAGGAGGCCCGGGTGCGCTCCTCGCCCCCGCCGACGAGCAGTCCGCCGGGCCGCCCGTCGCGCTCGGTCGGTGTGTACGAGGAGACGGTGCGTCGGCGTACCGCGAAGCTCAGCTCCAGATCGCGAACGATCTTGTCGGGCAGCAGGGAGACCAGGTAGGAGTAGCGCGAGAGGCGGGCGTCGACGCCGACGAACGGTCTGCTGGAAATCGCCGCACCGCCGGTGGCGCCGAGCCGCTCCAGTACCAGCACCGAGCGGCCCGCCCGTGCCAGGTAGCCGGCGGCCACCAGGCCGTTGTGCCCGCCGCCCACGATCACGTCGTCGTACACGTCCCGCCCGAAGCTCGTCATGGCTCTTGGTAGCACACCTGGCCGAGCCGCTCCAGACAGTGGGCCTCGTCGGCGTGGGCCAGCACCGTCTCGGGGTGCTCGTCACCGAGCGATCGCTCCCGGATGCCGGACAGGTCCCGGTAGATCGGGAGGGCCTCGTCCCAGCGGCCCAGCCGGCCCAGGCCGACGGCCAGTTCTCGGCGGCTGACCAGGGTGTCCGCGTGCTCGGCGCCGAGCACCCGGGCGCGGACGGCGGCCACCTGGCGTGCCTCGGCCACCGCCTGCTCCCAGCGGTCCAGGCGGCCCAGGTTGACACCGAGGACGTGCCGGGCGCGCAGCGTCTCCGGGTCCGTCGCCCCGTAGGCCCGGGTGCGGTCGCGGACCAGGGCACTGAAGAGGTCGAGCGCCTGGGCGCTGCTGCCGGTGCGGCCCAGCGCGATGCCGACTTCGTAGCGCGCGGCCAGGGTGTCGGGATGGTCGCGGCCGAGGACCCGTTCCCGTGCGGCGGCGACCTCGCGGAAGCCGGCCAGCGCCTCTTGCCAGCGGTCCAGGCGGCCGAGCACGTACGCCACCTCGTAGCGGGTCAGCAGGGTGTCCGCGTGCTCGGCGCCCAGGACGGCCGCCCGGTCCGCGGCGACCGCGACGGCCGTGGTGTGGGCCTCCGCGTACCGGCCCAGGGCCCGCAGGGCGCAGGCCAGGTTGTGCCGGCAGCGCAGCGTGTCGGGGTGCAGTTGGCCCGTGGTTCGCTCACGGGCGACGAGCACCGCGCGGTAGGTGTCGTGCGCCTCCTGGTGGCGGCCGAGCCGGCCCATCTCGTACGCGGCCTCCTGCCGGGCGGCGAGGGTGTCGGGGTGGTCCGGCCCGAGCACCCGGGCGCGCCCGTCGGCCACGGCCGCGTACACCGAGAGCGCCTCCTCGGGGCGGCCCGCGCGACTGAGGGCATGGGCGCGGGCGTGTCCGGCCGTGAGGGCGTCCGGGCCGGTCTCGCGCGGCCCGGCCGGACGCGGGAACCCGTACGCCACGGTGAGGCGCGGGTCCTCGGCGGGCGCCGGACGCACGATGGTGGCGGGCCGCTCCCCGCCGGGGCGCGGCCCGGGATGTTCGCCACCGGGGCGCGCGGCCGTCCAGGAGCCGGTGAGCACGGCCCATGCACCACTCGCCGGACGGGCTTCGATGCCGGCCTTGCGGCCGGCGGTCATGCCGTGGGCCCAGGCCGGCAGCGGGGCGGGCACGCCGGGAAGCCCGCCGGGGCCGAGCCGGGACCCGACGAGCCTGCGGTGGACGTGGCGGGCGTCCTGCGGGCGCTCCTCGGGAGACTTGGCCAGCAGGTCCAGGACCACCTGCTCGAAGTAGGCGGGCAGCTCGGGGCGGTGCTCGCGCAGCGGTACGGGCGCGGTGTCGCGGTGGCCGATGAGCACCGACCAGGAGTCGCCGAGGTCGAAGGGCGGTGCGCCGGTGGCGATCTCGTACAGGACGCAGCCGAGGGAGTAGAGGTCACTGCGGTGGTCGACCTCACCGCCCGCGATCTGCTCGGGCGACATGTAGTGCGGAGTGCCCATGGCCATGCCGCCGCCGGTGAGCTTGGCGGTGAAGCCGATGTCGTGCGCGAGGCGCGCGATGCCGAAGTCGCAGATCTTCACGGTGCCGTCGACGAGCCGCATGATGTTGGCCGGTTTCAGGTCGCGGTGGACGACACCCTGGTCGTGGGTGTACCCGAGGGCGGCGGCCATCTGTTCGGCGACGTCGACGACCACGTCGACGGGGAGCGGGCGGGTCCCGTTGTCCTCCATGAGCTGGCTCAGGTTGCGGCCTTCGAGCAGTTCCATCACGAGGTAGAGCGGGCCCCCCGCGGCGCTGTCGTCGCCGAAGTCGTGAACCACCGTGACGCCGCGGTGCTGGAGGGACGCGGCCACGCGGGCCTCGCGCCGGAAGCGCTCCCGCAGCACCTGTGTGAAGTGGGCGTCCTGATCGGCGCCGATCGGCTTGAGGCACTTCACGGCGACATGCCGGCCCAGCGACTCGTCCCGGGCTCGCCATACCTCGCCCATGCCGCCGCGCCCGATCAGATCGAGCGACCGGTACCGGCCCTGGATCAGTCTGGACTCCGCCATGTCTTAAAGTCGCCCCCGTTGTCGCGCTACGCCCTCCCCGGCCGGTCCAGTATGGACGCTGGTGTACGCAGTGTGTACGGAGAGGGGCGGCTCCCGGGGCCCATGCGACGCATCGCTTTCAAGATGTGACCTGGAGGCAGCTTCCACCGTAGACCTGCGGGAATGCTGCGCAGCACGCGCCCGGTGAGGCGCAGGCGCCGGGTGACGCTACGCGGGGAGGGAGCGGGCCGCCCGTACAGCTGGTGCGCCCAGCGGGGAAGGGAGCCGTACGCGAGTCCGGCGAGCGGACGCCACAGCAGATTTCGGCCAGGTACCAGGAGGGGATGGACGGGCGGGCCGCGCAGGAAGTCGTCCACGGCGCGGGCGTCGGGACCGGCGGCGAGCTCGGGGCGGACCCGGTCGAAGTAGGCGGCGAGCTGGGCGGTGTCGGCGGGGACGTCGGCCGGGTCGAGGCCGACGAGCCGTGCGTTGACGCGGTTCTCGTCGACGTAGCGGTCGGCCTGGCCGGAAGTGAGCGCAATACCCGATCGGCGCAGGACATGCAGGAAGCTCTCGATCTGTGCGCAGTGGATCCACAGCAGCAGCTCGGGGTCGTCGACGGGGAAGGTACGGCCGGTGGCCGGGTCAGTGCCGGACAGCCTGCGGTGGATGGCACGGACCCGGCCCCCGGCACGCTCGGCGGCCTCGGTGGTGCCGTAGGTGACGGTGCCGACGAAGTCGGCGGTGCGCAGCAGCCGGCCCCAGGCGTCGCTCCGGAAGTCGGAGTTCTCCATGACGCCCCGGACGGCGCGCGGGTGGAGGGCCTGGAGGTAGAGGGCGCGGACCCCGGCGATCCACATCATCGGGTCACCGTGGCACTGCCAGGTGACGGACGCCGGGCCGTAGAGCCCCGGGTCGGCGCCGGACCCCGTCCCGGGGCGGAACCCGGGTCCGGTAGCGGTGTCGCCCATCCCGTACCTCCCCGTCGCAGGCGCCCGGTGCATCCAGCGTACCGAGGCGGACGCCCGCCGAAACAGCCGTCGGAGCGGTCGGCGCATAGGGTTGCACGGTGCATCTCTACACCATCGGCGAGGCCGCCCAACTGCTCCGTGTCAGCACCGACACCGCCCGGCGCTGGGCGGATGCGGGGCGCTTCCCGACCCGGCGGGACGGCGCCCGGCGCATGGTCGAGGGCGTGGACCTGGCCGCCTTCTGCGCGGAGCTCGCCCGGGAGCCGGCCGAGGACGGCGGAGAGGTCGCGACGTCCGTCCGCAACGCGCTGCCCGGTATCGTCACCGCGGTGACGCTCGGCGAGGTTGCGGCCCAGGTCGAGATCCAGGCGGGTCCGCACCGGGTGGTCTCCCTGCTGACGCGCGAGGCGGTCGAGGAGCTCGGACTCGCCGTCGGCGTGCGGGCCGTCGCCCGTGTGAAGTCCACCAGCGTCCACATCGGCAGGGACTGAGCCCGGCGTCGAGGCCGGGCCGGGTCCACCGTGCGTCGAGTCGGGGACGGTCACGGCCTCCCGGGTCGGCCGCCGCCCCGCGCTCCATGCCCGTGCCCACGGCTACGGCCACGGCCACGGCCACGGCCACGGCCACGGCCACGGCCACCGTGACGCGCTACCGCCGGCCGCAGGTACCGTTCCGCCGGGCCCGGAGGCCCTGTCTCCGCCTGGCCGGGGCTTCAGCGCCGGACGCGGGGCATGCCCAGGCCGATCCACGAGATGATCTCGCGCTGGATCTCGTTGTTGCCGCCGCCGAAGGTGAAGATGACCGCGCTGCGGTAGCCGCGTTCGAGCTCGCCGTGGAGGACGGCGCCGGCCGAACCGTCCTTGAGGGGGCCGGCGGCGCCGACGACCTCCATCAGCCAGGCGTACGCGTCACGGCGGGCCTCCGAGCCGTACACCTTGACCGCGGAGGCGTCCTGCGGGGTGAGGGTGCCGGCCTCGACCGCGTTCACCATCTGCCAGTTGAGCAGCTTCATCGCGTCGAGGCGGGCGTGGGTGCGGGCGAGCCGCCCGCGGACCCAGGACAGGTCGATGACCCGGCGGCCGTCGGCGAGCTTCGCCGACGCGGCCCAGCGCTGGACGTCGTGCAGGGCCCTGATGGCCATGGTGCCGTGTGCGGCCAGGGTGACGCGCTCGTGGTTGAGCTGGTTGGTGATCAGGCGCCAGCCCTTGTTCTCCCGGCCGACGCGGCGGGAGGCGGGGACGCGGATGTCCTCGTAGTAGCTGGCCGTGGTGTCGTGGGACGCGAGGGTGTTGATGAGGGTGCAGGAGTAGCCGGGGTCCGAGGTCGGGACGAGCAGCATGGTGATGCCCTGGTGCGCGGGGGCGTCCGGATCGGTGCGGACGGCGAGCCAGACCCAGTCGGCGGTGTCGCCGTTGGTGGTCCAGATCTTCTGCCCGTTGACGACGTAGGTGCCGGTCTCCTCGTCGCCCTCGCGCACGGCCTTGCACCTGAGCGCTGCGAGGTCGGTGCCGGCATCGGGCTCGCTGTAGCCGATGGCGAAGTCGATCTCCCCGGCGAGGATCCCGGGGAGGAAGTAGGCCTTCTGCTCGTCCGTGCCGAACTGCATGAGGGTGGGACCGACCGTGTTGAGAGCCATCAGGGGAAGCGGTACGACGGCCTGGGCGGCCTCGTCGAAGAAGATGAACTGGTCCATCGGGGTCATCCCGCGGCCCCCGTACTCCTTCGGCCAGCCGACACCCAGCCAGCCGTCGGCACCGAGCCTGCGGATGGTGTCCCGGTAGAACCGCTTCTGGGCAGCCGGATCCTCGTAGCGGGCGTAGACGTCCTCGGGGACCAGCTCGGCGAAGTAGGCGCGCAGCTCTGTGCGCAACTGCTGCTGCTCAGGCGTGTATTCGAGGTGCACGGCCCCTCCGGGAATCTCGCGGTCCAGCCGGTTCGCCGTGATGGCGTGATGGCCTGATGGCGTGTGGCGGCGGTCAGATTAGAACCTGTTGCAAGAATTCGGAAGGACCCGCGTACCGGCCGTCCGGCTCCGGCGGCCATACGCTCGACCATGACGGCGCCACGCAGCAGAGCGGAATTCTTCGTCGACCCCGAGCGCGACCACCGCTTCGCAAGCCCCGCGACCGGCGAGGAACGGCCCATGCCGGCGGCCTTCCTGGCGGACCATCGGACGACCCTGGAGTTGAAGTGCGCCGGCCTGGACGATGAGTTGGCTCGGCGTTCGGCGGAACCGTCCACCCTGTCCTTGCTGGGACTGGTCCGGCACATGGCCGATGTGGAGCGCCGCTGGTTCCGGAAGGTCCTGGCCGGTCAGGACGCCCCGCCCCGCTTCTCCTCACCCGACGACCCGGACGGTGACTTCGACGGCGCCCTGGCCGACGACCCCGCCGCGGTCGAGGAGGCCTGGGAGGTCTGGCGCCGCGAAGTGGACTTCGCGGAACGCTTCGTCGCCGAGGCGCCCCACCTCGACGTCGAGGCCGACGACGCGTGGCGGGGCCGGGTGTCCCTGCGCTGGGTCCTGATCCACATGGTCGAGGAGTACGCCCGGCACAACGGCCACGCGGACCTGCTGCGCGAGCGGATCGACGGGGCCTTGGGGCTCTGACCCCCAGCCGTCCGCCCGTCGGGGTTCGGGCGCTCAGGTGCGGAGGTACAGGAGATCGAAGCGGACGAGGTCCAGGCCCGCGTCGAAGAGGTACTCCCCCGACGGACTCCCCTCCGCCTCCGCACGGTTGGCGTATGCGTCGAACCGCGGGCTGTGCTGCCAGGCCGCACCGGCCGGCGCGTACGGGACCAGCTCGGCGGGCAGCGCGGACGGCGTGGCCGCGGGCGTGAAGGCGTACTCCGCCCTGCCCGTGATCGCCGCCGCCCCGCCGGCCGCCAGGCGGGCGACGCCGACCAGGCGGATCCGCGAGTCGGGGCCCGGGACGGTCCGGCTCTCGGCCGAACCGGGCTCCTCGTCGATGTCGTAGCCGAGCCAGTGCGCATCGCCCAGCGTCCCCACGGAGGGGCCGAAGCGCGCGTTCAGGGGTTCCAGGTCGGTGCGCACCTGGAACCCGGGCCGGGCCGGCCCGGGCCGCATCACGTAGGCCGTACCCGCGCCCACGGCCAGCAGCGCGACTCCGCCGATCAGCAGGAAGCGTCTGCGGCTGGTGCGTCCCCGCTGCGCCGGCCGTCCCGGCCGACCCCGCTGTTCGTCCACGACGGCCCTCCGGTTCCCCTCAGTTCAGGGCGCCGATCATAGCCGCGGCCGTCGCCGCCATCGCCGCGCGGGCCGCCGTCAGGTACGGCCGGGGATCCGCCGGGGTCAGATGGGTGCGGATGGCTTCGGTCATGGCCAGGTTCAGCGCGGTGCCGATGTTGACCTTGCGGATGCCGCCTGCGACGGCCGCCGCCAGCTCGGAGTCCGGCAGTCCGGACGAGCCGTGCAAGACGAGCGGTACGTCCACCGTCTTGGCCAGCCTGGCCAGCAGGGCGTGGTCGAGAGCCGCGGTCCGGCTGGTCATCGCATGGCTGCTGCCGATGGCGACGGCCAGTGCGTCGACCCCGGAGTCGGCCACGAACCGCCGCGCCTCGTCGGGATCGGTACGGGCACCGGGTGCGTGCGGGTCCAGCGGCGCGGCGCCGTTCTTGCCGCCGACCTCGCCCAGTTCGGCCTCGATCCAGAGCCCGTTGGCGTGCGCCCAGTCGGCCGCCGAGCGGGTGGCCTCCAGGTTCTCGGCGTACGGGAGCTGCGCCGCGTCGTACATCACCGAGCTGTATCCCGCGTCGCAGGCCTGCCGCAGCAGCTCGGGGCTCTTGACGTGGTCGAGGTGCAGGCCGACCGGGACCGCGGCGGCCTCCGCGCAGGCGATGGCGGCCTTGGAGATCGGCAGCAGCCGCCCGTCGCGGAACTTCACCGCGTTCTCGCTGAGTTGCAGGATGACTGGCAGTCCGGCAGCTTCGGCGCCGGCGACGACCGCTTCGGCGTGCTCCAGCGTGATGATGTTGAAGGCCGCGACGGCACGGCCCGCGCCGGCCGCGTCCCGGACGAGCTCGCCCGCGCAGACGAGGGTCATCGGACCGCCTCCTCGCCGGTGCCGAGGATCACCGAGCGCGTCAGGTTGCGCGGCGCGTCGGGATCCAGCCCGCGCCGGAGGGCCACGGCGAGGGCGAGGCGGTGCACGCGGACCAACTCGGCGAGCGGGTCCAGCCGCCCGGCCACCCACTGGCCGCCGGTCCCGCGCACCTGCTCGGCGAGGCCCTCGGGTGCCTCGTCGAGCGACCAGGTGGCGGTGCCGGGCCCGGAGATGCTGACCGGCCCGTGCCGGTACTCCATCGCCGGGTACGACTCGGCCCAGGCGAGCGCGGCCTCGCGCATCTTCAGGGCCGCCTCGTGTGCGAGTCCGACGCTCCACCCGCGGCCGAGAAAGGTGAACTGCCCCCGGTCGTCGAGCTCCGCGGGAAGCGGTTCGCCGAGGGCGGTGCGGGCGTCGGCGACGGCCTGCGGACGGTGCAGCCCGAGGTGGGCGCGCAGCAGCGTGAGGGCGGTGGTCGCGAACCGGGTCTGCACGACGGACCGTTCGTCGGCGAAGTCGAGGACGACGAGCTCGTCCGCGAGCGTCATCACCGGGGTCGCGGGATCGCCGATGACGGCGGTCGTGGGCACGCCCGTGTCGCGCAGTGCGGCCAGCAGCTCCAGCACCTCGGTGGTGGTGCCGGAGCGGGTGAGCGCGACGACCCGGTCGTAGCGGCGGTGACGCGGGAACTCCGAGGCGGGGAAGGCATCGGTCTCCCCCTGGCCCGACTCTTCGCGCAACACGGCGGCCGACTGGGCCATGTAGTACGAGGTGCCGCATCCGATGATCGCGGTACGCTCCCCCGGCTGCGGCAGCACCGCCCGCCGGGCCGGGGCCAGTTCGGCGGCCCGTGCCCAGCACGTCGGCTGCGTGCCCAACTCGTGCGCGATGTGACTCATACAGGCTCCCTCGTGCGAAAGGTGGGTCTGAATGCGTTTTCCTGCAAGATATCGGGCAGTTTCGCGCAACTTCAAGCAAACACGGGGTGTTCGACTGGGTTAGTGTCGCCAGGTGGCCCGTCGGGGGCCACGGGACGAGCGCGGAAGGGGGCGACCGATGACCCGCAAGGAGCGCTGGCAGGCGCTGCTGGACCTGTTGGTGGAACGGGGCGAGCTGGAGGTGGACCCGGCCGCCGAGGCCCTCGGGGTGTCCGCGGCGACCATCCGCCGAGACCTCGACCAGCTCGCCGAGCAGCAACTGCTGGTCCGCACCCGTGGCGGGGCCGTGCTGCACGGGGTCAGCTACGAACTCCCCCTGCGCTACCGGACGTCACGGCGCGCTGCCGAGAAGAGCCGGATCAGCGAGGCCGTGGCGGCGCTGGTCGCCCCGGGCGAGGTGATCGGCCTGACGGGCGGCACCACGACCACGGAGGTGGCGCGCGCCCTGGCCGGACGGCCGGACCTGGCCCAGGGCTCGCCTGCGCTCACCGTGGTGACCAACGCCCTCAACATCGCGGGCGAACTGGTGATCCGGCCGCAGTTCAAGATCGTACTGACGGGTGGCGTCGCACGCCCGCAGTCGTACGAGCTGACGGGGCCGCTCGCCGAAGAGGTGCTCGGGCAGCTCTCGGTGGACACCGCGGTACTCGGCGTGGACGGCTTCGACCCACGGGACGGTGCGGCCACCCGGCACGAGGACGAGGCCTCGATCAACCGCCTCCTGTGCGAGCGCGCCCGCCGGGTGGTCGTGGCTGCGGACTCCAGCAAACTGGGCGTCCGCGCCTTTGCCCGCATCTGCCCGACCTCGGCGGTGGACGTCCTGGTGACGGACACCGGCCTCGCCCCACCACTGGCCCGGGCCTTCACCGCGGAGGGCGTCGAGGTGGTCACGGTGTGAACGGCGGTCGTGGGCGGGACGGGAGGTAGGGCGGGAGGTGGGGGCGGGATCCGGGGGTAAACCGCCTCCGAAGCCTGCGCCCCCTCAGTGGGCCGGCAGGCGTTCCGACTCGCGGACCAGGGCTGCCAGGACCGGGGCGATCAACGGGTGGGTCTCGGCCCCGCGGCGGGTGGCTGCGAACACCCGGCGGGTGGCGGCCGGCCCGCTGACCGGGCGGACCTGGACCTCCTTGAGGTCCATGCCCCGCAGTGCCGAGCGCGGTACGAGAGCCACCCCGGCCCCGGCGCCGACGAGCGCGGTCACCGCCCGGAAGTCGTCGGAAGAGTGCGCGAACCTCGGCTGGAAGCCGGCCAGTTCGCAGGCGAGCAGGGTCACGTCATGGCACGGGTTGCCGGGGTACTGGCCCACCCAGTCCGAGTCGGACAGGTCCGCGAGCGACACCGTCGGCAGGTCGGCCAGCGGATGTCCCGAGGGGAGGACCGCGTCGAAGGGCTCCGCGTACAGCGGGAGGACGGAGAGCCGGCCGTCGTCGGCACCCGGCGCGCCCCGGTATTCCACCGCGAGGGCCAGGTCCGCCTCGCCGTCCAGGAGCAGCGGCAGGCTCTGGTCGCCCTCCGCGTCGCGCACCCGCAGCCTGATCCCCGGCCGCTCCAGGGCGAGCCGGGCGATCGCCGGGGCGAGTACCTCCGCGATGCCCGTGGCGAAGGCGGCCACGGTGACCTCGCCGGCCGCACCGCCCGCGTAGGCCGCGAGTTCGGCCTCCGCCCGCTCCAGCTGCGCCAGCACCTCGTGGGCGTGGCCGAGCAGGATCTCCCCCGCTGCGGTCAGCCGGACGCCCCGCCCGCTGCGGGTGAGCAGCGCGTGGCCCGTTTCCTGTTCCAGCGCCGCGAGCTGCTGGGAGACGGCGGAGGGGGTGAGGTACAGGGCTGCGGCCGCGGCGGTCACCGTACGGTGGTCCGCCACGGCCCGCAGGATGCGCAGCCGGCGGGGGTCGATCACCCCACCATTGTCTCAGGATGCTGAGGTCACTCAGGCCCCGGTGGTCCCCAGCGCCGCACGGGCGTCGACGAAGGCGGCCACCGCGCGCTCGACGTCGGCCGTGGAGTGGGCCGCCGACAGCTGGACGCGGATGCGCGCCGCGCCCATCGGCACCACCGGGTAGGAGAAGCCGATCACGTAGACCCCCCGTTCCAGGAGCAGCTCGGCCATACGGCCGGCCTCCGCCGCGTCGCCGATCATCACGGGGGCGATGGCGTGGTCGCCCGGCAGGATCTCGAAGCCGGCCTCGGTCATCCTGGCGCGGAAGAGCGCGGTGTTCGCGGCGAGGCGCTCGCGCAGGTCGCCGGCCGACTCCAGCAGGTCGAGGACCTTGAGGGAGGCCGCCGCGATGACCGGGGCGAGGGAGTTGGAGAAGAGGTACGGGCGCGAGCGCTGGCGCAGCAGCTCGACGATCTCCGCGCGCGCGGCGACGTAGCCGCCGGAGGCGCCGCCGAGGGCCTTGCCCAGGGTGCCGGTGATGATGTCGACGCGGTCCATGACGCCGTGCAGCTCGGGAGTGCCGCGGCCGCCGGGGCCGACGAAGCCGACCGCGTGGGAGTCGTCGACCATCACCATGGCTTCGTAGCGCTCGGCGAGGTCGCAGATCTCCTGGAGCGGGGCGACGTAGCCGTCCATGGAGAAGACGCCGTCGGTGACGATCAGCTTGCGGCGGGCGCCGCCCTCGGCGGCCTCCTTCAGGCGGGCCTCGAGCTCGGCCATGTCGCGGTTGGCGTAGCGGAACCGGCGGGCCTTGGAGAGGCGGATGCCGTCGATGATGGAGGCGTGGTTGAGGGCGTCGGAGATCACCGCGTCCTCGGCGCCCAGGAGGGTCTCGAAGACGCCGCCGTTGGCGTCGAAGCAGGAGGAGTAGAGGATCGTGTCCTCCTGGCCGAGGAAGGCCGAGAGGCGGGCCTCGAGCTCCTTGTGGACCTCCTGGGTGCCGCAGATGAAGCGCACGGAGGCCATGCCGTAGCCCCAGCGGTCCAGTGCGTCCTTCGCCGCGGCGACGACCTCGGGGTGGTCGGCAAGCCCCAGGTAGTTGTTGGCGCAGAAGTTGAGCACCTCGCCGGCAGCGCCCCCGGCGCCGCCCGAGGTGACGGCGACGGCCGCGCTCTGGGGGGTGCCGATGACGCGCTCGGGCTTGTGCAGACCGGCGGAGCGGATCTCGTCGAGGGTGGTGCGGAGGTCGTCGCGTACGGTCTCGAACATGCTGCGTTCTCCTTGTGCGGCGCGGAGGGGGGGCCGGGCCCCGCGGAGGGGGGAGGGTGTGCGGGGCCCGGCCGGGGGGAGAGGGTTCGTGGGGGAAGAGGGCGGTCGGGGCAGGACGCCCCTACGCCGTCCAGTCCAGGATGATCTTGCCGCTGCGGGCGGTCGACGCCTCGTCGAAGGCTGCCTCGAAGTCCCGGTGGGAGTAGCGGCCGGTGATGACGGGGCTGAGGTCGAGCCCGCCCTCCAGGAGCACCGTCATCGCGTACCAGGTCTCGAACATCTCCCGGCCGTAGATGCCCTTGATCGTGATCATCGAGGTGACGACCTTCGCCCAGTCGACGGGGAACTCCGTCGCGGGCAGGCCCAGCATGGCGATCCGGCCGCCGTGGGTCATGTTGTCGATCATGTCGCGCATCGCTTCGGCACGTCCGGACATCTCCAGGCCGATGTCGAAGCCCTCGCGCAGGCCGAGCTGCGACTGGGCCTCGGCGATCGAGGACTCGGCGACGTTCACGGCGAGCGTGGCGCCCGCCTTGCGGGCGATCTCCAGCCGCTCGGGGCTGACGTCGGTGATGACGACGTTGCGGGCTCCGGCGTGCCGGGCGACGGCGGCCGCCATGATGCCGATCGGGCCTGCCCCGGTGATCAGCACGTCCTCGCCGACGAGCGGGAAGGACAGCGCCGTGTGCACGGCGTTGCCGAAGGGGTCGAAGATCGCGGCGACGTCCAGGTCCACGGCCGTGCGGTGCACCCACACGTTCTGCGCGGGCAGGACCACGTACTCGGCGAAGGCGCCGTCGCGGCCCACGCCGAGGCCGATCGTGCTGCGGCACAGGTGGCGACGGCCGGCGAGACAGTTGCGGCACTTGCCGCACACCAAGTGGCCCTCGCCGCTGACGAGCGCGCCGAGCTCGATGTCCTGTACGTCCGCGCCGACCGCCGCGACCTCGCCGACGAACTCGTGGCCGAGGACGAGCGGGGTCTTGACCGCGCCCTGCGCCCAGCCGTCCCAGGAGCGGATGTGCAGGTCGGTTCCGCAGATGCCGGTGCGCAGCACCTTGATCAGCACGTCGCCGGGGCCGTACTCGGGCTCCGGGACGTCCATGAGCCACAAGCCGGGTTCGGCCTTGTGCTTGACGAGTGCCTTCATGGGTGGCTCCAGGCATGCGGAAGGGGGCGCCGCGAGCGTGCGGGGCTCGAACGGCGTCGGTGACGGGCACCAATCTGCCGATCTCCGTGGTGATCGGTCCATCGAGAGTTTCTTAAGCGGGCCGACAGCGCAGCTTCACGAGCGTGTCTTCACGCCTATGCTCCTCCCTTGACGGGGCAGGGAAAAGGGGAGGTGAGGGGCGTGCCGAGTCTGCGCAGCAGGGCACTTTCGGTGGCGCTGGCGGCGGTGGGGCGGCGAAGACGGTTCGCGAGTGCCGAGGCGGTGCGCGACCGGGTGGCGGCTGCCGCCCGCAGGCCCGCGTCGCATCTGCCGCCGCGGCGGCTGGGCCGGGTCGCTGACATCTCTCGTACGTTCGTCGGTGCCTGGCCGGTGTACGACGTGTCCCCGTTGGGGGCCGAGCCTTCGGCGCAGGTGCTGTACCTGCACGGCGGCTGCTACGTGGGCGAACTGGAGCGCCCGCACTGGGAGCTGGTGCGGACCCTGGTGACGCGGGCCCGGGCGCGCGTCGTCGTGCCCGCGTACATCCTGGCGCCGCGCGGGACCGCGGACCGGACCGTCCCGGTCGCCACCGACCTGCTGAGCGGGCTGATCGCGGGCGGCGGCGACGGGGGGACGGTGCTGATCGGCGACTCGGCCGGGGCCGGGATGGCGCTGGCGGCGGCGCAGCGGCTGCGCGACCGCGACGGCGAGCAGCCTTCGCGGATCGTGCTGGTCTCGCCCTGGCTGGACGTGACGATGAGCCATCCGGACCAGCCGGCGATCGAGGAGGCCGACCCGCTGCTGGCCCGTGCGGGGCTGCTGGAGGCCGGGCGGCTGTACGCGGGGACCCTGGACGCCGAGGATCCCCTGGTGAGCCCGCTGTACGGGACGTTCTCGGGGCTGGCTCCGCTGACCGTGTTCAGCGGCACCCGCGACGTGCTCTCGACGGACAGCCGGGAGCTGGTGCGCCGGGCCCGCGCGGAGGGCGCCGAGGTGGAGTTCCACGAGGCGGAGGGAATGCCGCACGCGTACCCGCTGCTGGCGCTGGCCCAGGGGCGGGCGGCACGCGACCGGATCGTCGAGCTGGTCAGGTCCGCGGCGAGCGGGTGACGCCGGAGGCCGGACGGCGCGGGCCCGGCCCCCGGCAGGACGCCCGGGGCCGGTTACGCCGTACAGGTCATCAGCGAGCTGATGGGCCAGGCACGGTACGCCGTCCAGTAGGCCTCGTCGCGTACGCGGTCGGCGGGCGGGGTTCGGTTGGGCTGCCAGCCGACGGTGACGAAGCCCGCCTCCACCGCCGCTTCGGCGAGGTCGCAGTGGGCCCATTCGCGGAACTCGAAGGGCACCGGCGGCTCGGTCAGGAAGTGGGCCTTCAGCAGCGGTGCGTCGCCGTCCCGGACCCGGTCGAGGATGCGGACGCCATACGGTGACCAGTCCACTCTCGGGAACGCCCCGGCGTTGGGCACGATGGCGAGCAGTCGGCCGCCGGCGCGCAGGTTGGCGCGGACGGACCGGAACATCGCGTGGAGGGTGCGGCGGTCGGGTGCGTAGCTGAAGACGTACGCGGCGGTGGCGAGGTCGAAGGGGCCGAGGTCGGGCAGGCCCGCGGCGTCGGCGACGAGGTACTCGACGTCGGGGCGGCCCTTCGTCGCCTCGTGCTCGCGGGCCAGCCTGATCATCTCCTCGGAGACGTCCACGCCGACGGTCCGCCGGGCGCCGCCACGGGCCAGCAGGCGGGTGTTGTAGCCGTATCCGCACGCCAGGTCGAGGGCGTCGAGGCCGCGCAGTCCGCCGAGCGCGTCGAGGGCCCCGTGCAGGGTGTAGGTGTCGGCCGCGGAGAAGGCCGCCGTGCTCGCGGACTCCGCGTAGCGCTCGCCGATGGTGTCGTACTGGAACCGCATGCTCTGCCTTCCGGGGGCCTGCCGGGGGTGGGCCCCGTGCGTATCGTGCCCCGCGGTGCGCCCGGGCGGGCGGCCCGCACACCCGTACGCCCCCGTACGTCCCCCGGACGAGGGAAGCGGTCGGCCCATCGCTGCGGCGGTCCCGGCGGCCGGCGGGACCGGGCCGTGCACGGCGGGCGCAGTGGTGGCGGGGCCCCGTGGCGCGGGGCTGCGGGGGTCGTGGCGGCCTCGGCGCCGGGATGCCGATGGCGTCGCCGATGGCGCATGCTGACTGTGTGATGGCGAGAGCGGACGGCGTCGGCACCGCCACCGACGCCACGGTCGAGGCGCTCGCGCGGGCCGTCGCGGGCGCGGTGGAGGCCGTGGGCGGGTACGCGGGAGGGGTCTACCTGCGCTCGCGCTCCGACGAACTCCTGCTGCTCGCCCTGTTCTCCGGGCTGCCGCTGCCGCTGTTCCGGCCGTGGTGGCGGATGCAGGTCAACCGCCCCTACCCGGTGGCCGAGGCCTACCGGTCGGGGCAGGCCGTGCACCTGACCGACGCGGAGTCGGCGATGAGCCGCTTCCCCCAGTTCGTCGCCGGGCTGCCCTTCCCGTTCGCCTCGCTGTACGAGCCGGTCTCGTCGGGGTCGGAGCGCTACGGCGTGCTGGTGGTGCTGCGTCCGGCCACCCCCGGGGTCCCGGTCGGGGCCGGGGACCGCAAACGGCTCCGGCAGGCCGCGGACGAGCTGGCGCGCGAGCTGTCCGCCCTGTCGGCGGCGGGGGAAGCGGTGGGGTGGGAGGGGGACCCGGTGTGCATGCCGTCTCCGGCGCCGGAGACGGGGGCCGCGGGCGCCCGCGGTGCCGTGGACCGGCTCGCGCAGGCGGTGCTCTCCCTCGACCGGCAGGGCCGGATCGGCTTCGTGAATACGGCGGCGGAGCACCTTCTGGGCCTCGGCTCCGCGCATCTGCACGGGCGGCTGCTGTGGGAGGCGGTGCCCTGGCTCGGGCATCCCGCGTACGACGACCACTTCCGGGCCGTCTTCATGTCGTCGGAGCCGGTGCACTTCGCCGCCCGCCGCGGGCGACATCCGCCGGGCGCGTGGCTGGCGGTGGGCCTCTACCCGGCGGCCGACGGCGTGACCCTGACGATCGGCTCCGCCGACCCGCCCGCCTTCGCGCCGTCGGCCTCGGCCGACCCCGCCACGGGCCCGGGTTCGCCCGCCGACCAGGCGTCCACCCTGTACCGGCCGGTGGCCCTGGCCATCGCCCTGACGGAGGCGGTCACGGCCCGGCAGGTGTCGGCGGTGGTGACCGAGGAGCTGCTGCCCGCGTTCGGCGGCCGCCAGCTGGCGATCTACCTCCTCGACCAGCGGCATCTGTACCTGGCCTGGGAGACCGGTTTCCCGCAGGGCTTCCTGGACCGGTTCGACGGCGTCGCCCTCGATGTCCGGCTGCCGGGCGTGGAAACGCTGACCACGGGCCGGCCGCTGTTCTTCGAGTCGATGCAGCGGCTGGCCGCGGCCTATCCGGGCATCCCGCTGGACGCCGACGTCGGCGCCCGGGCGTTCCTGCCGCTGATCGCCTCGGGCCGGCCGGTCGGCTCGTGCATCCTCGGCTTCGACGCGCCGCGCGGTTTCAGCCCGGAGGAGCGTACGGTGCTGACCGCGCTGGCCGGGCTGATCGCGCAGGCCCTGGCGCGGGCGCGGCGCTACGACAGCGAGGCGGCGCTCGCCCACGGGCTGCAGTCGGCCTTGCTGCCGCACCGGCTTCCGGTGCGCGAGCACGTGCGGACGGTGGGCCGGTATCTGCCCGGCTCCGCGGGCATGGACGTCGGCGGTGACTGGTACGACGTCGTCGAGACCGGGTCGCGTCGGCTGGCCCTCGTCATCGGCGACGTCCAGGGCCACGGTGTGGCCGCCGCCGCGACCATGGGCCAGCTTCGCAGCGCCGTACGGGCCTTCGCGCTGGCCGGCAGCACGCCGGAGCAGGTGATGCGCGGCACCAACCGGCTGCTCATCGACCTCGATCCGGGGCAGTTCGCGAGCTGCTGCTACGTGGTGCTGGACCCGGCGTCCGGCTCGGCCCTGGCCGTCCGGGCCGGGCACCCGCAGCCGCTGCTGCGCCGTCCCGACGGCCGCACCGAGGTACTGGACCTGGCGGGCGGGGTGGTGCTGGGGGTCGACCCGGAGGCCTCGTACCCGGTGACGGAACTGCGGCTGGAGCCGGGCGCGGTGCTCGCGCTGTACACGGACGGGCTGGTCGAGCGGCCCGGTGTGGACATCGACGAGGGGGTGGAGCGGCTTCGGCTGGCGCTGGCGTCGGCGCTGCCGGTCCCGCTGACGGAGACCGCCGACCGGCTCATCGGCAACGCCGTCGACCGGCCGGACGACATCGCCCTGCTGCTGGCGTCCCTCGTTGGCGGGACGGAGCAGCCCGACCGGGGCCGTTCCTAGCTCAGCCCGCCCCGGTCGTCCGGTGGCCCATGCCGGCCAGGGTGAGCGCGGTGTTGACCAGGCCGACGTGGCTGAACGCCTGCGGGAAGTTGCCGAGTTGACGCCCGGAGACGGGATCGTACTCCTCCGCGAGCAGTCCCACGTCGTTGCGGACCGTCAGGAGGCGTTCGAACAGGACGCGGGCCTCGTCCTCGCGGCCGGTCAGGTGCAGGGCGTCGGCGAGCCAGAAGGAGCAGGCGAGGAAGGCGCCTTCGTCGCCGGGCAGTCCGTCGACGGAATCGGTGGTGCTGTAGCGGCGGACCAGTCCGCTGCGGCCGAGTTCGGCGCGCACGGCGTCGACCGTGCCGATGACCCGAGGGTCGTCGGGCGGCAGGAATCCGACCCTGGGGATGAGGAGGGTCGCGGCGTCGAGTTCGCTGGAGCCGTAGTACTGGGTGAAGGTGCCGCGCTCGGGGTCGAAGCCGTGGTCGCAGACGTCGCGGTGGACCGCGTCCCGCATGGCGCGCCAGCGGTCCGGCTCGCCGGGCAGCGAGGGGTCGTCCTCCAGGGTCCGGACGGCCCGGTCCGCGGCGACCCAGGCCATCACCTTGGAGTGCACGAAGTGGCGGCGGGGGCCTCGGACCTCCCACAGGCCTTCGTCGGGCCGGCGCCAGTTCTGCTCCAGGAAGTCGAGGAGGGCGAGCTGGATCCGCCAGGAGTGGGATTCGGCGGGCAGTCCGGCGGACCTGGCCAGGTGCAGGGAGTCGATGACCTCCCCGTACACGTCGAGCTGGAGCTGGTCGACGGCGGCGTTGCCGACGCGGACCGGCGCGGAGGAGGCGTAGCCGCGCAGCCAGGGCAGTTCGCTCTCGGGGATGCGCCGCTCGCCCGCGATCCCGTACATGATCTGGAGGTCTTCGGGGGCTCCGGCGACCGCGCGCAGGAGCCACTCGCGCCACGCGCGGGCCTCGTCGAGGAATCCGGTGGTGAGGAGCGAGCCGAGGGTGAGGGTGGAGTCGCGCAGCCAGCAGTAGCGGTAGTCCCAGTTGCGGACGCCGCCGAGTTCCTCGGGCAGGGAGGTGGTGGCGGCGGCGGCGATTCCGCCGGTCGGGGCGTAGGTGAGGGCTTTGAGGGTGATCAGGGAGCGGGTGACCGCTTCCCGATAGGGGCCGTCGTAGCAGCACTGGGAGGTCCACTCGCGCCAGTCGGCGAGGCTGGTCTCCAGGGCTGCGAAGGGGTCGGTGGGTTCGGGGCGCGGTTCGTGCGAGGGGTGCCAGGTCAGGACGAAGGCGACGCGGCGGCCGGCGGTGACCGGGAACTGGGAGCGGGTGCTGTTGGCCTCGCCCCAGGTGCGGACGGGGGGGTCGCTGTGGAACCAGGCGGAGTCGGGTCCGGCGACGGCGACGCGGTCTCCGTCGCTGCGGCGGACCCAGGGCACGACGTGCCCGTAGTCGAAGCGCAGCCGCAGGGTGCTGAGCATCCGGACGGTGCCGCTGATGCCCTCGACGATACGGACGACGTCGGGGGCGACGTCGCGCTGCGGCATGAAGTCGATGACTTTGACCGTGCCGGTCTCGGTCTCCCAGTACGACTCCAGGACCAGGGAGCCGTCGATGTAGGCGCGGCGGGTGCAGCGCTCGTCGTCGGCGGCGCCGAGGGGGGCGATGCGCCAGTGGCCGTTCTCCTCGTCGCCGAGGAGCCTGGCGAAACAGGCCGCCGAGTCGAAGCGTGGCAGGCACAGCCAGTCGATGGACCCGTCGCGGCCGACCAGTCCGCTGGTCATGAGGTCGCCGATGAGTGCGTAGTCTTCGATGGGTTGTGTCATTGGTGCGCTCTTCCCCTGATCGTCCGGGGCCAATCAGTTCGAGCCCCGGACACCCCCGAGCGACGCGCTAGTTGCGCACGAGCAGCATCACGGCGGCGAGGACGGCACCGAGAGCGAGGGCCAGGGCTCCGTGGGCCGGGCGGTGGGCTCGCAGGACGGGCAGGAAGCGGTCCGCGGCGTAGCGGCCGGGGCCGGTGAGCGCGAGGGCCGCGGCGCCCGCGGTCAGGAGGAGTTCGTACTCGATTCCGGCGGGGGCGAAGAAGGAGCCGGTGCCGTGGACGGCGATCGCGTTGACGAGGGTGCCTACGACGGCGGCGCCGGCGAGCGGAGTGAGCAGGCCGGCGGCGAGCCCGAGGCCGCCGAGGGTCTCGGTCAGGCCCGCGAGGACGGCCATGGCGTCGCCGGCGGGGTAGCCGCTGGCGGTGAAGAACTGGCCGGTGCCGCTGATGCCGCCACCGCCGAACCAGCCGAAGAGCTTCTGCGCCCCGTGCGCGGCCATGGTCAGGCCGAGCACGAGACGCAGGAGCAGCAGGCCGGCGTCCTGGCCGGGGGTGGCGGGCAGGGTTCGTGCGGCCGGGGCGGCGGCCTGCGGCTTCGTCGTGGTGACGGAGGGGCTGGTCATCGTGGGGGTCCTTCCGGTGGTGCGGCCCGGGGAGGCAGGGAGAAATTTGTTCAAATTCGAACCGCTGGCCATGGACCCTAGCCGGTGATTCAAATTCGAACAACCCGTGTAGGGTGGGACCCATGGCTGAACCGCGATGGCTGGACGAGCGCGAGATGCGGGCCTGGAGCGGCTTCCTGGCCGCCTCGGCCCTGGTGAACCGGCGCCTCGACCAGCAGCTGAAGGACGACGCGGGGCTTTCGCACCCGCAGTACGAGATCCTCGTGCGGCTCGCCGCGGCGCCGGGCCGGGAACTGCGGATGACGGAGCTCGCCAACGGCCTGATCAACTCCAAGAGCGGCCTGACCTACCAGGTCACCCAGATGGAGAAGGCCGGACTGGTCCGCCGCCGCAGCTGCCCCTCGGACGTACGGGGGGTCTTCGCCGTGCTCACCGATGCCGGTAGCGCGAAACTGGAGGAGGCCGCACCCGGGCACGTGGCCACCGTCCGGGAGGTCCTCGTCGACGTCCTGACCCCGACGCAGCTCGACGCGCTCGCCGAGGGACTCGGCGAGGTCGGGCGCCGACTGCGCGAACCGGGGACCTGAGGTCCGCCGGCGGCCCCGGGGGTATCACCGGACGGAATCGGGGTATATGGGCGCCATGGACGGAACGGTCTGGCTCGTCGTGGGCTCGGTCGTCATGGCGGGGCTCGCCGTGGTCGCGGCCGTGCTATTCGTGCGCGTGCTCAGGGCGCGCCGGCTCCTGGTCGACGCGGGCATCCCGCTGCACGACAAGGCCCTGTTCTGGGCCGCTCTCCTCTACACCGTCTCGCCCGTGGACCTGATTCCGGACCCGGTCTACCTGGACGACATCGGGATCCTGATGCTGGCGCTGCGCTCACTGCACGCGGCGGCCGCGGCCGCGCGCCCGTCGAAGGAGTCGGGCGTCGACGTCCGGACCGGCGCCTGATCCGATCCGGACCGGCCCGCTCCACGCAGACTTCCCGCCGGAAGCGGTGGGCCGCGCCCGTGCGGCGTGCGCCCGGATCCATGCCCCGCGGCTCAGCGCACGCCCCGCGGCCGGAACTGGACGCTGATGCGGGACCCGACGGCCCGCGCCGACTTCGGCACGGCGTGTTCCCTCGTCCGCTGGCAGGAACCGCCCATCACCACCAGGTCTCCGTGGCCCAGCGGCAGCCTCAGCAGGGTCGCCCCGCCGTGGCGGGGGCGGAAGGCCAGGTCGCGCGGGTCGCCCACGGAGATGATGGCGACCATGGTGTCCTCGGTCGCGGAACGTCCGGTCCGGTCGCCGTGCCAGGCGACACTGTCCCGCCCGTCGCGGTACAGGCACAGTCCGGCGGTGGTGAACGGCTCGCCCAGCTCGGCGGCGTAGTGGCTGCTCAGCGCGTCCCGGGCGGCGACGAGCGAGGGGTGCGGCAGGGCCTCGCCCTCGCCGTAGAAGGCGAGCAGCCGGGGCACCTCCACCTCCCGCTCGTACATCTGGCGCCGCTCGGCGCGCCAGGACACGTCGGCGGCCAGCCGCTCGAAGAGCGCGTCCGCGCCGCTCAGCCAGCCGGGCAGGTGGTCGACCCAGGCCCCGGCGCCGAGCTCGGTCCGGCGCAGCCCGCCGAGAGGGCCGGGGCCGATCTCGTCGCCCTGGTCGAAGAGGGAGCCCTGCAGAGCCCGGACCGCGTGCATGGCCCCAGCCTAACCCCTTAACCGAACAGATGCGCGAATACCTGCGGTGCGACTCGGCCCCGGCCTCCCCGCGCCCGCCGTTCAGAGCCGCCGGCGGGCGCGCGTACGGCGGGGTGGCCGGGTGAGGACGGTGAGGGCGAGCGAGGCAGCGGCGGCGAGGGCGATCGCCGCGCCGGCCCCCACGTACTGGGCGAGCGCCCCGGCGATCACGGCGCCCAGGCCCTGCCAGGTCATCCGCCCCGCCGATTCGACGCCCTGGACCTGCCCGCGGATCGACTCGGGGGTCAGTTCCAGGAGTTGCTCCTGGAGGGGCAGGGTGGCCGCGAAGCCGGCGCTGGCGAGGAACACCGAGATCACCAGGACAGGGGTGGGCGGGTGAAGGGCGAAGAGCAGGAAGGGTGCGGCGAGCAGCAGCCGCAGGGCGAAGGCGTGGCGGCGGCGCCGCCCTGCGGTGAGCAGCCTGCCGACGACCAGGTCGCCGAGGAGCATGCCGGCGGACCCGGCGGCCAGGAGGGTCCCGGCGCGGCCGGGGTCGTAGGAGATGAAGAGGGCCTCGCAGCCGACGATCAGGCCGTTGGGAACCCACAGGGCCAGCAGCAGGGCCCGCCTGCGGGGGTGGGAGAACACGTCGGCGTTGGTCCGCCAGGTCTGCCGCAGGCCCGGACGGCGGGTGAACCGGACCGAGCGTTCCCGGACGGTGGCCGCCACCACGACCGCCCCGAGGGCGGTGAGGCAGGCGGCGACGGCGAAGACCCCCTGGGGGCCGGCGTATCGCAGCAGTGCGGCGCCTCCGGCGTAGCCGAGTATCGCCGTCGCGCCCGCGGTCATGTTCAGCAGCGAGCGGGCCCGTGCGTATCCGGCGGCCGGCACAGCCTCGGCGAGCAGCCCGAGCCGCGCGCCGGTTGCGAGGGACTGGAAGAAGCCGAGGGCCAGCAGCAGGGCGAACCGGGCCGCGAGCGGCAGCCCGGGCACCGCCTGGGCGCAGACGCCCGCGAGCGAGGCGAGTTGGAGCAGGAGGAGGGTGCGGCGGGGGCGTTTCCCGTCGGCGACCGACATCAGCGTCAGGGCGCCCAGGACCGTCGTGAAGGTCGCCCCGTACATGCTCACGGCGGTCAGGAACGGCGAGCCGGTCTGCCGGTCGACCAGGGTGCCGAGCGCGATGCCGGACAGGGCGCCCGCGGCGGCGGTGAGGGTGAAGCTGAGGTAGAGGCCGCTGAATTCCGTGGTGCGGAGGAGGGCCCGGTAGCCGGTGGACGGCGGGGCGTCGTGGCCGGTGGCCAGGTGGGAAGGCATGAAAAAAGCCTCCGGGCGCATGCGCGGAGCACACGTGCCGAAGGCCAACGACGGGGATTCTAGCAGGACTCGCGGACCGCTCGCCGGGCATTCGACGTTTCCGAAGAGTCCGCAACGGCACTACCGCAGCGTAGGTGTGTGATCAGGGACTCACGGTCTTGGCCGCGGGCCCGCCGCACGGTAGCGTCACGGCGACATTTCCACATAGCGACGACGGCGAGACGGAAGCCCGGTGTGAATCCGGCATGGTCGCGCCACTGTGTGCTGCGGTGCCCTCGCCATGGGCGTCGCGGCGAGTCAGACCCGAGGACCGTCGTCCTGCACCACCGTATGGGACGCGTTGTTCCCCAAGGAGGTTCCATCATGGCCGAGGCTGTCGCTTCCGCTGCCATATCCACCCCCGCCGTCTCGCCGTCGGCTCCGCTGCCCGTGCGCGCGGTACTGCCCTGGGCTGCCTTCGTCGGTCTCCTGATGCTCGTGGCCCTCTACTTCGTCGGTGCCGAACAGGGCGCCACCGCCGTGTTCGCCGGTGAGGGCGTGCACGAGTGGGTGCACGACGGGCGTCACCTGCTCGGCTTCCCCTGCCACTGAGAGGCCGCGCACATGTACGCCTCCACTGTCAGAGGTCTGCTGGTCCGCGGCATGCTCGCGGGCCTGATCGCGGGGCTGGTCGCCTTCGCCGTCGCCTACGTGGTGGGTGAGCCGCCGGTACGGGGTTCCATCGCCGTGGAGGAGGCCGCCGCCTCCCATGACACCGCGAGCGCCCCGAGCGCTCACGCCGGACACGGTGGTGACGCCGCGTCGGGCGAGGCCGCCGAGGAGGAGGAGCTCGTCAGCCGGCCGGTCCAGTCGACCGTCGGCCTGGCGACCGGTGTCCTGGTCTACGGGGTCGCGCTGGGCGGCATCGCCTCGCTCGCGTTCTCGTTCGCCCTCGGCCGGGTCGGCGGCTTCAGTCCGCGGGCCACGGCCGCGCTCACCGGGGCGGGGGCGTTCGCCCTGGTCTACCTGGTGCCGTTCCTCAAGTACCCGGCCACCCCGCCGGCGGTCGGCAATCCGGACACGATCGGACAGCGCACCACGCTGTTCTTCCTGATGATCCTGCTGAGCGTGCTGCTCGGCGTCGGCGCGGTCATCCTCGGGCGGCGCCTGGCACCCCGCCTGGGCAACTGGAACGCGACGCTGGCCGCGGCCGGCGGCTTCGTCGCCGCCACCGCCGTGGCGTTCGTGTTCCTGCCGGACAACAGCGACGCGGTCCAGCCCGGTTTCCCCGCGGCCCTGCTGTGGGAGTTCCGGATGGCCTCGCTGGCCGTCCAGCTCGTCCTGTGGACGGTGTTCGCCGTCGTCTTCGGGATCCTGGCCCAGCGGCTCCTGGACGCGCGCACTGACGGCGCGGAAGTGACGGCTCAGCAGCAGGCGCCCGCCCTCGGCTGATCCACCGCCACGTGCGCGCACGGGCCTCGCACCCCCTGGGGGGTGCGAGGCCCGTGCGCGTTCTCCCGCGTGCGCATCGGCGCACCCTTCGCGCACCGGGCGCCCTACGATGTCCGCATGAGCTCAGGCACGCGTCCGGCAGGTGCGCGGGATGCGCAGGAGCGGGGTGACCGGCTGGAGGTCGCCGCGTCCGTGCTGGCGCTGCTCGCGGACCGCACGCGACTGGCGCTGATGGAGCGGCTCGGCCGGGGCGAGGCGGACGTCACCACGCTCACCGAGGCGTGCGGCGCGGCCCGTCCGTCCGTGAGCCAGCACCTGGCCAAGCTCCGCCTCGCCGGGCTCGTCACCACCCGCAGGGACGGGCGCCGCGTGGTCTACTCCGTGCGCCACGGACACCTGCGCCGGCTGGTGGACGAGGCCATGAACGTCGCGGACCACGAGATCGGCTCCCTCCCGCCGCACGACTGAGCCCGTCGACCGGGCCCGGGGCGGCCGTGATGGCCCGGCTCGTCGCCGGCGATACGTGCACAGGTGCGCACATGTTGGCTACGCTGGCATGGCGTCATCGATCCGCCGACCGGAACGGGGCCGCCCGTGCCGTCCTCACCCTCCGTGCCGTCCGCGCGGTCAGTCCTCCGCAACGCCACCTACCGCCGCCTGTTCACCGCCCAGGTCGTCGCGCTGGTCGGCACCGGGCTCGCCACCGTCGCGCTCAGTCTGCTCGCGTACGACCTCGCCGGTGACGGTGCACCGGAAGTCCTCGGCACCGCCCTGGCGGTCAAGATGATCGCCTACGTGACGGTCGCGCCGCTGGTGACCGCCGTCGCCGACCGGGTCCCCCGCCGCATCCTCATGGCGGCGACGGACCTTACCCGCGCCGGTGTCGCCCTGGCCCTCCCCCTCGTCACCGAGGTGTGGCAGATCCACGTCCTGATCTTCCTGCTCCAGGCGGCCTCGGCGGCCTTCACCCCGGCCTTCCAGTCCACGATCCCCGAAGTCCTGCCCGACGAACGGGACTACACCCGGGCCCTGTCGATGAGCCGGCTCGCCTACGACCTGGAGAGCCTGTTCAGCCCGGCCCTGGCCGCGGCGCTGCTCACCGTGGTCTCTTACGACCGGCTGTTCGCCGGCACCGCCGCCGGCTTCCTCGCCTCCGCCGCACTCGTGACCACCTCCGCGCTGCCCCGGCCCGCGCCCGCCGAACGGACCGGCGGGGCATACGCCAGGACCGCCTTCGGCATCCGCCTGTTCCGGGCCACTCCGCGACTGCGGGCCCTGCTCGCCCTCGACCTGGCGGTCGCCGCCGCCGGGGCCTTCGTCCTCGTGGACACCGTCGCCGTCGTCCGCGGCCACCTCGACCGCCCCGCCGGGGCGGTATCGGTCGCCCTGGGTGCGTACGGTGCCGGGTCCGCGCTCACCGCGCTCGCCCTGCCGCGGCTGCTGCGGCGTTCCGTCGACCGCGCCGTCATGCTCCGGGCCGCCGCCGCGCTCCCGGTGGTCCTCGCCGCCGCGGCCGGGCTCACCGCGACCGGGCCCGGCGACTGGTCCTGGCCCGCGCTGCTGGCGGCGTGGGCGGCGATCGGGGCCGCGTCCTCGGCCGTCCTGACGCCCGGGGGCCGGGTGGTCCGCCGCTCCACCGCTGACGCGGACCTGCCCGCCGCCTTCGCCGCCCGGTTCTCCCTCTCCCACGGCTGCTGGCTGCTCACCTACCCGCTGGCCGGGTGGCTCGCCCCGCGGGTCGGCCTATCAGTGACCGCCGCTGCCCTGGGAGCGGTCGCCCTGGCCGCCACCGCCGCTGCGGCGGCGGCCTGGCCGGTCCGCGACCCCGACAGGCTGGACCACGTACACCCGGACCTGCCGCCCGGTCACCCTCACCTCGCGGACGCCCGCCCGGCCGGCGGCGGTTGGCGGCACGGCCACCACTACGTCATCGACCAGCACCACCACCAGTGGCCCGGGCGGGACGGCACCCGTCGGAAAAACCCTGGCCGGCCGCGGTCGGGGTCGCTACGATCACCGCGATGAACCTTCACTCCACTCACGGATCGGAGGTCCCCACCGCGCAAGGTGAGCGCTGATGCTCACTCGGACCGCGAACGGGGACTCCCGCCTGGCCCTCTGGCTCCGCGTACGGCAGTACGCCGTGCCGGCACCCATGATCGAGACTGCGACCGCCCGCCGCCACTGCGGCGACTGGGCCGCGGCATGCGCCGCCGCAGGCTTCGATGTCGACTTCAACCTGCGTTCCCTGGCCCGCTCGCACGGCCGCGACCTCGCGGACCGGATCCGGGCCGACCTCCGCCACCTGGCCCCCGACCTGCTGCGCTGGCACATGCCGCGGATCGCTCCCCACGGGCTGCTGCGCCCCGGCCTGACTCTCACCCTCGCCCGGTACGCCACCGCCGGGCCCGAGGACAAGGCTGCCCCGGTGCACCTGGTCGCCCGTACCCCACCCGCCTGGGCGGACGGCGGCCAGCGCATCGGCCTCGCGCTGTGGGACGGTTCCCGCTCCGAGGCCGGGGTCGCCGGCGCCGACCCCCGCCGCGCTGCCCGCCCCGACCGGCGCTTCCGCCTCGACCTGCACCGCCACTTGTGGGACGCCCGCCGGACGGACGAACTGCGGGCCCGCTCCGGGGCCGACGGGCCGCCGTGCCGCGATCCGTCCGGACCGGATCCCGACCTCGCCGGAGCGCTGCCACCGGAGCACGGCTGCGCCGTCGACCGGTGGGCCGCCGAGGCCGGAATCGTGCTCCGGGCCGAGGGGCGCGACACCGGCAGCATCACCGTGCGGCTCGGAGGCCGGCAACGGCTGGTCCTGGACCTGGTCCGGGACGGGCCCGGCACCGGTGCTCCCTCCCTCCGGATCCGAACCGCCCCCACGGATGGCAGCGCCCACACGCTCCCGGTGCTGCCCGACGCGGCGGCCCGGCTGCTCCCGGACCTGGAACTGCTCCGCACCGGCTCCATCGAGGCCGCTCGGCTGCACCCGCTGGTCGCCGCCGCCCTGGCACCGGAGGCCGCAGCAGCACCGGCGCCGCGAACCGCCGGCCCGGAGACGGGGCCCGGGCAACCGCGTCCGGTCGAATGCCGTGGAGCCCGGCACCGCATCGGCCTCGTCGACGGGGTGCTGACACCACTGGACCACGGCCCGGACGAGGTCCGGCGCGAGGAACTGCTGGCGGCCCTGTCCGGAACTCCCCTGCCCTGTCTGCGGGCCATCGACGCGGCACACCGCCGGCCGGACTGCCTCACCGGCGTCCGTGAACGCCTCGACCACGGAGACGTCACCGGCGCGCTGGCCGTCGTCGAGGGCCTGCTGGGCCCGGACGCCCTGCTGCGTCCGGGCGCCCTGCTGGACGAACTGGAGGCGGCCGCCCGACGGCGGATCACCTACGGGCTGTTCCGTGCGGGCCTGGCCGGCCCCGGGCCCAGACGCCTCCCCCCGAATCCCGTTCGCGCCCGGCACGCCCGCCGGGCCTCCTGAGCACCGGCGGGCCGCGCCGTCGGCCGTGCCCCCTTCTCCCTTCACCCTTTACGAAACCCGCAGGTGACCCTTCATGCCCACGGACATGCCCACCCTCTCGCAACTCGACGTCGCCGGCACTCTGCTGGCCCTGCTCGGCGAGACCACCACCGAGCCCCGCCCCGATGACCAGCTCGAAGCCCTCACCCTGGCCGTCGCCGCGGACCTGCCCGTCCTGCTGTGGGGCGAACCGGGGATCGGGAAGACCGCAGCCCTGACCCAGCTCGCCACCTCCCTGGGCCTGCCGCTCACCACGGTCATCGCCAGTGTGCACGAGCCGTCCGACTTCTCCGGGCTGCCCGTCGTCGGCGACGACCCCGCCGAACAGGGCGTCCCCATGGCCCCGCCGGACTGGGCAGTGCGCCTGGTGCGGGCCGGGCGCGGCCTGCTCTTCCTCGACGAGCTGTCCACCGCGCCCCCGGCCGTGCAGGCCGCACTGCTGCGCCTGGTACTGGAACGGCGGATCGGTGCCCTGCACCTGCCGCCCGGCGTGCGGATCGTGGCGGCCGCCAACCCGAGGTCCTCGGCGGCCGACGGCTGGGAGCTGAGCCCGCCGCTGGCCAACCGGTTCGTCCACCTCCAGTGGACCCACGACCACGATGTCGTCGTACGCGGCCTCGGCGGGACCTGGCCGCGCGCCACCCTGCCTCGGCTCGACCCTCAGGCCCTGCCGGCCGCCGTCGACTTCGCCCGGCGCGCGGTGTGCGGGTTCCTCACCACCCGGCCCCCACTGGTACACCGCCTGCCCTCCGGCGAGACGCGGCGGGGCGGCGCCTGGCCGTCGCCCCGCAGCTGGGACATGACACTGCGTCTGCTCGCGTTCGCCACCGCCGCCGGCTCCTCCCGGGAGGTCCTCTCCCTGCTGGTCAGGGGGACCGTGGGGGACGGCCCGGGACTGGAACTGCTCGCCGCGCTGGACCGGATGGAGCTCCCGGACCCCGAAGCACTGCTCCGCGACCCGGCCGGCGCCGAACTACCCGAACGGGGCGACCAGCGCCAGGCCGTGCTCGACGGGATCGTGTCCGCGGTCAACCGGCGTCCGGAGAAGTCCCGCTGGGACGCGGCATGGACGATCATGGCCCGGGCTCTGGAGACGGGGGCCCCGGACCTGGTGGTCGTCCCGGCGACCGCGCTGGCCGCGCTGCGCCGGGACGAGTGGGACGTACCCGCCACGATCGAGCGGCTCGCCGGGGTGGTGGACCTGTCCCGGCGCGCGGACCGGGCCGCGGAAGGAGCCGGGGACCGGGCGGGCGTCGCCGCGGGGGCCCGCCCGTGAGTGCCGGGGCGCCGGGGGCGCTGGACCGGGACAAGCTCTACACCGCCCGGCTGCACGCCGCACGGGTCCGGCCGTACCTCGCTACGGCGCTGTTCGCGCTGCACACCGTGGAGTCGCGGCAGGTGCCGACAATGGCCGTCGACAGGTACTGGCGGGTGTATGTCTCCGCCGGGTTCGTGGACCGGACGCCGGTCAGGGACCTGGCCGGTGTCTGGGTCCATGAGGTGTCCCACCTGCTGCGCGACCACCACCGGCGGGGTGACCGGGCCGCGCGGCTCCAGGGACTGGAAGGGCCCGGGGCACGGCTGCGGATCAACATCGCCGCGGACCTGGAGATCAACGACGACGTGTTCGGCCACGGGCTGGTGCGGCCGGCGGGGGCCGTCACCCCGCAGCACCTGGGTCTGTCCGGGGGCGAGTTGATGGAGGACTATCTGCACCAGTTCGGGCTGGGGCCGCGGACGCAGGCCCTGGTCTGGCTGGACTGCGGCAGCGGCGCCGACGGGATGGAGCGTGCGTGGGACCTGGGAGCGGACGGCGCGCACGGCCTCAGCGCGCACGAGCAGGACGCGGTCCGCTTCCGGGTGGCGCAGGGCATCAACGGGCGCCCGGGACGCGCTCCGAAGGGCTGGAAGCGGTGGGCGGAGGAGGCCTTCCACCCACCGCAGGCGTGGCGGGAGCTGTTGGGCGCGGCGGTCCGGTCCGCAGCCTCCGGCGCGGGGGCCGGCGAGGACTACAGCTACGGCAGGCCCTCCCGACGCTCGGCCGGGCTGCCCGGCATCGTCCTGCCCAGCCTGCGCCGCAGGCCGCCGCGGGTCTCCGTGGTGATCGACACCTCCGGTTCGGTCAGCGACGCCGAACTGGGCAGCGCGCTCCTGGAGGTCGCCGCGATCGCGCAGGCCGTGGGCGGGCGCCGCGACCTGGTCACCGTGGTGCCCTGCGACGCGGCGGCGCGGATCGTGCACCCGCTGTGCGAGGGCGAGGGCATCCCCCTGCTGGGCGGGGGCGGTACGGATCTGCGCGCGGGCTTCGCCAAGGCCCTGCAGGCGGGGCCGCCGCCCGACGTCATCGTGGTCCTGACGGACGGGCAGACGGCCTGGCCGGCCGCCCGCCCGCCCTGCCGGACGGTCGTGGGCCGCTTCACCCGCCCGGTGGCTCTCCGGTGGAACGAGGACGACCCGCACTACCGCCCGGACCGGACACCGCCCTGGGCCCGGGTGGTGGAGATCGGATCGGGCGCCGGCCGGTGAGCCGTGCCTACGCGGCCTGCTCCGTCCGGCCGGCGGGGTCCGGAGCGCTGAGGCGGCGAACGCCGTGGGCCGTGGCGAGCCGCGCGATCAGCAGGCAGTACAGCGGCGCGGCGACGAGTTCGAGGACGAGCGCCTGCCACGGGGCGTCCGCCGCGTTCCCCGATTCGGCCAGCTCCCCCAGGGCGACGGTGATGCCGTAGGCAGTCATGTTGTTCGCCACGTGCACGGCGATGACGGCCTCAAGGCCTCCGGTGCGGATGGTCAGCCACCCCCACCACAGGGCGGAGTAGAAGAGCAAGGCGAATCCCGACCACTCGCCGAAGCCGTGCGCGACGGCGAAGAGCGCGGACGCGAGGACGATGCCGGGCCACGGGGACCGCAGGAACCCACCGAAGAACTGGGCGAGCCAGCCCCGGAAGACGAACTCCTCGGCCGCGGCCTGAAAGGGGATCAGGGCCCACAGCACGAGGAGGGAGAGCACGAACCCGGACCATCCGGGGAAGTCGCCGGCGAGGGACTCCTCGCCGTCGCTGAGGTAGCCCCACAGCGCCAGCCCGCCCATCTGGAGGACGATCAGCGGGAAGGCAACCGCCGCGCAGCGGACCAGCCAGCCCCAGCGCAGCCGGCCCACGACCGAGGCCGCGGTCCCGGCGGGGCGGCTGCCGCACCAGCGGACGGCGAGCAGCACGACGGGTATGCCGGTGGCTATGGAGAGCAGGGCGAGTGCCTCGTCGGCGAGGGGATCCGCCAGGATCCGCTCGCCGTCCTCGGCGGCGAAGTCCGCCCCCAGCACGTAGCCGGCGAGGGCGCCGAACGCGATCACCACCAGCGGCAGGGCCAGATTCCCGACGGCGACCAGGAGGAACTCCCCGATGCGCTGCGGGGCCTTCTGCCGGCCGTTGCGGCCCTGTTCGTGGAAGGCGCTGCCGGCCGGCGCGGTAGCGGTCGGCGGGGGCGGCGGGGGCCCGCCGTGCACGGCGGGCGGCCACCCCTGCGCCGGGGCCGGCCATCGCGGAGCGCCTGCGGGCGGCGCGGCCCACACGTTCGGCGGGGGCGTATCTGACACAGCGGGACCCTTTCCGTCACGGCCGTTCACACCCCCATTCGATCACGTGGCCGTCCCGGGGCTCAGCACGCTTTCGCGCGGGAGCCGCAGGGGAGGCGCGGGGCGCGGGGCCGGAAGGGGCAGCGAGAACCAGACGGCCTTGCCCTCGGCCGTCGGCAGCGTGCCCCAGGAGGAGGCGAGGGAGTCGACGAGGAGCAGGCCGCGGCCCGATTCGGCGTCGGGGGCGGCGAATCGGGCCTGGGGCAGGACCGGGCTCCCGTCGCAGACCTCGACGCTGAGTTCGCGGCCGGCCTGGCGCAGCCGGAGCCGCACGGGTCCGCGGCTGTGGTTGACCGCATTGGAGAGCAGCTCGGAGGTGAGCAGGCAGGCGGTGTCGCGGAGTTGCTCGTCGTCCTTGCCCCACAGGGCCAGGGTGTTGCGCAGGAACCGCCGCCCCGCGCCGACGCTGCTCGGGTCCGCGGCGAGGAGCATGCTCTGCGAGGTCACCGGGGTGTCGGGGATGCGGACGAGCAGGAGGGTCACGTCGTCGGGGTTGTCGTCGGCGTCCGGGAGCAGTTCGTCCAGCAGCCGGTCGGCGGCCGCCTCCAGGCCGTCCGACGTGGCGACGGCCTTCTCCAGCGCCGCCGCGAGACCGTCCACCTGCCCGTCGATGTCGCTGTCCGGCGTCTCGACCAGGCCGTCGGTGTAGAGCGCGAGCACCGAGCCGGGCTCGACGGTGTGCCGGGTCTCGTGGTGGGGCACCTCCCCCACCCCCAGCGGCACGCTCACCTCGACCGGCAGCCGGGTCACCTCGCCGCCCGGGGCGACGAGCAGGACCGGCAGGTGCCCCGCCGAGCACATGGTGATCTCCGCCGAGTCGGCGTCGAGGACCAGGTAGCAGCAGGTGACGAACTGGTCCGGCAGTTCGCTGACGACCGCGTCCAGGGCGCGCATGAGCTGCCACGGCGGCATCCCGGTCTTGGCCAGCGCGTGGGAGGCGGACTTGAGCTGTCCCATGACGGCGGCGGCGTCCAGGCCGCGCCCCATCACGTCGCCGACCATCACGCCGACCCGGCCCCCGCCCAGCGGGATGAGGTCGAACCAGTCGCCGCCCACCCCGGCCCCCTGCCGCGCCGGGAAGTACCGGCTCGCGGTGGGCATCCCGGGAACGTCCGGTGGGGATCCCATGAGGCTGCGCTGGAGGGTCAGCGCGACGTGGCGCTGCTGCTCGTAGAGCTTGGCGAGCATCTCCTCGGCCGACTTGCGTTCGGTGACGTCGCGGATGGCGGCGGAGACCAGGGTGCCGTCGGGCGTCTCCAGCGGGCTCAGGCTGATCTCCACCGGGAACTCGCCCCCGTCGCGGCGCAAGCCGTACAACTCCAGGCCCGCGCCCATGGGGCGGGTCTTGCGGTTGACGAAGTAGCCGTGGCGGAAGTCGGCGTGGTGACCGCGGAATCGTTCCGGTACGAGCACCTCCACCGGTCTTCCCAGCAGTTCCTCCCGCGCATACCCGAAGAGGGCCTCGGTTTGGGCGTTGACGAGCTGGATCGCGCCGCGCTCGTCGACGATCACCATGGCGTCCGGGGCCGCCTCCAGCAGGGCCCGGAAGCGCTCCTCGGCGGCCCTGCGCTCGCTCACGTCGCGTACGGCCGCCGAGATCAGCAGGCCTTCCGGGGTCTCCAGCGGGCTCAGGCTGATCTCCACTGGGAACTCGCGCCCGTCCCGGCACAGGCCGTACAGCTCCAGGCCGGCGCCCATCGGGCGGACCTGGCGGCTCGCTGCGTAGCCGACCCGGTGGCCCGGGTGCTGGCCACGGAACCGCTCGGGGACCAGCACCTCGATGTGGCGGCCCAGGAGCTCCGCCCGGGGGTGGCCGAACAGGGCCTCGGTCTGCGCGTTCACCAGCCGGATCACCCCGGCGTCGTCCACGATCACCATCGCGTCCGGTGCCGCTTCCAGCAGAGCCCTGAACGGCTCTTCAGTCGTCGCTGCCACGCCGCGCCTCGCACTCGTCGAATTCCGCAGAAGCACACATACGACCACGTGGCCGAATCTCGCGCTTCCGGTTGACCGGATGCGGCGCCAATTGACCGATTCTGCGCAGCCGAGGCGCTGTAGGAGTCAGCGTCGGTCTGACGCGCCCGTGCGGACCGCGGGCCCGCGACACGGGTGCTGATCTATGGTGGCGGCAGGGAGTGGCCCGGGCGGACGCGAGGCGAGGAGATCCGGTGCGTGACGCAGAGTTCTTCCGGAGCTGGATGGCGGCCGCCGCGGCCGCCGTGGAGCGTGAGGCGGACCGGCTCACGGAGCTTGACTCCGCCATCGGGGACGCCGACCACGGGAGCAATCTCCTGCGGGGTTTCACGGCCGTGCGCACCACCCTGGAGGCCGAGGCCCCGGCCGCGCCGGGCGCGGTGCTCCAGCTCGCCGGGCGGACGCTGATCTCGACGGTCGGCGGTGCGTCGGGCCCGCTGTACGGGATGCTGCTGCGCCGGACCGGCAAGGAGCTCGGGGAGGCTCCGGAGGTGTCCGACGAGGAACTGCGGGAGGCCTTGGACCGAGGGGTCGCCGCGGTGGCACAGCTGGGCGGAGCGGCCGCGGGCGACAAGACCATGCTGGACGCACTGCTGCCGGGCGTGACCGCGCTGGGCACGTCGTACCGTGCGGCGGCGGACGCGGCACAGAGCGGGGCGCTGGCGACCGTGCCGATGCAGGCGCGCAAGGGGCGGGCCAGCTATCTGGGTGAGCGCAGCATCGGCCACCAGGATCCGGGCGCAACCTCGTCGGCGCTGCTGCTCGGGGCGCTCGCGGACGTGGCCGGGCGGACGGAGGACGCGCGGTGACGGGCGGACGCGACGACGACGGTACCCCGCCGGACCTGGTCGGGGTCGTGCTGGTCTCGCACAGTGCACAGGTGGCGGAGTCGGTGGCGGAGCTGGCACGGGGCCTGGCGGCGGGTGGAGCGGTGGCTCCGGTGGCCGCTGCGGGCGGCACGTCCGCCGGTGGGCTCGGCACGAGCGCGGAGCGGATCGTGCAGGCCGCGCGCGAGGTGGACCGGGGCGCCGGGGTGGCCCTGCTGGCGGACCTCGGGAGCTCGGTGCTGACGGTGAAGACGCTGCTGCTGGAGGACGAGCTTCCGCCGGACTCACGGCTGGTGGACGCGCCGTTCGTCGAGGGCGCGGTGGCGGCGGTGGTCGCCGCGTCCGCGGGCGCCCCGCTGGTACAGGTCGCGGAGGCCGCGGCCGAGGCGTACGCCTACCGCAAGGTCTGAGGCGCGGGCCGCGCGGCCGTCCGCCGCGTGGCGGCGATCGGCGGACGCACGGACATACGGCCGGCTCCCGCGATCGCGGCGGGCCCGCCCCGGAAGCCGGGGGGCCGACCGCGGGCGAGGCTGCCGGATCGGCCGGCCGGTCCCCCGGGCGGCGGCCTCGTGCGGTTCGCGCCCCGGTCCGGTCAGCCGATCGACCTATCGGAGCCAAGGGATCCCGAAGCGGGCGGAGGAGTCCCGTGCGGTCCGTCGACGCCCGGAGGGCCCTGCAGCGCGGGCCCCCGGTCCCGGACGCCGCGGGCCCGCCCTGATCGGCAGGGACCCGCGGGGTCGGCCGCTCGGCGTCAGCGTCCGCGCAGGGACTGGATCTCGCGGCGGTCGCGCTTCGTGGGGCGGCCCGTGCCCCGGTCCCGGACACCGACGACCGCGGCCTCCACGGCGGTCGGCGGCGGCGGGCTCTTGTCGATCAGGCACTCGGCGGCGACGGGCGCGCCCACCCGCTTGGACACGGGACGTCTGACGACGACGATCCGCTCGCGCCCCGCGTGGAAGAGCCGTACCTCGTCGCCGGCGCGGATCGGCTGCGCCGGCTTGGCGCGCTCCCCGTTGACCTTGACATGGCCCGCCCGGCAGGCCGTCGCCGCGATCGAGCGGGTCTTGGTCAGACGTACGGACCAGATCCACGCATCGACCCGCACCGTGCCCGTTTCCGTCACCGATACCTCATCAGCCATGCCCCGACTCTAACGATTCGGGCCCCTCAGGACGGAATGAGTTTCCGGCAGTGTTCGGCGGATACACCAAGGGGTGCTGCATCTGCCATGGCGATCAACCAAAGAGGATTGCACATGCGCCATTCATGCCCCTACCTTGTCGCACATGCAGTCCTACACCATGGAGCGGGTGGCGCGACGTCCGAGCGTCGGCCCGGACACCGCGCGGCGCCGTGCCGACGCCGGCCGGGTCGTGAACCGGCGCGGCGGGGCCGGCCGGCCGCCGGTCGACGGCCCCTCGAAGTCCGCCCGCGCCCGGCTCGCCCGCGCCTGAACCGCGGACGCAGCCCGCGGCGGGCCGACGACCCGCTCCCGGCCCACCCCGCGGCTCCGCACCACCATCCCTCAGCACCGCCGCACCCTCCCCACCCGCTCCGCCCGTCACCGGCGCGGGTCACCACAGCGCGGATCCGGCACCCGGCCGGCCGCCGACCCGACCGAGGAGCCCGCACCCATGTCCCCGACCTCGGCCCTCCGCCGCACCGCCGCCGCCGTCCTGTCCGCCGCCCTGCTCGCGGCGCTGACCGCCTGCGGCGAGGACAAGCCCGCCGCCTCCGGCTCCGACCCGGCCGCGCCCTCGGCGTCCACCGCACCGAAGGCGATCACCGTCCTGGCCGCCGCCTCCCTCACCGACGTCTTCAGGACCGCGGGCGAGGCGTACCAGAAGTCCCACCCCGGCACGAAGGTCACCTTCTCCTTCGCCGGATCCCAGGAGCTCGCGGCGCAGGTCAGGCAGGGTGCTCCGGCCGACGCGCTGGTCACTGCCGACACCAGGACCATGGAGGGACTGAAGGCCGAAACCGGCGACGCCACGATCATCGCGAAGAACCGGCTGGTTATCGCGGCCGGCAAGGGCAACCCGTTCAAGATCGACGAGCTCGGGGACCTCGCCAACGCCAAGATCAAGGTCGTGCTGGCCGCGCCCGAGGTGCCGGTCGGCCGCTACAGCAAGCAGATCCTCGACGCCCAGAGGATCGAAGTGAAGCCGGTCTCCCTGGAGCCCAACGTCCGCGCCGTCCTGAGCAAGGTCGAGCTGGGTGAGGCGGACGCCGGCCTCGTCTACCGGACGGACTCCACCGCGGCGGGCGACAAGGTCGTCGCCGTGGAGATCCCCGACGACCAGAACGCCGTGGCCTCCTACCCGGCCGCCACGCTGAAGCAGTCCCGCAACGCCGAGGCCGCGGCCGCGTTCGTCACCTGGCTGGGCACCCCCGAGGCGCAGAAGATCCTCCGGGACGCGGGCTTCCAGCAGCCGTAGCCGGCGCTCCGCCGCGCCGGGGCGTCCGGGGGCTGTCCGGTCCTGGGGTTCGGACGGCCCCCTTCGGCGTGCCCGCGCACCGCCGCCTCCGCCGGCCGCTGCCGCATAGGCTTCCCCCCTGCGCCCCGCGTCTTCTGCATCCCCTGCGCCCCCGCGTCCCCTGCCCCGCACGACCGTCCCACCCGCCCGGCCCTGCCGGCCCCAGCCAGGAAGTCCCGTGAGCAGACTCCGTACCCGCACCCGGCCCCCGCTCGCGCTGGCGCTCCCCGCGCTGCTCGCCGTCGCGTTCCTGCTGATGCCGCTGATCGGGATCCTTGTCCGCACACCGTGGGGCAACCTCGGTGAACACCTCGGTAGCCCGGACGTGGTCGAGGCCCTGAAGCTCTCGCTGCTGGTCTCGCTGTGGGCGCTGGGCTGCTCGCTCGTCCTCGGTGTGCCGCTGGCCTGGCTGCTCGCCCGCGTGGATTTCAAGGGCAAGGCGCTGGTCCGCTCGCTCGTGCTGCTCCCGATGGTGCTGCCGCCGACCGTGGGGGGTGTCGCCCTGCTCCTGGGCTTCGGCCGGCGGGGGCTGCTCGGGCCCTGGCTGGAGGACTCCTTCGGGATCACCCTGCCGTTCCACACCTCGGGGGCTGTCGTCGCGGCGACGTTCGTCGCCATGCCGTTCCTGGTCATCAGCCTGGAAGGCGCCCTCGGCGGCCTCAAGGAGAGCTACGAGGAGACCGCGGCTTCGCTCGGCGCGGGGCCGGTCCGCGTGTTCTTCACGGTGACCCTGCCGATGGTGGCGCCCGGCCTGGTCGCCGGCGCCGCCCTCACCTGGGCCCGCGCGCTGGGCGAGTTCGGCGCGACCATCACCTTCGCCGGGAACCTTCCCGGCACGACCCAGACCCTGCCGCTCCAGGTGTACCTGCTGCTCCAGGAGCAGCCCGAGGCGGCCACCTCGGTGTCGCTGCTCCTCCTGGCGATCGCCATGGCCGTACTGATCGCACTACGCGGCCGGTGGACGGGCGCCCCGGTCGACCGCGGGGCGATCACGGCGCGGCCACCGGCGCCGGAGGAAGCCCTGGTGCCGAAGGGGGACCCGGGACCGGAGGGGGACCGGGGACCGGAGGGGGACCGGGGACCGGCCGGGGCGGGCAGCCCGGCAGCCGGAGTCCCCACGGAGTCCGCGCCGCACGGCGCGGAACCGGGGCGCTGGCCCCTGCATGCCACCGTCACCGGCTTCAACCGCCTCACCCTGGAAGCTGAACCGGGCACCACCATCGCCGTCGTCGGCGAGAACGGGGCCGGCAAGACCACCCTGCTGCGCGCCCTGCTCGGCCTGACGCCGCGGGCCCACGCCGAGCTGCGGCTCGGTGACGCCGACGTCACCGCCCTGCCGCCGCACCAGCGACAGGTGGCCTGGGTCCCGCAGGACGGGGCGCTGTTCCCGCACCTGAGCGCGCTGGCGAACACCGCGTACGGGCTGCGCGCCCGCCGGGTGCCGCGCGCCGACGCCCGCCGCGATGCCCAGGCCTGGCTGGACCGGCTGGGCGTCGGCCACCTCGCGCACCGCAGGCCGTCCCAGCTCTCGGGCGGCCAGGCCCAGCGGGTCGCCCTCGCCCGGGCTCTGGCCGCCCGGCCGCGGCTCCTGCTGCTGGACGAGCCGCTCGCGGCCCTGGACCAGGCCACGCGGGCCCACGTACGGCACACCCTGCGCACGCACCTGGCCGGCTTCGGCGGGGTCTGCCTCATCGTGACCCACGATCCCGTCGAGGCGGTGTCGCTGGCCGACCGGGTGCTCGTACTGGCCGACGGCCGGGCCCTGCAGGACGCGCCGCCGGCCGAGGTGTCCCGGCACCCACGGTCCCCGTGGGTGGCCCGCATGCTCGGGCGCAACGCCTGGCCGGGCACCGCCTCGGGGGACGGCCTCACCCTCGCCGCCGGCGGCCGCCTGGTGGTCGCCGAGGCCCTGCCCGAGGGGTCCCGGGCGCTGGCGATCATCGCCCCGGAGGCGGTGTCGGTGCACCGTGACCGCCCGGGCGGCAGCCCCCGTAACGTGTGGCCGGGCACCGTCCGGGAGATCACCGCGGTGGGCAGCCGGCTGCGCGTGCTGATCTCCTCGGCCGAGGCGCCCGATCTGGTCGCCGAGATCACCCCGGACGCGGCGGCCGAACTGGGCCTGGCCGACGGCTCCGAGGTGTGGACGAGTGTGAAGGCCACCGAGGTCACGCTGGTGGGACTGTAGGTCCCCCGTCCCGGCGGTGGGCGGCGGACTGCCACGACGCCGCCGGATGGGGCGGCCGCTACCCCGGGCGTGTGCCGGGGGACCGGGCGTGCCCCCGGGGATCGGCCGCGGTCGGATCCTGGGCCGGTCCCCCGGCACCGGCCGCGACGGCGCGGTCGGACCCGAGCCGCTCGGTTCGCCCGGCCGGCCGAGCGCCGCCGGAAGGATTCCCGTTCGATCGGGCGGACCGGGCGCCTCCTGCCGGCTGCTCGCCGCGGTCGGTGCGCAGCGCCCGCCCGGCCTCGGCGCTGACCCGGCCCGCGAGGACCGCCGGCCGATCCCCGGCCGATCCCCGGCGGACGCCCGGCGTCGTGCGCCGACCACCAGGGATCACGGGCCGGGCCTTCGGGTCGTGCTCTGCGGGTCGGTCGGGGCGAACTCGCACCACACGCGTTTGCCGCCGCCGCGTGGCTCCACGCCCCACGCGTCCGCGAGCTGCTCCACCAGCATCAGGCCGCGCCCCGACACCGCCCAGTCGTCGGCCTCGCGCCGCCTCGGCAGGGCGCTGCTGGAGTCCTCGACCTCGATCCGGATCCGTCCCTGCGGTGTGATCCGCACGCTCATCCGGCCGCCGCCGTCCGTGTGCACCAGGGCGTTCGTCATCAGCTCGTCCGCCGCCAGCTCGATCTCGTCGGCCCGGTCCCGCGCGCCCCAGGCGGCCGCCGCGGCCCGAACGAGATGCCGGGCCAGGGCCGGGGCCCGGGCGTCGCCCGGGTCCAGGCGCTGGCACAGCGGGCCGCCGCCGCGTCCGGTGGGCGTACCGCGGCGGCGCAGGACGAGCAGGGCCATGTCGTCCCCGCCGCCGGAGTCCCCGACCAGGTCGCACAGCACGTCGGCGAGTTCCTCGACGTCCGCCGGGCCGCTGTGGATCGCCGCCATGAGCTCGCGCATGCCGATGTCGGGGTCGGCTCCGGGCCGTTCGATCAGGCCGTCCGTGCACAGCACCAGGGTGTCCCCGGGGTGCAGCTCCAGGCTGGTGACGGGGTAGCCGGAGCCCACCGCCCCGTTCGCCTCGCGGGGCGGCAGTCCCAACGGCAGGCCGCCCGCCACCTGGATCCGATGGCAGCTGCCGTCGCCGCGCCGCACGACCGGGTCGAGGTGGCCGGCGCGGACCATCTGGAGTGTGCCGGTGGTGAGGTCGACCTCGGCGTAGGTACAGGTGGCGAAGCGTTCCGTGTCCAGTTCGCGCAAGAAGGCCGAAGCCCGGGCCATCGCCGCGCCCGGCGTGTGCCCCTCGACCACGTACGCGCGCATCACGATGCGCAGCTGACCCATGACGGCCGCCGCGTCGGTGTCGTGGCCCTCGACGTCGCCGATCATCACACCGACCCGGCCGCCGCCGAGCGGGACGACGTCGTACCAGTCGCCGCCGATGTCCCGCCCCATCCGGGCGGACCGGTAGCGTACGGCGATCAGCGCGCCCGGCACCGCGGGGATCCGCCGGGGCAGCATGGCCCGTTGGAGCCCCTCGGCGAGGTCGTGCTCCTGCTCGAAGAGGATGGCGCGCTGGAGGCTCTGGGCGACGCCGCTGCCGAGCGCCATCAGGACGTTGCGTTCCTCGGCCGTGAAGTCGCCCTCGCGCCGGTAGAGCAGTCCCAGGGCGCCGACCGGCCGGCCCTGTGCGATGAGCGGCAGGTAGACCCCGCTGTGGACGGACAGCGGCTCGATGTAGGGCCACAGTTCCGGATAGGACTCCTGGAACTCCTGCCGCGAGAGGATGAAGACCGGCCGCATGGTGCGCACGGCCACGCTCATGGGGAACTGCGCGTCGATCCGCGTGTACTCGATCTCGGGGACGTACGTGCCGAGCCTGCCCTCCGCGACCAGGTGGATGCGGCCCCCGTCGACGACGCCCAGCATCACGCTGACCGCCCCGAGGTGGCCGAGGGCCTGGGGGTCCTTGAGGACGTCGGTCACGTCGTTGACGGTACGGGCGTGGGCGAGGATGGCGGTGGTCCGCTCGACCACGCCGGTCATCCGGCGGCGCCCCTCGTCCTGCTCCCCCAAGGCTCCGGGCTCACCCGGATCGTGGGCGGCGTCGCGCAGGACGCCGATGACGCGGTACGGGCGGCCGGCCGGGTCTCGCAGGATGTGCCCCTGGACGTGGGTCCAGGCCGGTGACCCGTCGCGGCGGCGGCTGCGGACATAGGCCCCGTAGTGGCTCCGGCCGTCCTTGAGGGCCTGGGCGACCCGGGAGTCGAGCCGGGCCTCCTCGGCGGGGGCGATGCGGGCGCGGAGCCCGGCGGGAGTGCCGCTGTACTCGTCCGGGCGCAGGTCGAGGACATCGAGGGCGATGGGATCAAGGTACATCCGCCCGCTGTCGAGGTCCCAGTCGAAGGTGCCCATGCGGTTGAGCGCCAAGCTCGTGTCCGGCCGCGCGGGCCAGCCGACCTCGGGAACGTCTTCCCTACCGACCATGCAGCCAGGGTCTCACTGTCCTCCGCCGGTGTCCCCGTGGGACGCACGGCGGCGGGGCGCCGTGGCCGGACACGGCACTGTGCGGCCCGTCGTACGGGCCGCACAGCGTGCGATGGTGTCAGCAGTCGTGGCCGTAGCCGTGGCCGTAGCCTCCGCCGCGGTAGTCGTCGTCGTCATCGTCGTCGTACCAGCCGTGGTGGCCGCCCCTGTCGTGGTCCCAGCCTCCGCCGCCGCTCACGTAGGAGACGGGCTGGGTGGGGGTCGCCGCCGAGGCGGTGCCTGCGGCTCCCAGGGCTCCGCCGGCCATCAGAACGCCGATGGCGGACGCCGCGAAGAGACGCTTGACTCTCGTTGCTCGCATGGTTGAGAACCCTTCTCGTTGCTATGGCACGCATTGCTGTGGCACGAAAATTTGCTCTTCCTCCTCAGCACGGGCTGTACACGGCTGCACCTGTGGCCGTACAGATGTGTCGGATTGCGCGCATCCCCCGTCAACACGGCCTCTTCGGACCGTGGACCTCGTGGGCCGGTGCGATGTGTGTCGCACGCCGCGCGCTCTGGCGTTGTCACCGCGGGCAGAGGGTGTGCATCCCGCGGTTGCCACAGCTACCTACGGATGATATTAGTCACCGTCCATCCGATCGGCATCTCGGGCAGGCCCTCAATCCGTCCGGAATGGCGAACAATTCCCATGCTAGGGCCATCCATTTCGAGCGCTGCCGCATCCTCGGAACGTCTCGCGCACCGCGGAGCCCGGCTTCACCGGGCCGGCCCGCGCCACGGCCCGGACACGCGCGTCCTGGAGGCCCGTTCGTCAGCGTCGTGGACCAACAGGGCCGTCCGAACACGGTGGTCGGGGCGGGCGGCTCTCACCCGTTTTCAACGGCCTTGTCCGGAAGCGGACCAGCCGAGCTCGCCGGGGCCGGCTACCGGTTCCCGCCGTTGCCTCCGCCGTGGTTCCCGCCCCCGCCCTCGCGGCGCTACTCCGCAGACCGCGGGGCCTCGGGCTGCGGTGGGCGCGCCTCAGAGGGCGACGGTGACGGCTTGGTCGAGGGCGACGCCGCCGAGGTCCCCGGACCCGGCGGCGAGGGAGGTTCCGACGGGGATCCCGAGGGTGGCTCGGCCGAGGACGGTGACGAGGCGACCGTCGGTGAGGGGGAACCCGACGCAGGGGGCGTCGGCGAGACCGGCGGCGATCCGGACGGCGACTGCGACGGGGAGGCGGACGGTGAGGCCGAAGGCGTCGGCGTCGGGGACGGGGTCGTCGAGGGCGACGGCGAAACCGGGGGCGACGTGGGCGATGTCGGCGTCGGCGTGGCGGTCGTCGTCGGGGGCGGCGTGGTCGTCGTCGTGGGCGTCGGCGTCGGGGTCGTCGAGCCCGTGGGCGTGGGCGACGTCGACGGTGGTCCCGGCGGCTTCGAGCCGGTGTGCGTCGGGGTGACCGCGGGGCTCGGCGAGGTCGGCGGCGTCGGGATCACGGGCGGCGGGATCGGCCGGTCCGGCTTCCTGTCCTGGTGCGGGCCCTTGTCGCGCTCCAACCAGTGCCGGTTCTGGTGGTCGTAGATGACGATCTTCGTCATGGGCTGCACGGCCGGCGCGATGACGACCACCTTCGCCGGCTGGTACGAGGGCCACGTCTGCCCGTAGCGCTTCGGCGCGGCCTTGAGCGGCACCGGCGGACCGAGCGGATTCCCACAGGCGCAGCGCACCCGCGGCACGCCCCGGTCGTCCACGAGCACGGCCGTCCCGGCCTGGAGCACGGCCTGGTAGCTGGTGACCTTGCCGTTCTGGAAGCCGTGGTTCGTGACCCGGGCGTCCAGCCGCAGCTGCACCGGGGTCAGCGAGCGCAGGTACCCGGGAACGGCAGCCGGTTGGATGCCGAGCGTGGATGCGAAGGCCTCGTTCTTGGCGGGCTCCGCGGCCAGCACGGTGATCTGCTTCTCGACGTCGCAGCTCGCCACGTCCTGGGTGCCCCCGTACACGCCGGGGGCGGATCCGCTGACGCTCCTGGTGCCCGTGGTGGTGCCGTCGGGGGCGGGGGCGGAGCCGGTCGTGGTGGGGGACGGCGCCGGGCTCACCGGAGGCGGCGCGTCCTCCTTCACCACGGTGGACTCGGTGAAGGGGTCGGGGCCGGCCGCGGCGGCCGGCTGGAGGAACACCTCGGCCCCGGCGCTCGGTGCGCCGTCGGGCCGGGTCAGCACCACCGCCAGGGTCACGGCCGCGACCACGGCGACGAGCGCGGTGACGAGGCGTGGGACGGACCGCCACCAAGGGCCCTTGTCCGGCCCCGGAGTTCCGGAACCTCCGGGACCGCCGGGACCGCTAGGCGGCCCGGTCGGCGGCGGGGGCGGCGGCACCTGCTGACCGCCCGACAGCGGCCCGGAAGGAGGCCCGGTGGGTCGCTCTGACGACGGCTGCCCGCCGGAGGATTGTGTGCTCACGGGCTCTTCTTCCCAGGAGGAGGGAGTTCCCATCGGACCATTGTGTGCGCCGTCCGGGTGGTGCCCGCAAGCCGGGAGTGCCACGGTTGCAGGGTGAGCCAGACAGCGAGATCGGCATCGTCCGGGGGCTCCGCGAGGGCGTGGCGCGACGCACTCGTCGCCGTCGTGGCCGGCTTCGCGGCGATGGTCGCGATCGCCGCGGCGGGCTTGGCGTGCGCCGGGGCCGGGGGCCTGCCGGAAGGGGCGTTCCCGCACGTGCTCGCCGCCGTCGTCGTGATGGGGGCCGGCGGCGCAGTGGAGGTCTCTGGTGACGCCGGGCTGCTGGCCGGCGCAGACGTGAGCCTGTCGGTGCTTCCGCTCTCGGTGAGCCTGGCCGGCGCTCTCGCGGCCGGCTACTGCTTCCTGCGCCCACTGCACAACCGGGCCGTGGCCGGGCCCCGGGAACTCCTCGGCCGCGCGGTTCCGTTGGTGGTGCTGTGGCTGCTCGCCCTGACCGGCGCGACGGCCCTGGCCCGGCAGGACTTCGGCATCTCCACCGGCGACTCCACCCTCGGGGTGATCGGCGAACTCCTCGACTCCGCGCCGACGGTGGGCTTCCGCGCCGACCTGCCCGCCACACTGCTGTTCGGACTGCTCTGGGTCCTGGGCCTGTTGCTCATCGCCCTGCTCGTGTCGCGCCGCGCACCGCTTCCGGCGGCACTGGTCCGCTTCCACACCGCGGTGCGTCCGGCCGCTTTCGCCACCACCCTGCTGCTCCTCGCCTACGTCGTGATCGGCGTCGCGGTCGGCCTGGTGGCGGCCGCGACCCAGGGCAACGCCGGCCGGACCCTTGCCGTACTCCTGCTGGCCCTGCCGAACCTCGTCTGGATCGCCCTCACCCTGGGCTTCGGCGGAGCCTGGGAATCCCGGGTGGAAGGGGCCTTCGGGCTGCCGATGCCGCCGCTCGTGGACGAGGTGCTGCGCGATGCCGACGGAGCCCCCGTCGATGTGGCGTCCTTCGCGGCCCGGGACCCGCGGGCGTGGTGGCTGGTGGTGGTGGCCGCCGTACTGCTGCTCGGCGCGGGCGTGCTGGCGGCCGTGCGCTCCCCGGCGCATGTCCGGCCCTGGCAGCACGCCCTGCATCTGGGGGCGGCCCTCGCCCTGGCCACCCTGACGGTCTGCCTGCTGGCCCGGGTCGGGGCCGAGTACGGGCTGTCGCTGCTGGGCATCGGCGAGGTGGACGCCCTCGGCGGGAAGATCGTGCTGGACCCCGTGCTGTGGCGCACGGTCGGCCTCGGCCTCCTGTGGGGGGCGGTGGCGGGCTTCCTCGGTGGCGTCCTGGCCCGCCCGCTGCACCGCCGCGGGCAGGTGGACGCCCCCGCCGCGACACACGCCTGACCGGGCGCACGCACCACCGGCCCGGTGTCCGCCGAGGGGCGCCCCGCGGCAGAACTCCGCTTCGGTGCCCGAGCCCGTCCTTCACTCCGGTGCGGAATCGCCCGCGTCCACGATCCGGGTCGGGGTGGCCCCGGCGGGCCGGCCCGCCGGGGGGCCCTCGGGCGGCGCGGCCGGCCCCGGTCGGGCCGCACCGGCGCCGTCATGATCCGCCGTCGACGGGTGCCCCCGGGTGGTCCCCGGCCCCTCGGTCACCGCGTAGGTCGCCAGGCGGGTCCCGTCGCCGTACATCCACCGCCCCGCGTTCTCGTCGTAGAGCCACACCGACTCCCCGTCGAGGACCACACCCGCCCGCAGCCCGCGCAGGGAGCGCCGGAAGGCGTCGGTGTCGGCGCGGCCGGAGGCCAGCTCGTCCACGGCGTGCCGGTAGCGCTCCAGGGCGTCGGCGCCGCGCTGGAGCAGCGGCCTCGGGTCCTCGGCACGTACGGACGGCCCCTCCCCCGTGGTCGGCGGCGGCTGCGGAACCGCCAGGAGGAGCCGCCCGTCGACCCAGGCGCTCCATCCGTTGGCGCACAGGATCTCCCCCCACTCCCCGCGCCGGGACAGCAGCTGCACCGGCAGGAAGGCGTCCAGGGCCGCGGTCGGCCGGGATACGTCGGGGGCCTCCCAGGCGGGCAGACCCGGCGGCGGCACCACGTGGGTGGGCCGGAAGTCCGCCACGGAGGTCCCGGAATCCATGGAGCTGCTCATGAGGCCTACTTCCGCATGATCGCGGGCTCGTGCCGGCGCAGCAGCCTCGCCACCAGCACTCCGAAGAGGACGGACAGGACCACCAGCATGCCCAGGTTCAGCAGCCACACCCCGGGACTGTGCGCGAACAGCGGGTCGTCGGTGAGCGGGCCGGGCACGATCGCACCGAGGTCGATGGTGCCCGCCATGGCACCGAGGGCCCAGCGCGAGGGGACCAGCCAGGCGAGCTGCTCGATGACGGGCACGCCGTCCAGCTCCAGCAGCGCCCCGCAGAAGACCACCTGCACGATGGCCAGGAGGACCAGCAGCGGCATGGTGACCTCCTCCTTGCGGACCAGGGCGGAGACCAGTAGGCCGAGCATCATCGCGCTGAACGCCAGCAGCGCCACGGCGATGGTGATCTCGAGGAGGGGATTCAGGAGCACGCCGCGGCCGCCCGGTGCGTTCAGGTCCACTCCGTAGAGTGCCACCAGGGTGAGGACCACCGCCTGGGCGACGGTGACCGCGCCCAACACCACGACCTTGGACATCAGGTAGGCGGAGCGGGAGAGCCCCACGGCCCGCTCCCGCCGATAGATGACCCGCTCCTTGACCAGTTCGCGCACGGCGTTGGCGGCCCCGGTGAGGACGCCGCCGACGGACAGGATGAGCAGGGCGTTGATCGCGGTCTCCTGGGTGAGCCTGCTGCCGGCCAGGGCGCGGGCCATGGCCCCCATGACGAAGGGCAGCGCGATCATGATGGCGAGGAAGGTCCGGTCCGCGGCGAGTGCGGCCGCGTAGCGCCGTACGAGGGTGGACAGCTGGGATCCCCAGCTCTGCGCCTTGGGAGGCGCGGGGACGAAGCCGGCCGCTGGGGCGGCCCCGGCGGCCGCCCGGTCGTCCCCGCCGTGCCAGGGCTGGCGGGCCCCGCCCAGGACGTAGGTGCGGTGGGCCGTCGAGGCCGCGTACTCCCCCGCCCAGTCGCGGCCGCGCTGGTTCTCGAAGGCCTCGAATGCCTCGGGCCACTGCGAGAACCCGAAGAAGCCGAGCGTCCCCGCGGGCGGCCCGTAGTAGGCGATGCGGCCGCCTGGGGCGAGGACCAGCAGCCGGTCGCAGACGTCGAGGCTGAGGACGCTGTGGGTGACCACGATGACGGTGCGGCCGTCGTCGGCGAGGCCGCGCAGCATGTGCATCACCGAGCGGTCCATGCCCGGGTCGAGGCCGGAGGTGGGCTCGTCCAGGAAGAGCAGGGAGGGTTTGGTGAGCAGTTCCAGGGCGACGGACACGCGTTTGCGCTGGCCGCCGGAGAGGCTGTGGATGGGCTGGTCGGCGCGCTGTTCGAGGCCGAGTTCGCCGATCACCTCGTCGACCCGCCGCCGGCGTTCGGCCTTCGCGGTGTCCTGTGGGAAGCGCAGTTCGGCGGCGTAGGAGAGGGCGCGCCGGACGGTGAGCTGGGAGTGCAGGATGTCGTCCTGGGGCACGAGTCCGATGCGGCTGCGCAGTTCGGCGTAGTCGCGGTACAGGTCGCGGCCGTCGTAGAGGACGGCGCCCCGGTCGGCGGGGCGCAGGCCGGTGAGGGCGCCGAGCAGGGTGGACTTGCCGGCTCCGCTGGGACCGATGACGGCGAGCAGGCATTTGGCGCCCACGGGGAAGGAGACCCCGTCGAGGAGGGTCTTGCGACCGCGGTCGACGGCGACGGTGAGGCCCTGCACGTCCAGGGTGACCTCGCCCGTGTCCTCGTACTCCTGGAGCCGGTCGCCGACGAGGCAGAAGGCCAGGTGGCCGATGCCGACGATGTCTCCCTCGGCGAGGGGGGCTGCGCCCGTGACCGGGGCGCCGTTGAGGTAGGTGCCGTTGTGGCTGCCGAGGTCGGCGATCTGGTAGCCGCCGTCGGGGAGGGCCCGCAGTTCGGCGTGTCGGCGTGACACGTCGAGCTCGTCGATGACGAGGTCGTTGTCGGTGGCGCGCCCGATGCGCACCGTGGTGCGGGCGGGCAGCGGCAGGACGGCGCTCGGCCGGCGGAAGGTGGTGGTCATCGACGGGTTGGAGACCCTGGAAGGCCGGGCTCCGGCACCGGGGGGCCGGGGCGCGGTGAGGACGGCCCGCGGGCCGTCCCGTGCGTCGCCGAAGCGCAGTTCGCTGCCGACGCCGACGCTCCACTCGTGGATGCGGTGGCCGTCGGCCCAGGTGCCGTTGGTGCTGTCCTCGTCCTCCACCGTCCAGTGGTCGCCGTCGGGGCGCAGGATCGCGTGGTGCCAGGAGACGCGGGCGTCCTCGAAGCAGATCTCGCAGAGCGGGTCCCTGCCGACGTGGTAGGTCCGGCCCGGGCTCATCGCTGTGGAGCCCGTGGCGGTTTCCAGGACGAGCTCGGGCGCGGTCGGCACACCGGGGCGCTGGACCATGAGCAGATTTTCCCACGATCACGCCACCCTGGCAGCGGCCGGATGAAACCGCAGGTCAGAGGCCTCTCATGGGGAATGACAACGGTCCCCGTTGCAGCCTTTGCCCATCACGTCCGGGTGCGCTTCACTTCACGCGACGGGAACCGAACAAACGGCTGCCGCGACGCGAAGGGGATGCCATGACCGGGCACGACCACGGGCACGACGACCACGGCCACGGGCCCGGCGGCCACAGCCACGGCGTGTCCGCCGACGCCGACCGCCGCTGGCTGGCCATCGCGCTCGGCCTGATCGGCGGGTTCATGGCCGTCGAGGTGGTCATCGGCGTCATGGCGCACTCGCTGGCTCTGATCTCCGACGCGGCCCACATGCTGACGGACGCCGTCTCGATCGTCCTCGCGCTGATCGCGATGAGGCTGGCCGCCCGCCCGGCCCGCGGCGGATTCACGTACGGCCTCAAGCGGGCGGAGATACTGTCCGCCCAGGCCAACGGCCTGACGCTGCTGCTGCTGGCCGCCTGGCTGGCGTACGAGGCGGTGCGCAGGCTGATGGACCCGCCGCCGGTGGAGGGCGGGCTGGTCCTGGTGACGGCCCTGGCGGGCATCGTCGTCAACGTGGCCGCGGCCTGGTGCATCTCCCGGGCGAACCGCTCGTCGCTGGCGGTGGAGGGCGCCTACCAGCACGTCCTGAACGACCTGTTCGCCTTCATCGGAACGGCCGTCGCCGGTCTGGTCGTCATGACGACCGGGTTCCGGCAGGCCGACGCGATCGCCACGCTCGTGGTCGTGGCCCTGATGGTCAGGGCGGGCTACGGACTGGTCCGCGACTCCGGGCGGATCTTCCTGGAGGCCGCGCCCGCCCATGTGGACCCGGACGCGGTCGGCGACCGCCTCGTCGGGCACCCGCCGGTCGCCGAGGTGCACGACCTGCACATCTGGACGATCACCTCGGGACAGGCCGCGCTCTCCGCACACGTACTGGTCGAACCGGCGGGCGACTGCCACGCCGTACGCCGGGAGCTGGAGCGGCTACTGGACGAGGAGTACGGGATCACCCACACCACGCTGCAGGTGGACCACGTGCAGGACTCCCTCCTCTCGGTCGGCCGGCGGGGCGAGGCCGCCTACGACCCGCACTGCGCGGACGCGCACGGACCGGTCCACCGGGAGGGCCCGCACGACCACTGACCGGTGCACGACCACTGACCCGCGCCGGTACGGGGCATGTATGGGCCCATGACGAACAAGCGCAGCGCCGGACTGCTCCTCTTCCGGCGGACGGACGGGGCGGGGGCGCGGGCGCCCTCGCGGCCGGGGCCCGGGGTCGAGGTCCTGCTCGGGCACATGGGCGGCCCGTTGTGGTCGGGGAGGACCTCCGGGGACTGGGCCATCCCCAAGGGCGAGTACGGGCCGGAGGAGACCCCGCGCGACGCCGCCCGCCGGGAGTTCACCGAAGAGATCGGCCTGCCCCCGCCGGAGGGCGAGTACCTGCCGCTGGGCGAGGTACGGCTCTCCAGCGGGAAGCTGGTGACCATCTGGGCGGTGGAGGCGGACCTCGATCCGGCGCTCATGGTGCCGGGGACCTTCACCCTGGAGTGGCCCCCGCGTTCGGGGAACGTCCAGGAGTTCCCGGAGCTGGACCGGGTCGCCTGGTGCACTCCCGAGATGGCGCAGAGCATGCTGATCCCTGCGCAGCTCCCCTTCCTGGAAAGACTGTTGGCGCTGCTGAAGGCTTGACCAGAGCTCGTACTTGCCAACGTTCCCGCATGCCTGGACATTGCAGCTATGACGAACGTCGTGCTGGTGGGAACCCTGGACACCAAGGGTGTGGAGTACGGCTGGCTGCGCGAGCGGCTGCTGCGGGCCGGCGTCGAAGTGGTACTGGTCGACACGGGGGTCATGGGTGAACCCCGGGTCGCCGCGGACGTACCGCGCGCTGCCGTGGCCCGGGCCGCGGGAACCGAACTGTCCCTCCTGCGATCGGCCGCCGACCGGGGCGCGGCCGTGACCACGATGGCCCGGGGCGCCGAGGCCACCCTGCTGCGCCTGCACGCCGAGGGCCGGCTGCACGGAGTCCTGGCGATCGGCGGCAGCGGCGGTACCTCCATCGCCACCCGGGCGATGCGCGCGCTGCCGCTGGGCGTCCCGAAACTGATGGTCTCGTCCATGGCGTCCGGGGACACCGCCCCGTACGTGGGCACCTCGGACATCACGATGATGTACAGCGTGGTGGACATCGCGGGGATCAACAGCGTCTCCGCACCGATCCTGGCGAACGCCGTGGCGGCCATCGCCGGGATGGCCGGATCCTTCGCCCGCGGCTCGGCGGAGCGCCCGGCGCGGCTGGGGGCGGGCCCCCGTCCGCTGGTCGCGGCGAGCATGGCTGGTGTGACCACGTCCGGCGTGGACGCGGCGCGCGAGCGACTGACCGAACTCGGCTACGAGGTGCTCGTCTTCCACGTGACCGGTACCGGAGGCCGGACGCTGGAGAGCCTGGCGGCCCAGGGGGTCTTCGCCGGGGTGCTCGACCTGACCCTCAGCGAACTCGCCGACGACCTGTGCGGGGGCGTGCTGACCGCGGGTCCCGACCGGCTCAACGCGGCAGGCCGGGCGGGCGTGCCCCAGGTGGTGAGCCTGGGCGCGCTGGACATGGTGAAGTTCGGCCCGCTGGAGTCCCTGCCCCAGCGGGTCCTGGACCGGGGCGTCCACGTCCACAACCCGTCGATCACGGTGATCCGCACCAGCGAGGCCGAGTGCGCGGAGCTCGGCCGCCGGGTCGCCGCCAAACTCCGCGCGGCGACCGGGCACACGGCCGTCTGCGTCCCGCTCCGCGGACTGTCCACACTCGGCGTGCCGGGCGGCCCGTACCATGACCCCCGCGCGGACGGGGCACTGTTCTCGGCACTGCGCGAGGGCTTGCGGGGCAGTGCCGTACGGCTCTACGACTACGACACGCACATCAACGACCCGGCCTTCGGGCGGGCGGCCGCGGACCGGCTGCACGCCATGATCGGCGCGGAGTCGACCGCGGCCTGAGACACCGCACACCGTCGGGAACCGGCCGTGGCCCGCAACACGTCCCATGGGGAGTCCGGGCCGGCCGGTGACATGGGCGGATCCGGCGTCGCACGGCAGGCAGCAGGCAGAGGCAGCAGGCAGGGGGCAGGAACGATGAACGACACGCGGGCGGCATGGTCTGTCCCCGGTTACACCGAGGTCCGCGAGCTCGGCTCGGGCGGCAGCGGCCGGGTGGTGCTCGCCGTCCACGACGCCACGGGCACGGCGGTCGCCGTCAAGTACCTCAGCGACCGGCTGCGCGAGGACCCCGCCTTCGTCGGGGAGTTCCGCGCCGAGGCCCGGCTGCTCGGCGGGCTGGAGTCTCCGTACGTGGTGCGCCTGTACGAGTACGTGGAGGCGCCCGGCGGCGCCGCCATCGTGATGGAGCTGGTGGACGGCGTCTCGTTGCGCGCGCTGCTCAAGCAGTCCGGCCAGGCCGACGCCGAGGCCGCGCTGGTGGTCCTCAAGGGGTCCCTGCTGGGCCTGGCGTCGGCGCACCGGACGGGCGTCGTGCACCGGGACTACAAGCCGGAGAACGTGCTGGTCGCGGCCGACGGCTCGTCGAAGCTGGTGGACTTCGGGATCGCGGCGAACCGCGGCAGCACCCCCGGTGTCGCCGGCACTCCCGCCTACATGGCGCCCGAGCAGTGGCAGGGCCGGCCCGCGTCGCCCGCCGCCGACGTGTACGCGGCCACGGCGACGTTCTTCGAGTGCCTCACCGGGCGCAAGCCCTACGACGGGCAGAACTTCGCCGAGCTCGCGGTCCAGCACATCGAGGCCCCGGTGCCGGAGACCGAGGCCCCGGAGCCCGTGCGTCCGCTGATCCGGCGCGGTCTCGCCAAGGCGCCCGAGCAGCGGCCGGAGAACGCCGAAGCGTTCGTGGCCGAACTGGAGGACGTGGCGCTGGCCGCGTACGGGCCCGATTGGGAGGAACGCGGTCAGCGCAAGCTGGCGGCGCTGGCCGCGCTGCTGCCGCTGCTGTTCCCTTCGGCGGGCGGGTCGGCGGCGGGCACCACCGCCGTGGCGACGACGAAGGTGGAGAGCGGCTCGGGCTGGGCTCCCGGCAAGCGCGGCTGGATCGCGGCGGGGGTGTCCCTGGTCCTGGGGGCGGTGCTGGTGTTGACGACGGACGCGAGCGGCGCCGCCCCGGGCGGGGCGTCGGCGCTGAGCGCCTTCGCCACGACGAGCGCGGCCCCTCCCGGGTCGGCCTCCCCCACCCCCGACGCGTCCGCGTCCGCTTCGGCCTCGCCGTCGCCGTCGCCGAGTCCGAGCGCTTCGGCCTCGCCGAGCCCCTCGCCGTCCGCTTCCCCGTCCGCCTCGACCTGGCCGTCGCCGTCGCCGTCGCTGTCGCTGTCGCTGTCGCCGAGTCCCACGACCGGGCGGCCGACGGTGAGCTGGTCTCCCACGCCCCGGCCCACGCCGACGCCGACCCTGCGGGTCACGAACGTCTCCGTGTCCCTCAAGACCGGCGTCTACCACGGCGATGCGGGCATCACGGTCTCCTCCCAGGGCACCGGGCCGGTGACCGTGGTGGTGGAGTGGTTCCTCGGCGGCTCTCAGGGTTCCTTCTCCGTGCCCGACGGCAGCGAGTCGTTCACGGTCGAGGGCGGTTCGACCGCCACCGCGACCAGGTCGCACACCTTCAGCCGTGACCGCGGCTGCTACGGCGGGGTCCGGGTGACCACCAAGCCCACCGCCGGGAACAAGTCCGCGTCGGCCTCGCAGTACCTGGCCCGCTGCGTGGAGGTGCCACGATGAGCGGTTCCCGCGCCCCCGAGGGCGACGACTACAGCGCGACCGTCCTGGGCAGCCACTGGTTCAGCGGACCGCCCGGTCCGCCGGAGCCGGTGGCGCCCGACCGCGTCGAGGGGTCCGTACTCCGCTTCGGGCCCGGGGTCACGGCGGCCATGCCCGCACCGTTCCCGCTGGACGCGGCCGTGGCCGTGGCCGCCGCACCCCGGCGGCGACGGGGTGCGGGGCTGCGCCGGTACGCACTCGCCGCAACCGTGCTGGCCGCGGTCCTGGCGTACCTCGGGTGGCAGCGGTTCGGGCCCGGGATCGAGGTCCGCGACGTGGCCGTGAGCACCGATCCGGCCGGTCCCGGCTGCGACGGGACCGCCGACGTGGTGGCCGTCGTGGCCACCGACGGCCGCCCGGGAACGCTCGCCTACCGCTGGGTCCGCAGCGACGGCACCAAGTCCGAGAAACTGACGGAACGGGTTCCACGCGGGCAGCGCGAGGCCAGGCTGCACCTGCTGTGGACGTTCCGGGGCGCGGGCACCTACCAGGCCAAGGCCGAGCTCCAACTGCTGTCGCCCGGGCAGCGCACGGCCTCGGTGCACTTCACGTACCGCTGCGCCCCGTAGCAGGCACGCGGATGACGGCGGACCGTCGAGGAAGGCCCTGGCAGTGAGCAGGATGGCCAGCCCCGGAAGGGTCATGAAGACGACGAAGCCCGGGCCCCGACGGTAGCCGGACCGCCCGGAGGTGCGTGACGGGGCGTGCGGGCCGCTGACGACCGGTCACTCCCACAGGCGGGCCAGGTGCGCGTGGAGGACGTCGTGCGCTTCGTGCGGGGTGAGGTGGCCGATGAGGACGTGCGCGGTGAGGCCGTCCGCGAGGGCGAGGAGGGTGCGGGCCTCGACGTGGGGATCGAGGCGCACGGCGCCGTCGGCGCGTTCGGAACCCTCGACGGCTTCCGAGATCAGGCGGGTGAACGCCTCGTGCAGGGTTGCGTAGTTCGCCTTCAATATCCCGGCCAGCGACTCGCTGACAGCCGCCTGGGCGACGAAGGCGAGCCAGACCCTGGCCTCGGCCCGGTGCTCTTCCCGGAGCAGTGAGAGCTCGGTGGCTGCGTGGCCCAGGGCGGTGCCGGCCGACTGGGCCGGGCTCCCGAGGAGCCGCGCCTGTACCCGCTCGCCGATTCGCTCGCCGATGTGGCCGAGAGCGAACACGAGCATCTCTTCCTTGGTGCGGAAGCACCGCTGCACCGCGCCCATCGACACCTGGGCGCGGGCGGCGACGTCGCGGAGGGTCACGCCCTCCAGTCCGCGCTCGTCGGCGAGGTGGCACACCGCCTCGGCGATGAGGCGGCGTCGGCTCCCGTGGTCCACCTGTCTGGGCATGTCCGACCGCCTTTCGATTCAACCGCGCTCCGCTTCGAGGCGAAGTTTATTCGATGCGAGCGCATCGGTTCCCGGGATATCGTTCCGATGCATACGCATTGGTACGTGGACGAGGAAGGTGCAGCCATGCAGGACGCCCTGTGGAAGATGTCGGCCGCCGCGCAGGCGGAGGCCGTACGCAGCGCAGAAGTCTCGGCCGTGGAACTGGTCGACAGCCACCTGCACCGCATCGCCGAGGTCAACCCTCAGGTGAACGCGGTGACGCAGCTCCTGGCGGAGCGGGCGCGTGAGGCCGCGGCACAGACGGACCGCCGACGAGCCGCCGGTGAAGCGCTGGGGCCCCTCGCGGGGGTGCCCTTCACGGTGAAGGAGAGCACAGCCGTCGAAGGCGTGCCGACCACGTTCGGCACGGAGCGCTTCCGTCATGCGGTGGCGCCGGCCGACGCACCCCCGGTGGCACGGCTGCGCGCGGCCGGAGCCATCCCCATCGGGCACAGCAACATCCCCACCCTGATCCTGGCGGGGATGCACACGCGCAGCGAGCTGTTCGGTGACACGGTCAACCCGTGGGACAGCAGCCGGACCCCGGGCGGCTCCAGCGGGGGCGACGCGGTGGCCGTCGCCACGGGCATGGCAGCGCTCGGCCTCGGCAACGACTCCGGCGGGTCGGTGCGCATACCGGCCCAGTTCTGCGGTGTGGCCGGGCTGAAGCCGTCCGCGGGCCGGTTTCCCGCCGACCATCGCGTTCTCGGCCCGGACGACCCGGGCCCGGCGTCCCAGATGCTGGTGACCGACGGCCCACTGGCCCGGAGCGTGGGCGATCTGCGGCTGGCATTCGAGGCGCTGGCCGGGACCGATCCGCGAGACCCGCGGGCCGTGCCGGTGCCCGCCTACGGCGAACCGCTCCCCGGAGGTGTGAAGGTCGCGGTCGTGGCGGACCCCGGCGGGCACGGCGTCCACCCCGCGATTCGCGGAGCCGTCGCGTCCGCGGCCGATGCGCTCCGCAACGCCGGATACGACGTGCGCGAGGTACCGGACGTACCGCGGATGGCGGAGGCGCTGGAGGCGTACGGCCGGATCACCGTGACCGAGTTCGCCCCGAGCTGGCCGGTGGTGCGCGGACTGCTCGGCACGGGCGGGGACCGCTATATCGGGATGGCGATGGAGCAGACCCCGCCCGCAAGCGCGGAGGAGCTCATGAAGCTGATGGGCACCTGGCTGAACATCCGCCGTTCCTGGGCCGAATTCCTCGACGAGTACCCGCTGTTGCTCGGCCCGGTCTTCACCGAGCCGCCGGTCGAGCCGGGGCTGGAATCGCGCGACAGGTCAGGCAGGGACCGTGTCGCGTCGGGAATGCGCCTGTGCACGGTGACCAGCTTCGTGGGCGTACCCGGTGTGGCCGTGCCGACCGGGACCGCCGACGGGCTCCCCTGCGGAGTGCAGATCGTCGGGCGCGCGTTCCGGGAGGACCTGTGCCTGGACGCGGCCCAGGCGGTCGAGGACCGACTCGGAGTTCTCGCGCCGGTCGACCCCCGCGTGGGAGCCCGGGCCGGGGAACGGGCCCGCGCGGTCCACCGGCAGCTGCCAGGACGCGATCGCGCCCGGCCGCTCAGGGGCTGATGCCGTCGCGGCACGTGCGTGCTTCGATCTCCGCTTCGCTCGGCTTGTGCTTGCTGATCCAGCCCGTGTCCGCAGCGGTGAGAGCGGGCAGGGAGGTCTCCACGTCCCGGGTCCAGGTACTGGTGCCGACATATTCCTTCAGCCAGTCCTTGAGCTTCCGGCAGTCCTTCCGGTGCCCCTTCGGCAGGCCGATCCCGTAGTGCTGCGGCGTCCCGATGGTCGCGTCGGGGACGACGCGCAGCCCGTCGTCCTCGTAGTGCCGGGCGAAGCCGTAGAGGATCGTCTGATCGGTGGAGACCGCCTGTACCTCGTGGGCGAGGAGTTGCTCGATGCAGTCCGAGGCGTCGGTGAGGACGACCGGTTCGGCGTGGACGGTGTTCTCGATGTCGTCCAGTGCTTCCTTCGAGGTGGTCCCTTCCCAGGTGCAGATCCTCATGCCGCTGAGATCGGAGAGGTGTTGTACGTGGGCACTGTCAGGACCGACGAGAAACCCCTGCCTGGTCTTGAGATAGGGCCCGACGAAATCGATCAGCTTCATCCGCTCCGCCGTGATGGAGAACGAGGCGATGACCATGTCGGCCCTTCCCTCACGGAGTTGGGTGACCCTGCCACCCGAGGCGACGTCCAAGGGATCGGTGAAGGGGACGGGGTGGAGTTCCTCCTTGACGTGCTGGAAGACGAAGAAGTCCAGTCCGGAGCGGTCGTAGTTCTCGGAGTACGACATGCCTGGCAGGTCGTTGTGTGTGGCGACCGTGATGCGCGGCATGCCGAGGAATTCCGGTTCGGGTTCCTCGGAGGAGCACGAGGCGAGGCTCAGCAGTAGGGCCAGGACGGCGGCCGACCTGCCGATCCGGCCGGGCTGCCGGAGGGACGGGGGTGGCTTCGGGGACGTGGCGGGCACGGGATCCTCTCAGTCGTGCAGGACGGCTTCGGCGACGGACACGTTCATCCGGCACCCCTCTTCGGCCCACAGGGTGATCTGCACTTCGATCCGGCCTTGGAGACCACCCAGCGGGAAGTCGGCCGTCCGGCCGCTGCGCATCTCCTTGACCCGGGTGGCGGCACGGTCACGGAGCTGAGCGGCGTAGTGGGTCTCCGGATCGCAGAACCCCCGATCCGGATGGGCGTCGGAGATCGTGAGTTTCAGCCGCAGGTGGGCGCGGTCGGTGGGGCCCGCGACGACGAGCGTCAGTTCGGAGCCCGGCGTGACCTCGCCGGGCGGTGTCAGACTGGTGCGGCCGGTGACGTCCTTCTCGCCGTGATCGGAGAGGTGGTCCATGCCGACCGTGCCGGCGACCGCGAGCATCACGGCGGCGGCGGAGATGAGCACGCGCCAGTGCCGGGCCGGACTGTCGCTCCTGGGGTGGGCCAGCCGGGCGAGCGCCAGGACGAGCGAACCGGCGATCGCGAGATACACGGAGAGGAACTGGTGCGGTGGACCGGCGGGGGCGCTGATCAGGGCGTAGCCGTCGAGCATGACAACGAGCAGGAACGGCGGCCAGTTCCAGCCGCCCCAGCGCTTCGCCCGGTCGGCGAACTCGACGACGTCACCGACGAGGACGCTGAGGAACAGCTTGCCGACGAAGCCGATCGCCGGTGAGTTGTCTCCTCGGGTCTGAGCGCTGTGCCGTCCCGCCGGGTTGCCGCTCACTTTCCGGCGCTACCCGGGTCCGGCGCGGTGTTGAAGGTGAAGGTGACCTCGGCCGCCTCGCCGATCGCCGGCGAGTTGTTCCCGTAGGTGGCGACGTGGAACCGCTTGGCCGCGGGGCCGGCCTCGCTGATCTGCCGCTCCAGGGCTCGGGCGCTCAGATCGGTGCCGTCTCCCAGCCACCGGCCGATCGCCCCTTCCAGGAGCTCGCGTTCGTCCCGGGAGAGGGCCTCGATCGCCCGGACGGCGTCGCTGTCACGGCCGGTGGGCTGGTCGTCGCCGCGGTGTAGTGCTCTGTCCAGGAGCTGCCGCCCCCGCTCGACCGCGCCGTCCGCGAGCCTGGTCTGTGCGGAATCGACCAGGGCATGGGCCATGGATGCCGCGGCCGCGCTGACGAAGGGCGCGATCACAGCGGCGGTCGCCACCAGTTCGGACATGGTTCCTCCCGTTTCTTCGCTTTCTCCGCCGGAGTCCGGCCGGACAGCACCCGCCCATGCGTTCGCGCACGGCCAGTTGGCGCCACCTACGCGAGGTGAACCATGTCCCGGGGTGTGCGATCGGTCGGCCGGGGTACGGGTCCGCCAGGATGCGTGTCGCACGCTCATGAAGTCCGCGGGGCCCTTGAAGCGAAGCCCGCGATGGCTCGATCCTTTCAGGAAATAACGTCACGTGTCCCGCGTTTGGCGGAGTCGGCCGCAGCGGCGGAGGCCCGGGGACGCCCGGCGACCGCGGCGTTCGGGAACCGGTGCACGTCGGGCCGGGCATCGCCTGATGCTCCCTGCCGCGAGGCGGGCGGCGGGCGGTGCCGGCGAGCTCGCTCCGCGGTGCGCAACAGGCGGTCGGGGGAGCCTCCGTGGCGTCCCTAGACTGGTGACTTCCGCCGAACGCCAGAGCGAGGAATCCAGCACCTTCATGCGTTGCCACATACCCGCGGCCCGGCGCGGGCCCCTCCTCCTCTGTCTCTTCCCCTTCCTCTGGACCCTGGCGCTCGGCCTGTGGGGGCTCTCCCGGCAGGACAGCGTGTGGCGCGACGAGGCGGCGACCTGGCAGGTGGCCGGACGGTCGGCGGGGGAGATCTGGCGGATGCTCGGGAACGTCGACGCCGTCCACGGGCTCTACTACCTCTTGATGCACTGCCTCTTCGAGGTGTTCGGGGCGAGTACGACGACCCTGCGGCTGCCGTCCGTGTTGGCGGTCGCGTGCGCCGCGGTGTGCGTGGCCGTGATCGGGCGGCGCCTGGCGGGTTTCTGGGCGGGGCTCGGGGGCGCCCTGGCGCTCGGACTGCTGCCGGCTGTTCAGTTCTACCTCCAGGAGGGCAGGCCCTACGCACTGGTCGCGGCGGGGGCCGGGCTGTCGGCACTGCTGCTGGTGTCGCTGCTGGAGGATCGGACCGGGCGCCGGACGTGGCCGCGCTGGGCGGCGTACGGGGCGGTCGTGCTGATGTGCGCGCTGCTGAACTGGCTGTCGCTGCTGGCCCTGCCTGCGCACGCGGCGACCCTGTGGTGGGTGCGGGCGGGGCGCGGGGTGTGGCTGCGCTGGGCGGCGTACGGATCCGGGGCGGTGGCGGGGGCGCTGCCGCTGATCCTGTTCAGCCGGGGCCAGTCCGACCAGGTGTCCTGGATACCGCCGCTGACCTGGCACATGCTGATCGGCCCGGGGATCCTCCTGGCGATCGGCGCACTGGGGGCCTGGGCGGACCGGCCGGACCGGTCCCGGCTCTCGGCGGCGGCGGTGGGGCTGCCGCTGCTGGCGGTACCCCAGGTCGGGCTGATCGGACTGTCGCTGGTCCAGCCGCTGTTCCTGGACCGCTACGTGCTGTTCAGCATGGTGGGGCTGGCGCTGCTGATCGGTGCGGCTCTGGGGGCTGCCGTGCGGGCCTGCGCGCCCCGGTTCCCGAAGGCCTCGGCCCTGCTGGTCCCGGGGGTGGTCGGCGTCTCGGTACTGGCCCTGCTGCCGGTGGAGCTGGGCAAGCGGGATCCGGCCAGCCGGGTCGACGACGTGCTGGCGGTGGCCGGTGAGGTGGCCCGGCTGAAGAGGGACGGGGACGCCGTGCTGTTCGTGCCGGCCGCGCGGCGGGACACGGCGCTGGTCTCCCCGGACGCCTTCTCGGGCCTGACCGACCTGGCGCTGGCCGAGAGCCCGGTGGACTCGGCCACCCTCAAGGGCGAGGAGGCCCAGCCGGAGCGGATCCGTGGGGCGCTGCTGGAGCAGCGGCGGGTGCTGCTGGTGACGGACTCGGCGAAGGTCGCGAAGGCTCCGTCGGCGGCACGGGACAAGGCGAAGGCCACGGTGCTGCGCGAGCGGTTCACGGCAGTGGAGGACCGGCAGGTGCGGGGGCGCCGCGTGACGGTGTACGAGCGCCGGGGCTGATCCCGCACGCCCCGTGCCGCCCGCGCGGCTCGTCCGGCACTGTCCCGTTCGGGACGGCCTCGTCCCGGCATGGGCCGGCCTTCACAACAGCTTCACGGGATTCACAGCGAATTCATACGGAACTCCGCCCTCCGGTCATAGGTTCGGCGGGCAGGGTGGCATGCATGATCCACGAAGCGCTCCCCCGAACGGCCCGGCGCTCCCGTGCGCGGCGGGCATCACGGATCCTGCTCGCACTGACCGCGATGGCCGCGCTGCTCGGCGTGGACCTGCCCGGCACCATGGCCGGACCCCCGCTGGGCGTCACCGCGTGGGCTCCGTCCGGCGCCGAGGCCGACCGGGTGGGCGCGCTGTTCGCGGACGGGTTGGACGGCGGCCACTTCTGCACCGCGGCCGTGGTGCGCAGCGAGGACCGCGATGTGATCGCCACCGCCGCGCACTGCCTGGAGAGCCCGTCCACGACCGTCTTCGCGCCGGGCTACCGGGACGGAAGGGCGCCGTACGGTCTGTGGCGACTCACCGGCGTGTACGTGGCACCGGAGTGGACCGACGGGCAGGACCCGGACGCCGACATCGCCTTCGCGACGGTGGCCCCGGTGGACAGCGGGCGGACGGGCCGCGTCGAGGAACTCGTCGGCGGCTTCCCGATCGCGGCCGAGCAGCCCCCCGGGGCCAGGGTGACGGTCATCGGCTACCCGCGGACGCTGGAGGCCCCACTGCGCTGCGCCAACAGCACCGGCCTACTGTCGCCGACCCAGCGCCGGATCGGCTGCCCCGACCTCAGCAGCGGCACCAGCGGCAGCCCCTGGCTGGTGGACGGTGCCCTGGCCGGGGTGCTGGGGGGCCACGAGGCCGGCGGGACCGTACCGGAGATCTCCTACAGCGCGGTGATGGGCGACCAGGCGGTGGAGCTGTACCGGGAGGCCGCGGTCCACGGCTGAGGGCGGTACCGGCCGCGGGATCGTGCCGGAGGTGCGTCAGGAACGGCCGGCCGGAACGCGTTCCGCTCCGGGTGCGCAGGGCTGGGCGGGAATCCGGCCGAGCCCGGCACGGCGCGGGGTCCCGCGGCGGATGTCCTGCAACCCGCGCCGCAGGCCGTCCCGCAACCGTCGGCCCAACGGGCGTTCGACGAGGCAGTGGACCAGCCAGGCGAGGACCACCATGAGGGCCGTGACGCCGATCGCCAGCGGCACGGGCGCGACGTCGCGGCGGAAGTGGTGGATGAGGGTCAGCCCGGCCATCATGTGGATCAAGTACAGCGGGTACGTGACCGCTCCGGCGCGCCGGAGCCAAGACCACCGGACGCGGTCGAGGCCACCGAGCGCGACGGCCGCCATGACGGCGAATCCCAGGGCGATGACCACGTGGGCCGGCCAGGCGGGCGTCTGCTCGGCGGCGTCCCTGCCCAGGCTGGAGATCATGCGGGCGTGCACGTGGTGCTGGGCCAGGAGGAACTGCACGCCGACCACGGCCCACAGGACGGCGTTCGGCCGGAAACGGCGCATCAGGTAGAAGGCGATGCCCGCGATGAAGTAGGGGGACGCGGACGGCACCGCGAAGAAGGACAGCAGGCCGTTGTCGACGGCCGGGGCCACGACGCCGGCGAAGGTCCAGACCCCGCAGAAGAGGACACAGTTGCGGTAGGTCACCCCGCGCACGACGACAACGGCGAACAGCACGTAGAACTTGAGCTCGACGAAGAGCGTCCAGTACGCGTCGTCCACGTGGGGGACCCCGATCCCGCCCTGCAGCATCGAGAGGTTCACCACCACGTCGCTCAACGAACCGACCCCGCGCACCTCCGGCCAGGTGAACAGGACGAGTGAGGTGAAGACGACGGCCGCCCAGTAGGCGGGGAAGAGCCGGGAGACCCGCGAGACCGCGAAGTCGCCCACGGTGCGGCCCCAGGCGCTCATGCAGATGACGAAACCGCTGACCAGGAAGAAGATCTCGACGCCGAGCCAGCCGTAGACGGCCAGCGCGTGCGCAGCCGGGAAGACGTCCGCGGCCGGCTTCCCCCAGGCGCTGTCCAGAGCCGCGTAGTGGTAGAAGAGCACGGAGAGCGCGGCGAGGACCCTGATCCCGTCGAGCGCCGCGAGCCGCAGGCCGGGTGTTCCGGCGGGCGGTACCGCAGCGCTCGCGCGCCCGCCCGCCGCCGGTATCCCGGCCGTTGCCGCCTCCGCTGCTCGCACGCTCATCCCTCGACCGCTCCCCGAATGCGTGACGGTCCGCTGCAGACCGCCAGGTCAGCGGAACCCTACAGGCCGGCCGCGCGGGGTCCGCCCGGGGCGGCCGTCATGATCATCACAGCGCGCCCCGGTCCGCGGTCCCGGCCGGGACCTCGAACCAGGTGGGCTCCTCGCGCAAGGACCGGTGGATCCGGTCCAGCGCGAAGGCATCCAGCGGGGGCAGCGCGTCCACGTCGAACCAGCCCACTTCGAGGGACTCGTGGTCGTTGGCCCGCGCCTCACCGCCGGTGGCACGGCAGCGGAAGGTGATGTCCTGGAACTGGCAGACGTCGCCATTGGGGTAGGTCATCCGGTCGAGCATCTGGACGAGGACCACGCGCTCGGGGACGCAGCGCACGGCCGTCTCCTCGTACACCTCGCGCACGGCGGTCTCGGCGGGCTGCTCGCCCGGCTCGGCGATGCCGCCGACCACGGACCAGCGCCCGGTGTCGGAGCGGCGGCCGAGCAGGACCCTGCCCCGGTCGTCGAAGACGATGGCCGTGACCCCGGGCAGGAGCAGCAGCTGGTGCCCGGCGGACTCGCGGATCCGCCGGATGAAATCAGGTGTGGTCATCCCTCGACCCTACGAGGCCGGGGACTCTCCACGTCTCATGCGGCGCGGCCGGCGCGGATCCGGCGGGTGGCGAGTGCGCCGAACCCGCCCGCGGCGAGCAGCAGCAGGGCGTACTCGGGGAGCGGCCCGAGCACGGTGGCCGGAGTGCGGGTCGAGCGCAGCGGGATCTCGGCGACGAGCGCGTCCGCGGTGAACATCTGCGTCTGCGAGACGATCCGACCGTCCGGGCGGATGACGGCGCTGACGCCGCTGGTCACGGGGACGAGGACGGTGCGGCTGTGCTCGACGGCGCGGACCCGGTCCATGGCGAGCTGCTGGTAGGTCATCTGCGTGCGGCCGAAGGTGGCGTTGTTGCTCGGTACGGCGATCACCTGGGCACCGTCCCGGACGGTCGAGCGGACGGCGTCGTCGAAGGCGGCCTCGAAGCAGGTGACCATGCCCACGCCGCTGCCGGCCATGTCGAAGACGCCGGGCTCCGTGCCGGGGCCGAAGTCGCGGCGTACCCGGTCCACGTCGGAGCTGAAGAGCCGGACGAAGGAGCGCATCGGGATGCGCTCGCCGAAGGGCTGGATCTTGCGCTTGTCGTAGGTCTCCGTGGGGCCCGCGACGGGGTCCCAGAGGATCATCGTGTTGCGCAGCGGGCCGGTCTCCGGGGCGACGACCGCACCGATGGCCACGGGCACGCCGATGGCCTTGACCGCCCGGTCGATGACGGCGTGGGCGTCCGGCTCGGCGTAGGGGTCGAGATCGGAGGAGTTCTCGGGCCAGACCACGAAGTCGGGCCTGGGCACCCGGCCGGCCTCGACGTCCTCGGCGAGCTGGATGGTCCGCTTGACGTGGTTGTCGAGGACGGCCCGGCGCTGGGAGTTGAAGTCGAGACCGAGGCGGGGCACGTTGCCCTGGATGACCGCGGCGACGACGGAGCCGTCCTCGGCGGCGTCCGAGACCAGCGGCCGGGCGGCGAGGGCCGCGGCGACGGGGGCGGCGACGGTGAGGGCGGTCAGCGCGGCGGTGGTGCGGCCGGGGTGGCGCCGGACGAGGCGCACGGCCGCGTAGAGGCCGAATCCGCAGAGGGCCACGCCGAAGGAGAGCAGCGGTGTGCCGCCCAGTGCGGCGAGCGGGGTGAAGACGCCGTCTGCCTGTCCGAAGGCGAGCTTGCCCCAGGGGAACCCGCCGAAGGGGACCCGGGCACGCAGGGCCTCGCCCGCGACCCAGACGGCGGCGGCGAAGACCGGCCAGGCCGGGAGCCGGCCGACGAGGGCGATGCCCAGGCCGGTCAGGCCGATGAAGAGGGCTTCGAGGAAGGCCAGCGCGAGCCAGGGCACCGGGCCGACCTCCTCACCGGTCCAGACGAGGAGCGGCAGCAGGTAGCCGAGGCCGGCGAGGGTGCCGAGTCCGAAGCCAGCCCGCGGGCGGCGCCCGTGCAGGCAGCCCGCGAGCAGGGCGAGGGCGAGCGGGGCCAGCCACCACAGCGGGCGGGGCGGGAAGCTGAGGTACAGCAGGACGCCGGACAGCGCCGCGAGCGCGGCCCGGACCGGCGCGGCGCCCCGGCGCGGCGGTGCGGCCGTGGTGGCCGGCGCGGGCCCGTCGGCGGGGGGCGTCACGGACGGCGTCCTGGGCTCGGCCGGTCCGCCGGCGGGCTGCGGGGGCTCGTTCGAGGCGGCCTCGCGCGTCACACTGCTGCTCATCTGGCGGAGTGTACGTCCCCGCGGCTTCGGATCGGGCAGGCGCCTCGGTCCGCCGGCGGTATCAGCCGGCGAGACTGCGCAGATGGGCGCGGATGACGCGGACGGCGTTCTCGGCGTCGTCGACGGTGACCGTGAAGAGCTTGCCGTCGACGAGCCTCAGTTCGAAGCCCTCGCCGCGCCGGACGATCACCGCGGTGCCCTTCTCCGGGCGCCAGCGGTACCCCCAGCCGCCCCAGTTCTGCGGGGTGATCCGGGGGAGGAACTCGGCCGAGGCCACGTCCGCGAGATCGATCCTGCGGCGGGGGAGCCCGATGTGGCCGCAGCGCACGTAGAGGCTTCGGGCATCGATGGTGACGGCGACGTGCACGAAGGCGACCGTGCCGTAGACCATGAGCAGTCCGGCGGCCAGGCAGCCGGTCACCGCCATGAGCAGGGGGACGAAGCCGGAGGTCCAGGCGTTGTCGACGGCCAGCTCGACGCCGAGTGCCACGCAGGCGGCTCCGACCGCCGCGAGCAGCCACTGCATGGGGTTGGAGGCCCGGCCCGTCCAGAGCGGACCAGGAGGGTGACCCGTCATACGGAGCAGCCTACCCAGGTTCCGCGCGGACACCACCGCCCGTCGCCGGGGGGCCGGGCGGACGCACGGGCCGGCGTGTCACGCGATAGCGGAGGTGGACGACCTTGGAGCTGAAGGTGCGGGTCTCCAGGAGTTCGAGGTCCACCCGGCGCCCGTGCCGGGGGAAGAAGGGGATGCCACTGCCGACGAGCACGGGATGGACCACCATCCGGTACTCGTCGATCAGGTCCAGGGCGGCTGCCTCGGCGGCGAGCGTGGCGCCGCCGATCGCGATGTCACCGCCCCCCGGCTCGGCCCGCAGTCGCCCGATCTCTTCGGCCAGGCCGCCCGAGGCCAGGCGGGCGTTGCCTTGTACCGCCGAGAGGGTACTGGAGAACACCACCTTCGGGAGCGGATTCCAGACCGAGATCCATTCGAGTGACGCGGCGTCGAGCGAGGGGTCCTGGTCGGCGGTCTCCCAGTAGAGCATCGTCTCGTACAGCCGCCGCCCCAGGAGGTGGACGCCGACCTCGCGGGTCTCGTCGATCCAGAAGCGGAAGACCTCCTCGTCCGGTTCGGTCCAGTCGAAGTCACCGTCCGGCCCGACGATGTAGCCGTCGAGCGAGACGCCCATCGCATAGGTCACGCGTCGCATCAGGTGTCCTCCCTCGGTGCGGAATCCGACCCTACGGCCGCGGGTCGCCGCGGAGCCCGTCGCGACGCGCGCACCACGGGCGGGGGCTCGGCCGGGGAGGATGCCGGAAGGACGTCCCGCAGAGCGGGCGCCGGGGCCGGGGCGTCGGGCGCCGTCCGGCGCGTGGCCGTTCGGGGGTGACGGGGCGGTTCGTGGTCTCGCCTGCAGGACGGGCCGCCGTCCCGGCCCGCACCGGCCTCACCGGCGACGACGGCCACGATCACGACCACCACGCCCGTGGTACCACATGTGCGGTAGCAGGCGACATGGCTATCCTGGCGCCGTGAATCCGGACCGTAGGGACCGGCTGCGGGACGCGGCCGTCGCCGTGCTGGCGGAGTCGGGCGGTCGCGGGCTGACCCACCGGGCCGTCGATGCGGCAGCCGCCGTGCCGACGGGCACGGCCAAGAACTACTTCCCCACCCGCGAGGCCCTGCTGCGGGCGGTCGCCGAGCACTGTTCGGAGCGGCATCGGGCGTCCGCCGCGCCGCCGGCGGGGACCGGCCCGGGGCCGGCCGACGCCGAGCAGCTCGCGGCACTGCTGGCCCGGCGGTTGCGGGACGTGGCGGGGCCGGGCCGCCCCGGTGCGCTGGCGTACCTGGAGCTCCGGACCGAGGGGGCACGGCGGCCGTGGCTGGCCGCACTGCTGGACCCCATCGCGGCGGAGGACTTCGCCGCACACGCGCACCTGCTGCGCACGGCCGGGCTCCCGGATGGGCCGGAGCGGGCCCGGGCCCTGACCCTCGCCCTGCACGGGGCCATCCCCCACCTCCTGGCCGGAGCCCCGGCCACCCTGGCCGCCGCCGGCCTGGACGACCTGACCGGCTTCGCCCGTCGCGTGCTGGCCGCCGTATGCGCCGAGGAGGCGCGGTGATGGCGTCCGCCCGGCTCGACCGGGCCGTGGGGGCCGTGCTCGGGTCGGCCGCGGGTGACGCACTCGGCGCACCGTACGAGTTCGGGCCGGCGGGTCAGTTGAGCGCGCGGGGCCGGGAGATGTGCGGGGGAAGCGGCTGGGATCCGGGCGAGGCGACGGACGACACCCAGATGGCTGTCCTGGTCGCGGAGTCGCTGCTGGAGCACGACGGCCTCGAACTCTCCGATGTCTTCGCCCGGTTCCAGCGGTGGGCGGCCGGCCAGCCCAAGGACATCGGCCTCCAGACCGAGGACGTGCTCACCAACGGCGAGCCCTGGGACCTGGCGGCGGCCCTGCACTTCCAGGTCAACGCCCGGGCCGCCGGGAACGGATCCCTGATGCGGGCCGCCACTTCGGCGGTGTACTTCGCCGCGGGGGGACGGGAGGTGACCATGGACGCCGGGCGGCGGATCGCCGCACTGACCCACGGCGACCGGGCCGCTTGGGAGGGGACGGCCATCCTGCACGAGCTCGTCCGCGTCGCCCTGGACGGCGCCGATCCGCTCGCCACCCTCCCGGACGCGCTCGGCGCGGTGCACCCGGACCACCGCGAACGGTACGGCCGGGTCCTCGCGCCCGACTGGGACCCCGGCCTGGCCACCGAGTTCAACGGGGCGGTGTGGCCCTGCCTCGGCTCGGCGGTGTGGGCGCTGCGGACCACCAGCGGGTTCGCGGAGGCCGTGCGGGCGGCGGTGGACCTGGGCGGGGACACCGACACGGTCGCCGCGGTGACGGGCGCGCTGGCCGGAGCACGCTACGGGCAGGAAGCGGTGCCCGCACACTGGACGGCCCCGCTCCACGTACCGCTGCCCGGGTTCGGCGATCGGGTTCTGGAGGCGGAGGACCTGCGCGCGTTGGCTCGGCGGCTCGCGACGGCCGGCTCCCGCTGACGTTCCGGACGGCGGCCGCACCATCCCGCGCGCGTCCGCCGGTCGGTGGTGACCACCACGAGGGTCCCCCGACGGCGGGACGGCGCCACTTCCGGCTCCTCCACCACGGCCGGGCGGGCCCCGGCCGGCCAGCCGGCGCGCTCCGGCGGACACCCCGCGGAAGGTCAGCCGACGGGGGCGCCCTGACCGGACAGCAGGCGGCCCTCCGCATACGCGAACGCGGCGGCGGGCAGGGCCGCCTCGCGGCCGCTGTGCAGGACGGTCAGGCCGCCCGTGCGGGGCAGGCCGGGCTCGGCGACGGCTCCGAGCCGGCGCAGCGCCTGGACGGCGACGGGCTCGGCGGAGCCGTGGTAGACCAGCTCCGCTCCCCCGGTCCGCGCGGCGAGGGCGGCCCGGATCGGGGCCTCGGTCAGTTCGTAGTGGGTACAGCCGAGCACCACGTCGGTGACGTCGTCCGGGGTCAGCGCGGCGGCCGCGGCGACGGCCGCGGTCACTGCGGCGTCGTCGGCCGCCTCGACGGCGTCGGCGAGCCCGGGGCAGGGCACCTCGGTGACGCGGGCGCCGGTGGCGAAGTCGCGGATCAGCCCGCGCTGGTAAGGGCTGCCGGTGGTGGCGGGGGTGGCCCAGATGGCGATCCGCCCACCGGCCGCGGCGGCGGGCTTGATCGCCGGCACGGTCCCGATGACCGGGATGGCAGGCTCCAGCTCCGCCCGGACGGCCTCCAGGGCGTGCACGGTAGCGGTGTTGCAGGCCACGATCAGCGCGTCGGGGCGGTGCGCGGCGGCGGCCCGGGCCACGGCCAGCGCGCGTCCGGCGAGGTCGTCGGGGGTCCGCGGACCCCAGGGCATCCCGTCGGGGTCGGAGGAGAGGACCAGATCCGCGTCCGGCCGCAGCCGCCGCACCGCGGCGGCCGCGGCGAGGAGGCCGATTCCGGAGTCCATGAGCGCGATCTTCACCCGGCCACCTTAGTCGACACCGCCCCCGACCGACCCCGGCACCGCCCATATCCACGCCGCCGCACGGCCGGGAACCGTCGCGTCCGTCTCCGCCCGGGCGCGGGCCGCCAAACCGCCCTGTGCCCGGCCCGCACGCGGGGCTCCGGCGCGTCCGCCCGCCCTCCTCGCACCCCGGAGGGCGCCCCGGTGCCGAACACGGCGGCACCCACCGGGTCCCGGCCTTCGCCGGTGCGCCCACGCACGGCCGCATCCACCTGCGACCGCCGACCGGGGAGATGTCCCGGAGCCGGGGCGCCACCGCACCCCGCCCCGCCAGACCCCGCGCGAGGGGCGCCGCACCGGGAGGCCGGGTGCGGGACAGCGGCCCGGCTGCGCGGCACACTGCCGCCATGGGCCTCCTCACCGCCGCGTCCTTCGCCTCGCTCGCCGCATGGCTGTGGCTCACCCTCGCCCAGGGCATGTTCTGGCGCACCGACGTCCGGCTGCCCCCGCGCAGCGCCCCCGCGCGCTGGCCGTCCGTCGCCGTCGTCGTACCCGCCCGGGACGAGGCCGGGGTGCTGCCGCTGAGCCTGCCCTCGCTCCTCGCGCAGGACTATCCCGGTGCGGCCGAGATCGTCCTGGTCGACGACGGCAGCACCGACGGCACCGGCGCCCTCGCCGTCCGTCTGGCCGCCGAACGGCCCGGCCTCCCGCTCACCGTCGTCTCCCCCGGCGATCCCGCCCCGGGCTGGACCGGCAAGCTGTGGGCGCTGCGCCACGGCATCTCGCTCGCCCGGGCCGCGCAGGCCGGCGAGCCCGAGTTCCTCCTGCTCACCGATGCCGACATCGCACACGAGCCGGACAGTCTGCGCGCGTTGGTCTCCGCCGCGGTCTCCGCCGACCTCGACCTCGTCTCGCAGATGGCCCGGCTGCGCGTCTGCGGCATGTGGGAGCGCCTGGTCGTACCGGCCTTCGTGTACTTCTTCGCACAGCTCTACCCGTTCCGCCGGATCAACCGGCCCGGCGCGCGCACCGCCGCGGCCGCGGGCGGCTGCGTACTGCTGCGGACCCGGGCCGCCGTGCGGGCGGGGGTCCCCGACCGGATCCGCCAGGCCGTCATCGACGACGTCTCGCTGGCCCGCGCGGTCCAGGATTCAGGCGGCCGGATCTGGCTGGGGCTCGCGGAGCGGGTGGACAGCATCCGCCCCTACCCCGCGCTCGCGGACCTGTGGCGGATGGTCTCGCGCAGCGCGTACGCGCAACTGCGCCATCAGCCCCTGCTGCTGGCGGGGACGGTCGCCGGACTGGTGCTCGTCTACCTGGTGCCCCCGGCCGCCCTCCTGGCCGGCCTCGCGACCGGACGCCCCGCCACCGCGTGGGCCGGCGGTCTCGCCTGGCTCCTGATGGCCGGCACGTACGTGCCGATGCTGCGCCACTACCGCCAGTCCGCGGCGCTCGCGCCGCTGCTTCCGTTCACGGCGCTGCTGTACCTCCTGATGACCGTCGACTCGGCCGTCCAGCACTACCGCGGGCGGGGCGCGTCGTGGAAGGGCCGCACCTACGCCCGCCCGAGCGACGCCTGCCCCGGCGAACCACCATCCTGACCGGGCGTCATCCGAGGTCACCGCATTGTGACGCTGCGTCAGCAAGAAGTCGGTGCAACGCGCAACCGTTGGGTACGAGTTAGACCAAGGTGGGATGGAAGTGACCAAATCGCGCACGTGAACGTCAAGTGAAAGCTGTGGCTCTGACCTGCGAATATGCAGGTCAGCGCGGTGTTGACGGCACCTCGCTATAGACCCCGCGAATTCGTGGGCTTAACTTATGTCTCATGACCTCCCCCCGCTCCACTTATGGCGGCGGTTACTACTCCGCGCCCTCCTTCCCGGACACCCCCATCTACGACTCTCTCGTCGCAGAACGGGGCACTCCGCAGATCGCCCCGATCCGCGTCCCGGCCGCCTACGAGTCCCCGAGCGCGGGTTATTCGAGCGGCGGATACCTGCCGGCCCTGCCGTCGGCCCTGCCCGCACTGCCGGCTGCCACCCCTCAGCAGCAGGCTCCGTCATACGGGTACCCCTACCAACAGCAGGCCGCTCCGCAGCCGATGCCGCTGCAGAACGCACCCGCTCCCTACATTCCGCAGCAGCAGCCGGTCGCGGCCCGGGCCGGGTTCGTGTCGCAGCCCCAGCCCCAGCAGCCCCGCCCGGCGGCCATGGCCACCGGCTACGAGGCGATGCGCCCGGCCGCGCCGCGGCCCATGCAGGTGTCGGCTCCGGCCGCGGGGTCCTCGTACGAGGACCCCTACGGCCGCCCCTACCAGGGCCGCGGCTACTGACCGAGCCCCTCGCGCGCGCCGGGACGGCGGAGCGGGCTGGCAGTATGCCCTCATGTCGAAGTTGCACGTCCAGGCGCTCCACGTCCACCCCGTCAAGTCGGTAGCCGGCACCTCACCCGACGAGGCGGCCGTGGAGCCCTGGGGTCTGTCCGGGGACCGGCGGTGGGCCCTGATCGACCCCGAGGGGACGGTCGTCACCCAACGCCGCCATCCCCGGCTGGCCCTGGCTTCCGCACGACCGCTGGGCGGCGGCCGGATCGCGGTGGCCGCTCCGGACATGACGGAGCTGGTCGTGGAGGTGCCCGAGCCGGGTCCACTGGAGCCGGTGTCGCTGTTCGGGAAGAAGGTCGAGACCGTGGTCGCGGCGGGGGCCGCGGCCGACTGGTTCAGCACGTATCTCGGGGTACCGGTCCGGCTGGTGCACCTGGACGACCCGGCCGTACGGCGTCCGGTGGATCCGGACTACGCACTCCCGGGTGAGACGGTGAGCCTGGCCGACGGCTATCCGCTGCTGCTCACCACACTCGCCTCGCTGGACGCCCTCAACGCGCTCATCGCGCAGGGGGACCATCCCGATGAGGGCCCGCTACCCATGGACCGCTTCCGTCCCAACGTGGTGGTCTCGGGGGCCCAGGCCTGGGCGGAGGACGACTGGCAGCGCATCGCCATCGGGGACGCGCTGTTCCGCGGGGCGCGCGAATGCGGCCGGTGTGTCGTCACCACCACCGACCAGCGGACGGCCGAGCGGGGCAGAGAGCCATTGAAGACCCTGGGCAGGCACCGGCGGATCGGCAGGTCGCTGGCTTTCGGGCGGCTGCTGGTGCCGCTACGGCCGGGCACCCTCCAGGTGGGCGACGAGGTCCGCGTCCTGGCTTGACGGGCCGCCCGCGGGTGACGCCCGAACCACCGGAATGACACCTTCGGGGGGCTCCTTCGCCGAGCTGGAACCAACCGGCGCGACCAGGCCGTTGGAGCAGTCAGAACAGGTGGGCACCCGCTCGGGCAGTGACACCGGAAGACCGGTCCGGATCGGGTGGCACATGTCTCGTGCGTCCCGGAACGCGTCCCCCGGGGCAGGCGGAGGGCGTGGGCGCGCACAGACGGAGACTGGCGCTAGGGGGGGTGTCTTGTCGATCAGGGCGTATCAGGGAGCGGCGCACGGCGCCATGGGGTCTGACCAGCCCCGCGGGGCCGAGGAGAAGCATCGCGGGGCGGACGGGGCAGGCGGCCCGGAGCGTCGCCGGACGAGGACGGCGCGGCGGGGCGGGGCGCCGTGCGCCGCGAGCCCGACGCGGCCGGCAGGGCACCCGTCGGCAGGGGGAGCCTGACCGTGAAGACAGCGATGGGAGTGTGGCGCTGGCGGCGCAATCCGCTGCGCCGGCCGACCGATCTCTTCGAGGCATGGGTGGCGTTCGCAGCGCTCGTGTGCGTCGTGGTGGTGGCTCCGGCCATCGGCTGGGTGGCGGGCCTGCGTGTGGACGCCACGCTGCAGCGGGCCGCGCACGAGCAGCGGCAGGAGCGTCATCTCGTCCCGGCTGTGGTCGTCCGGCCCGCCCCGGAGCAGGCCGGGGAGGTGTCCGCCGACTCCTCGGCACAGCGGACCGCCCCCCGGCGCACGCAGATCGTGGCCGCGTGGACCGCGCCCGACGGCAGCAGCCACCAGGGCACGGTGCCGGCCGCGGAGGAACCGCCGCGCCCCGGGGACCGGTTCCGCATATGGACCGACGCACGGGGTCGCCTGGTGGGACAGCCGCTCGACCCATCGGCCGCCTCCTTCCACGCGGGGACGGCGGGTCTGGCCGCCGCGGCCGGGGTGGCCGTCATGGCCGTGACGGTCCGCCGCCTGGTCGTACGACGGCTCATGCACCGTCGGTACACACACCTGGACCGGGCATGGGCGGCCGTCGGGCCGGACTGGGGCAGGGCGGACGCCGGTGGCTGACCTGGCGGCCCATCCGCTCCGCGCGCGCTACGGTGGAGCGGCCGGACCGGTCGCTCCCGTGGCAGCAGTCTCTCAAGTGGCCTCGGACATCAGCGGCTCCGGCCGCATCGGCAGCGCGAGCACGAGGGTGGGGGCACGACAGCACCATGGTTCAGGGCACGGTCCAGGTGACGCACGGCGGCTCTTCGCGGTGGCGGCGCCGCTCCGGTGAATATCCGACGCTGGCCGCCGCGCTCGCCGTCGCGGGCGACGGGGACGTGCTGTCCATCGCCCCGGGCACCTACCGGGAGAACCTGGTGCTGCAGCACGCGGTCACCCTGCGCGGGCCCGAGGACGGGTCGGGATCGGTGCGGATCGCGCCGCTCGACGGCGTCGCACTGACCCTGCGCGCCTCGGCCGTGGTGCAGGACCTGTACCTGGAGGGCCAGGACCGGGCGGCCCCGGCGCTGCTGATCGAGGACGGCTCCCCCGAGCTGAGCGACCTGCGCGTGAGCACGCACTCGGCGGCCGGTATCGAGGTGCGCGGCCCCGGCGCCCGGCCGCTGGTGCGCCGCTGCACCGTGGAGAACCCGGCCGGCGTAGGCATCGCCGTACTGGACGGCGGTGGCGGGGTCTTCGAGGAGTGCGAGGTCGTGGCCTCGGGACAGACCGGGTTCTCCGTCCGCGGCGGCGGCCGGCCCCGGCTGGAGCGCTGCCGCATCCACCACTCCACGGGCGCGGGCATCGCCGTCACCGGCGAGGGCTCGGGCCTGGAGGCGCTGGGCTGCGAGGTGTACGAAGTACGGGGGGCCGGGGTGCAGATCGCCGCACGGGCCGCCGCCCGCCTCACCGACTGTGCGGTGCACCGCACCTCGGCCGACGGGGTCACGCTCGACACCGATGCCGTGCTCGCCCTGGCCGGGTGCGATATCCACGACATCCCGGAGAACGCGGTCGACCTCCGGTCGCGTTCGGTGCTCACCCTCAGCCGCACCTCCGTGCGCCGGTTCGGGCGCAACGGCCTGTCCGTGTGGGACCCGGGCACCCGGGTGGACGCCGAGTCCTGCGAGATCCACGACAGCACGGGCGACTATCCGGCGGTGTGGGTCAGCGACGGAGCCTCCGCCTCGCTGGACTCCTGCCGGGTGCACGACGTGCCCGACGCGCTCTTCGTACTGGACCGAGGGTCGGCCGTCGAGGTCACCGACAGCGATCTGTCCCAGGTCCGCAACACCGCGGTCTCGGTGAGCGACGGGGCCACGGCGCGGCTCGACGACTGCCGCATCCGCGAGGCGGGCACCGGGGCCTGGTTCCGCGACCACGGCAGCGGCGGCACCCTCGCCGGCTGCACCGTCGACGCCGTGCAGACCGGTGTGATCGTCACCAAGGGCGCCGACCCGGCCCTGGAGCGCTGCACGGTCACCTCACCGGCCGAAGCCGGCTTCTACGTGTCGGCGGGCGGCCGCGGCACCTTCACGGCCTGCCGGGTGACGGACAGTTCCGGTTTCGGCTTCCACGTCCTCGACGGCTGCCGCACCACGCTGAAACGCTGCCACACGGAGCGCTGTGCCCGCGGCGGCTACGAGTTCGCGGAGGACGGGCCCGTCGCCGAGGAGTGCACCGGCGACGGGTCGGGCCCTCGGCAAACGGCCCAGCCCGCCGCGGGCGGCCTCGCCGGGGTGCAGACCGCAATCCGCCCGCAGGCCGCGGAGCGCAGCCCAGTGGCGCAGCCGGCACCGGCGGCCCGGGCGTCCGTTCCTCGGCCCGCGGACCCGGAGCGGGCCGGGGCTCCGGAGGCCGCAGCGCGGCCGTCCGACGCAGTGTTGGGGCAGCTCGACGGGCTGGTGGGCCTGGACAGCGTCAAACGCGAGGTGCGGGCGCTCACCGACATGATCGAGGTGGGCCGCCGGCGGCAGCAGGCGGGCCTGAAGGCCGCCTCGGTGCGGCGCCATCTGGTCTTCACCGGCTCCCCCGGCACCGGGAAGACCACGGTCGCCCGGCTGTACGGCGAGATCCTCGCCTCCCTCGGGGTGCTGGAGCTCGGGCACCTGGTCGAAGTGTCCCGCGTGGACCTGGTGGGCGAGCACATCGGATCCACGGCGATCCGCACGCAGGAGGCCTTCGAGCGGGCGCGCGGCGGGGTGCTGTTCATCGACGAGGCGTACGCGCTGGCCCCGGAGGACTCGGGGCGGGACTTCGGGCGCGAGGCGATCGACACGCTCGTGAAGCTGATGGAGGATCACCGGGACGCGGTGGTGGTGATCGTCGCCGGGTACACGGCGGAGATGGAACGCTTCCTGACCGTGAACCCGGGCGTGGCCTCACGGTTCTCGCGGACCATCGCCTTCGGCGACTACGGCCCGGGGGAACTGCTACGGATCGTGGAACAGCAGGCGGAGGAGCACGAGTACCGTCTCGGGGAGGGCACGGCCGAGGCGCTGCTGGCGTACTTCACGGCGCTGCCCAAGGGTCCGGCCTTCGGAAACGGCCGCACCGCGCGCCAGACCTTCGAGTCGATGGTGGAGCGGCACGCGGGGCGGGTGGCCCAGCTGTCGGAGCCGGACACGGACGAGCTCACCCTGCTGTTCCCGGCGGATCTGCCGACGCTGCCCGCCTCTTGCTGACCCCGGGGCGCTGGTCCGGTACTCCCCCGGCCGGCGCCGGGCGGGGCTCCGCGGCCCGGACCGGCCCCTCCAGCCGGGTGAGCAGAGCGGCGCGTTCGGCGGCGAAGGCCGGGTCCGCCTGGTAGTCGGCGTGCCCGAGGATCGGTGCGGGCAGCGGGTGGCGGGCGCTGCGCCCGTAGGCGAGCGGGTCGGCGAGCGGGCCGCGGTCCACCTCCGGCGAGTCCGGGCCGGGGAGCGCGGGCCCGCCGATGGGGTCGGTGGCCCGCCAGAGGTTGCGCCAGCAGTCGACGTCGCGGTGCAGCGCGGTGAGCTGTCCGGAGCCGAAGTAGGCGGGGAACCAGCGGCCGTAGAGGCGGGCGAGCGGGGAGCCGTAGGTGAGCAGCGCGACGCGTCGGCGGACGGAGGGCGGCAGCTGCCAGACGGCCGCTGCGGCGAGCACGCTGCCCTGCGAGTGGCCGGAGATCACCAGCCGCCCGCCGGTGCGGCCGGTCCAGCCGGCCATCCGCCAGGTCAGGTCCGGGACGGCCCGCTCGGCGTAGCACGGAGGTGCGAAGGGGTGGGCCGCGCGCGGCCAGAAAGTACCGACGTCCCACAGGATCCCTATGGTCCGCCGGGCGGCCGGGTCCCGGTAGGCGCGTCGCCCCCAGGCCGCGAAGAGCGCGATACCGAGGCCGATGAGCCAGGACCCGGCGTCCTGGGCGGCGCGGGCGGCGGCTTCCAGTAGCGGCGGGCCCCCGCGGGCGGCTTCACCCGGGACCCGTCCGGTGAGCCAGGCTCCGGCCAGGGCTCCCGCGCCGAGCACCAGGGTGATCCCGGAGACGGCGCCGACGAACCAGGGCGCGGAGTCGGTGAGTGCGGCGGTCGTCCGCGCCCCGGCGATGCGCCGGCTGCGCGCCTCGTCCGGACTCTCTCCCGGGTATTCGGCGGCGATGGCGGTGGCGAGGCGGCGCCGGGCGCGGGTCGCGCGCACGGCGAACCAGGCGGCGAGCAGCGCCAGTACGACGAGCAGCGGCGGCAGGACGGCGGCCTGCCAGGAAAGCAGGACGGGGGGCCCGGCCAGCGGTGCGCCCGGCATCCCGGGGGTGGCCCCGCCGTCCATCCAGTCGGCGACCCGCTGGGCGACCCCGCCGGACATCACACCGCCGAGGGCGCAGCCGAGCATGGCGACGGCGGGGCCGCCCAATCCGCGCAGGGCGGCCGCCGGATCGTGGGCCCTGCGGTGCAGGTGGCGGGCGACGGAGGCGAGGGCGAGCACGCACAGGCCCTGGCCGAGCATGATGACCCCGAAGGCGAAGTCGCCCGGGAGTCGCCCGGTGGAGGTCCAGCCCGGGCGTGACCAGCAGGCGTGCAGGAGGACGGCGGTGAGCAGGGCGAAGGCGGCGCCGGGGAGCAGGCTGACGGCGGCCCGGTCGAGGCGGTGGTCGGGTCGGGCTTCGGTGCGTCCGCGCCGGCAGACGACCCAGGCGACGGTGACGGCCCCGGCCGCGAGGAGGGTCTGGGTGATCCAGCCGAGGAGTTCGAGGGCGGGGGAGGTCACCGCGGCCCGGCGGTCCTGGGCGGCGGTGGGTGCGGAGACGGCCACCGCGACGGTGAGCAGCCCGGCCGCGGTGTGCGCGGCTCGCAGCCGGGCGACGATACGGCGCCCGTACCAGAACCCGGGGCGGCCGAGCGCGGGCGCGGTGTCGCAGGCGGTGTCCGGGTCGGCGGCCCCGGCGGGCGGCGGCTGGGATTCGTAGGCGCTCCAGGTGCGGTTCGACAGGAACCAGAGCAGTCCGGTCAGCGCGGTGGGGACCAGCGCGCCGAGGGCGAGGCGGCGCCCGGGCTGCGACCACCAGCCGCCGCCGTCGGGGGCGAGGAAGCCGAGCCGGGAGTCGGGCGCGGTGCAGGTCGCGGAGCCCGCGCACTGCCAGGCGGCGAGGTCGAGCGCGACCTCGCAGGCGGCCGCGATCAGCAGGACGGTCAGGCTGAGCGCGAGGATCCGTACGAGGACTCCGTAGGTGCGCACCGCGCGCGGCGCGGGGGCGTCGGCGGGCCCGGCCGGCCGGGCCCAGTGGGCGAGGTTGACGACCATGAAGGGCAGGAGCAGCAGCCACAGGGCGCGGGCTCCGTTGCCGGAGGTGAGCCGGGACCAGCAGTAGGCCTCGGGGACGGGCAGTCCCGCGTACCGCTCGGGGTGGGCTTCGGCATCGGCGTCCTCGGCGCGGCGGAACACGGCCGCGGTGGAGTCGCCCGTGACGCGGACGGTGCGCGGGTCGCCGAGCAGTTCGGCCGGGGATGCTCCGGCGACACCATGGACGAGGAGTTCGAGGGCGGGAGGCGGGTCGGGCTGGGGGCGGTCGGGCACGGAGGCCTCCGCTCGCGGGGGGCTGCGGCCGCTCCAGGATCCCGCGCGGCGGGGGTCCTGCCCAGGCCCCGTACGGGGGAACCGCCGTGCGAGGGGAATGCGGGGAGAACGCGGGACAGTCACGGGGAAATCGGGCAAGACAGCGAGCGGAGACATCGTGGGCGGATCGCAGCGGACATCTCGTGGACGCACGGCTATGGTGACGCGCACGTCCGTCCCGATCACCGCTCCCGGAGGTATCGCCCATGGATCGCCGACTCCGCCCGGTGGAGCTGGACTTCATCGACGACGCGCCCGTCCGGCTGGTGTTCGCCGCCGAGGCCGCGGCGCCGCCCGAAGCCGTGTACCGGGCGCTCGCCCGCGAAGTGGCCGACTGGCCGCACTGGTTCAGGGCGGTGACGCTGGCCCGCCCCGCGCGCGGCGGAGCGGGCCGCGAGATCAGGCTGCTGGGAGGGGTGCGCATGCAGGAGACGATCATGGCTGCGGAGCCCGAACGGCGTTACGCGTACCGGGTCGACACGACCAACGCCCCCGGCGTCCGTGCCCTGCTGGAGGAGTGGCGGCTTGCTCCGGCCGGCTCGGGCACGCACGTCCGCTGGACCTTCGCCGCGGACGGTCCGACCGGGTTCCGGCTGGCCCTGACGGCCGCCCGCCCGGGCCTGGGCCACTCGTTCCGGACGGCGGTGCGCACCCTGGACGCCCGCCTCAGCGCCCGCCGTTGGAGCGGCCGGTGACGGCGGCGAGACGGGCGTACTCCCACGGGTCGTGGGCGCTGAAGACGGTGACCTCGTCGCCGTGGTCGCGGACGAGGTCGCGCAGCCGGTCGCGGGTCGCGATGCGCGCCGCGGCGTCCGTCTGCGCGCCCTGCTGGACCGGTTCGAAGACGGGGTGGGCGAGCGGCGGGGTCTGTTCGAGTTCCGCGTGATGGGTGTACGCGTCGCCCGCGTGCAGCAGCCAGCGGCCGTCGTCGTCGCGGACCGCCACGCCCGCGTGTCCGGCCGAGTGACCGGGCAGCGGCACCAGCAACAACGCGCACCCCATACCCTGCGGTCGCGCCACACCCGGGAAGCCGAACCATGTCGTGCGTCCGTCCGCGGTCGCCGGGGTCAGCAGCGGGCCGTGCGCCCGGTGCTCGGACATGAAGCGGTCGAGGCTGTGCCGGTGGTGCACGGCCGCCGGGTCGGTGACGGCCCGGTACTCGTCGGGGTGCACGTGCACCCGCACGTGGGGGAAGTCCGCCAGCCCTCCCGTGTGGTCCCGGTGCAGGTGGGTGACGACGATGTGCCGCACGTCCCGCGGCTCGTACCCGAGGCGGGCGAGCTGGTGCAATGCGGTTTCCCGCGGATCCAGCACGGGCTCGGCGTAGGCCACCCAGTCCGCGCCCAGCGCCCGGTCGGGCTGCCGCAGGTCGGCGGTGCCGAGCCCGGTGTCGACCAGGACCGGTCCGTCGGTGTCCGTCTCGATGACCAGGCAGTGGCAGACGGCGGGCAGCGCGCGGTGCGCGGCGCCGGCCGGGTGCGGTGTCCGGAGCGGTGTCCCGAGCGGTGGAATCGTCCGGAGTGAACCGCAGTTGAGATGATGGATGCGCACAAGGGCCCCCTGAAGGTATGCGGGCGGGCTGTTCGCCATGGACGCTATGAGGGGCTTTCGTGACTCACCAAACGGTTGGACACGCGCCGGAGGACGCCCTGGACGGCCGGCGCTGCCCGTCTGCGGACAGCCCGGCAGCGGACAGCCCGGCGGCGGACGGCTTCCCGGCGCAGGGCGCGCTGGCGGACTGCCCGGACGGCACCCTCGTCCCGCCGGCCGGTGCGCCACACTGCCCGGTCGACGTCACCCTCGCCGCGCTGGCCGGCCGGTGGACGCCCCTGGTCCTGCGGGAGTTCCTGCGCCGCGGCCGGGCCACGTACTCCGAGCTGTCCGCCGCCCTGCCCGCACTGTCGGACAAGGTCCTCTCGGACCGGCTGGCCCAGTTGACCCGGGTGGGCGTCATCGAGCGCCACCGCATCCCCGGCTGGCCTCCCCGGGTCCGCTACGTCCTCACCGGCCGGGGCCGCGCCCTGGAACCGGTGGTGCACAGCATGTGGGAGTGGGGCAGCGCCCAGGACGCCCCGTGGGGGTCTCAGGCGGCCGGTTCGCGCCAGACGCCGGTCGTCAGCAGTGTGTCGAGGGTCTCGGCGTAGGGGGCGAGGTCGAGCCCCTGCGCCGCCACCCATGCGTCGGAGTAGTACTTGTCGAGGTAGCGGTCGCCCGGGTCGCACAGAAGCGTGACGACGCTTCCGGTACGGCCCTCCGCCACCATCTCCGAAACGATCTTCAGGGCGCTCCAGAGGCCGGTGCCGGTCGAGCCGCCCGCCTTGCGCCCTATGGCCGTCTCCAGCGCGCGGCAGGCGGCGACGCTCGCCGCGTCCGGGACCTTCATCATCCGGTCGATGGCGCCGGGTACGAAGCTCGGCTCCATCCTCGGGCGGCCGATGCCCTCGATGCGCGAGCCGCAATCGCTCCTGGCGTCCGGGTCGTTGCGGGTCCAGCCCTCGAAGAAGCAGGAGTTCTCCGGGTCCGGGACACAGATGCGGGTGTCGTGCTGCATGTAGTGCACGTAGCGCGCGATGGTGGCCGAGGTGCCGCCGGTGCCGGCGGTCGCGACGATCCAGGCGGGCTCGGGGAAGCGCTCCAGCCTGAGCTGCTGGTACATGGACTCGGCGATGTTGTTGTTCCCGCGCCAGTCGGTGGCCCGCTCCGCGTAGGTGAACTGGTCCATGTAGTGCCCGCCGGTGCGGGCGGCGAGCTCCGCCGATTCCTCGTACATCTTCATCGGGTCGTCCACGAAGTGGCATGCGCCGCCGTGGAATTCGATCAGGCGGCACTTCTCCGGGCTGGTCGTGCGCGGCATGACGGCGATGAACGGGACGCCGATCAGTTTGGCGAAGTACGCCTCGGAAACGGCGGTCGAGCCGGACGATGCCTCGATGACGGGGCGGCCCGGCCGTACCCAGCCGTTGCACAGGGCGTAGAGGAACAGCGAGCGCGCGAGGCGGTGTTTGAGGGAGCCCGTCGGGTGCGTGGACTCGTCCTTGAGGTAGAGGTCGATGCCCCATGCCTCGGGCAGCGGGAACTTCAGCAGGTGCGTGTCCGCCGAGCGGTTCGCGTCGGCCTGAACCTTGCGCACGGCCTCTTTGAGCCAGGCGCGGTAGTCCGCGTCACTGCGGTCGACGTCGACGGTCGTGGCGGTCGCCCCGGTGCCGGTCCCGGTGCCGGGGTTGCCTGTGATGTCGGTGGTGCCGGTGGTGCTCATGCGCCGTGCTCCTTCATGGTTCCGCTTCGCCTTCTCCTTTCGCAATGTACCTCTCCCACCTGCACAAATAGTCACTTTGGGTATCTATGCGGATCGCTTTCGATCGCGTTCGGTTGCACTGCGCGGCACCGTGGGTGACCCTGGTGGAGGATTACCGAGGGTGCAGCACCCGTAACACTCATGTCGGGGAGTCGCAGCCGTGATCAGTCATTCCCGCAGGCACTGCGTCGTCGAACTGCAGGCCTTGCCGTCGCGGATCGGCCAGATCCGCAGAATCGTCTCGGCCCAGCTGCGCCACTGGCAGCTCGATCCGCTCATCGACGTCGCCACGCTCGGCGTGACGGAGTTGTTGAGCAACGTCCACCGCCACGCACAGCCGGACAAGACCTGCGTCGTCGAGATCGAGTTGCGGCTCGGCCGGCTCACGGTCTCGGTCATCGACAGCGATCCGCGGCTTCCCGTGCTACGCCCGGCGCAGGCCGGACCGCTGGAGACCTGCGGACGCGGGCTCGCCCTCGTGGCGGCCCTCAGCCAGGCCTGGGGGGTCCGTGAACGGCCCGACGGACCGGGCAAGGTGGTCTGGTTCTCCCTGACGGCGGCGCCCGCGCCGGTGGCACCGCAGCGCCCGGTCTCGATCGCGGCCAGGCCGGTACGGGAGCCCGCGCGCACGCTGGTCGTGGCCCTCGATCCCGGCTCCGCCCCGGCGGCGCTGGCGGTGCCCTCACCGGTGGCCGTGCACCCCGGCTGACCGTCTTCCCCGACGGGAGCGCTCCCGGGCCGTGATGTCCTAGGCGAGGGCTCCCAGGGGGTCGTCGAGCACCGGCTGCCAGGCCAGTTCCGCCGCGCCGACCAGGCTGTTGTGGTCCAGCGTGCACGGCAGGATCGGCACACCACCGCTGCGTCCCCACAGACTGCGGTCCGCGACGACCGCGCGGAGCCGCTCCGGGTCCGCGTGGAGCAGTTCCCGGTGCAGCCCGCCCAGGATGATCCGGTCCGGGTTCAGGATGTTCACCAGCCCCGCGAGGCCCAGGCCGAGCCGGTCGATCAGCTCCTGCACGGCCGCACGTACCGCCGGTTCCTCGGGTTGCTCGCGCAGCAGGTCACGGGCCTGCTGCAACAGCGACACCTCGGGGCCGGGGCTGCGGCCCGCCGCGGTCAGGAAGGCCAGCGGGTCCGCCTCCACGTCCAGGCAGCCGCGGCCGCCGCAGTGGCAGGCCCGCCCCTCGGGATTCACGGTGAGGTGGCCGACCTCCAGGGCCAGCCCCGAACTGCCGCTGTGCAGGCGGCCGTCCAACACCAGGGCGCCGCCGACGCCGCGGTGCCCGGTGGCCACGCACAGCAGGTGCTGTGCGCTGCGCCCGGCGCCGTGCCGGTGCTCGGCGAGCGCCGCGAGGTTGACGTCGTTCCCGGTGAGAGCCGGGCCGTCGATCCCGGCGGCCTTCACGCACTCCGCGAAGATGTCCCGTACCGGGGAACCGGCCGGCCAGGCCAGGTGCAGCGGGTTCAGAGCCGTGCCGTCCGGCTCGGCGACGGCCGACGGGACCGCCAGCCCTGCGCCGACGCAGCGGCGGCCGCTGTCCGCGAGCAGTTCCGCGCCCGCCTGGACGACCGCGCCGAGCACCTGCGCCGGATCCGCGGAGACGGTGACCTTGCCCGGTGCGGTGGCCACGATCCGGCCACCGAGCCCGACCAGGGCGGCCCGGAAGCCGTCCGAGTGCACCTGGGCGGCGAGCGCCACCGGCCCGTCCTCGGCCACCGAGAGCCGGTGCGAGGGACGGCCCTGGCCGCCGCCCGTACCGCCCGAGGCCCCGGGGCGGGAATCGACCCGGATCAGCCCGAGCGCCTCCAGCTCGGCCGCGACCGCGCCTGCGGTGGCGCGGGTGACCCCCAGCTCGGCCGTCAGGACCGCACGGGTGGGGGCGCGACCGGTGTGGACGAGCTCCAGCGCCGGACCGAGCGCACCGCGACCCCGTTCCAGCCTGGTCCGCGCCCCCGCGCTCGACACCGATGGCGTGGTCGCGTCCCCCACCCTCTGCGGGGCCCCGTTGCCGTTCATGGCATCGATCCTCGCATGATCGGAGGGCGGAGGACGCCGCCCCTCAGCCGAGCCCGCCGACCCGCAGCGTGATGTTGAGCCGCCCGGTCAGCCCCAGCGTCCGCGGACCCGTGCCCGGCAGCACCTTCGGCACCCCGTGGTAGGCCGACCGGCTGGGGCCGCCGAAGACGAACAGGTCCCCGCTGCGCAGCTCGACGTCCCGGTACGGACGCCCGCGGGTACCGGTGTTCCCGAAGCGGAAGAGGCAGCTGTCGCCGAGGCTGAGGGAGACCACCGGCGCCGGGGACTTCTCCTCCGCGTCGCGGTGCATGCCCATGCGGGAGTCCCCGCGGTAGAAGTTGATCAGCGCGATGTCGTAGGCGGCCGCACCCGGGTCGGGCGCCACCCCGTAGGCGGCGGCCACCGCCTGCCGACCGAGGTCGGCGAGCCAGTCCGGCATCGGCTTGACCGGTGCGCCGTCGCCGTCGACGGCGGTACGGGCGTAACCGTACGGGTACCAGTGCAGGCCCAGGCACACCTGCCGGGCGGTCATCGCCCCGCCGCCCGGGGTGCGTACCGTGCGCAGGCCGGCCGGCGGGCGGGCCCACTCGCGGCAGGCCGCCAGCAGCTCGTCCTGCCGGCCGGTGCCGAGCCAGTCGGGCACGTGCACCGCGCCGGGGGCGATCACGGTCCGCTCGCGCGGAAAGAGTTCCCCGTCCACCCCTCCATTGTCGGTGCCGGGGCTGCGAGACTCCCGGTATGGAGATCACTGAATACGTGAAGACCCTCGCCCGGGAGGGCGAGCTGCTCGCCGAAGCGGCCGAACGGGCCGGTACGGACGCCCTCGTCCCTTCCTGTCCGGGCTGGCACGTCACCGACCTGCTGCGGCACACCGGAGCGGTGCACCGCTGGGCGACGGGGTACGTCGCGGAGCGGCAGCTGGAGCCGATGGGCCTGCCGCAAGCACCGGAACTGGTCGGCGGCGAGCTCCTGGCCTGGTTCCGGGAGGGCCACGCCGACCTGGTGCGGACCTTGACCGACGCCCCGGCCGACGTGCAGTGCTGGACCTTCCTGCCGACCGCTCCGCCCTCGCCGCTGGCGTTCTGGGCCCGGCGTCAGGCCCATGAGACCACCGTGCACCGGCTGGACGCGGAGAGCGCGCTGGGGGTCGCCTTCTCGCCGCCGGCGCCGGAGTTCGCGGAGGACGGGGTGGAGGAACTGCTCACCGGCTTCCACGCGCGGCCGCGCAGCCGGGTGCGGACCCCGGAGCCGCGGACCGTGCGGATCCGGGCCGCGGACACGGGCGCGGTGTGGACCGTGCACCTGTCTCCGGCACCGCCGCGCACGGTGCCGGGCGACCTGGGCGATCCGGTCGACTGCGAGGTGACCGGCGAGGCCGCCTGGCTGTACGCGGCACTGTGGAACCGGCTGCCCCTGGCGGGTCCTGGGGTGACGGGCGACCTGTCGCTGGCCGCGCTGTGGACGGAGACGGCCGGAATCTGACCGGCGGCCGGAGCGGGCGGCCGGGCGCCGGCCGGCGTCCCCTCCCGGCCTCCCGCCCGGCCTCCCGCCTGTGCCCCGGCTGGGAGGCCTCCCGGACGAGCGGTTATGGTCACTTCCTCGACGATCACGGGGGTGGCGGATGTTCGGTTCCACATGGCGCGGCGCGGCGGTGGCCGCGGTGTTCCTGGCAGGGTTCGCGGTCTCCTGCGACGCGGATCCGGCTACGCCGGCCACGCCGGCCACGCCTTCGGTATCCACGGCGCCCCCGGCGGAGTCGGCCTCCGCCGCCGCGACGCCCCCCGTCCCGTCAGCGCCCCCGGCGAGCGGCGGACCGGGCGCCTCCACCCTTCCCGGGACCCCGCCGGAGAAGGTCCGGGACGCCTTCGCCGGGCTCCAGGCGACGCTGAACGACGCGTGCACGCCGGCCGACTGCGCCTACTTCCTCGGGCGGGTCCACGACGAACTCCACCGCCTGGACGCGGCGATGAAGGCGGACCCGAAGGGCCCCGGGCACTTCCCCGAACCGATCGCGCTGATCGCGAAGCTCGATGCGGAGCTCGGCGGCGACCGGACTTTCGGGAACCTCAAGGCGCACCAGACGCTGCTGATCGGCACGCGCGACAAGATCAACACCTGGATGCAGGGCCACCCGGACGACTACCGCTGACCCCGGCCGCGGGCGACCGCGCCGGCCGCCGCGGCGGCGGGACGTCCTAGCCGAGGGTGGCCGCGTAGCCGGTCTGCGCGCCGTACTGCCAGGTCGGGCCCGCGTTCCAGGGGTTGGGCATGACCGTGTCGGTCGCGTAGGCGTAGCCCGCGCCGCGGTCGAAGGCCGTGCGGAGGGTGGCGCGCATCGCGGCGTCGCCCGGGACACCGTGGACCAGGTGCCAGAAGGCCGTTCCGCTCGGGTCGAGTTCGGTGCCGGGACGGTAGCCGGAGTCGTGGTCGAAGACGTTGCCGCCGAGCCATCCGGCTGCGGTGTAGGCGGCGTAGGTGTCCTCGTAGGTGACGAAGACGTCGGCGGTGCGGTGGGCGGGCTCCAGGTAGCAGTCGGCTATGGCCGTGCCGGGGTTGTTGACCACCAGGTCGGGGACGTCCGGGTCCGCGGCGTTCATGGTGTCCTGGACGTAGCGGCGCAGCTCGGCATAGTGGTCGCGGGTTGCGTTGTCGGGTCCGCAGTCGCGGCTGACGACGTCGAAGAAGATGCCGTCGACGTGGAGACGGCCGTCGGGCGTCTTGAGGTAGTTGTCGACGGAGGCCTTGACGGCGGCGATCTCGCGGTTGCCGTGGTCGGTGTGGACGTACCCGAGCACCTTGGTCCGCTCACCGGTGGAGGTGGTGCGGGCACGGAGCGCGTCGGCGCGGGCCCGCCAGGGAGCACCGAAGGGGGCGTCGCCGTTGCCCGGGTTCAGGACGACCACGGAAGGGGCCGGGGCGGTGGCGGTGAGGTCGGCCAGCATCCGGTCGTCCGCCATCACGTACGCGGGGACGGCGATCTCCAGGCCCCGCACACCGGGCATCCGGGGTGTGGGAGGCGGACCGGGCGCCGGGGCGGCGGCGGGAGCGGGCCCGGCGGATGCTTCGCGCGGCGGCGCGCCGACGGACGGCGCCGGCGCGGCCAGGAGGAGGGTGGCCAGGACGGCGTACAGGGCCTTCTCGGCGCGAGGCATGAACGTTTCCTCCGGTGGAGGCTCTGCGGGGGACTCGACGAACACTAGACGGGCGGCCCGTCGTTCAAGGCTGAACCTCCCGCATTGGCCCGAGGAACAGGCGAGCGAGCCATCGCCCCATCACGTGAATTCCCGCGGGAGCACACTCCTCGCACGCCCTGCTGTCATACGACCGGAAGACCGACCCCGTGCGCCAGTTGGCCGGCCGCGTGCGTGAAGAAGGCGGACCGTTCCTCGACGACGCCGTTGAACTGGCCGAACAGCTCGAAGGACACGAGCCCGGCCAGCTGCGCCCAGGCGGCGACAAGGGCGGCGACGACCTCCGGGGGCAGGCCCTCGGCGAAGTCGGCGGCCATCCGGGCCGCTTCGGGGCCGAGGGCGGGCGGCAGCGGGGGGAGGGCGAGACCGCGCCCCTCGTAGGCGGCTCGGACGACGCCGATCAGGACGTTGCCGACCCGGGAGGCGGGTCCGACGGTATCGGCGGGGGCGCTGTAGCCGGGTACCGGGGAGCCGTAGACGAGGGCGTATTCGTGGGGACGCTCCAGCGCCCACGCGCGGACGGCCTCGCACACGGCGATCCAACGGCCGCGGGGCGCGGCGCCGGCGGCGAGGGCGCGGGCATCGGCTGCCTCGGCGGCCGAACCGAGGCTGTCGTACGCGTCGATGATGAGCGCGGTCAGCAACTCGTCGCGGCTCGGGAAATAGCGGTAGAGCGCGGAGGAGACCATGCCGAGCTCGCGGGCGACGGCGCGGAGGGAGAGTTTGGCGGCCCCCTCGGCCGCGAGCCGGCGGCGCGCCTCGTCCTTGATGGCGGCGGCGACCTCGATGCGGGCCCGTTCCCTGGCCCCTCGCACGGTGTTCATGGGAGCCAGTGTGCCACGCGGCGGAGCACTGCCCAGGAATCAGTCCACCGCTCCACTGAGAGAGCACTGCTCTTGCTCTGGTGCACCGATCCGATGCACACTGGCTCAGCAAGAGCAGTGCTCTCGTAACGCAGAAGACGGCGATGCCGAAGACGGCCGGAGGTCCCCGTGAACGCGCCCAGCACCCCGTACTACGCCCAGGCCGGCCCTTTCGCCGCCCGCTTCAACTCCCTCCTGGGGAAGCTGGCCCGCTTCGGTATCAGCCTGGCCGGCAGCGCCGAGCTCGCCGTGCGCGGGCGTACGTCGGGCAAGATGCAGCGCATCCCGGTCAATCCGCACCGCTACGCGGGCGGGGAGTACCTCGTCTCGGCCCGCGGCCACTCCCAGTGGGTCCGCAACATGAGGGCCGCGGGCGGGGGTGAGCTGCGAGTGGGGCGCAAGGTACGTGCGTTCACCGCCGTCGAGATCACCGACCCGGTGGAGAAGGCCGCGATCCTGCGCGCCTACCTGGAGAAGTGGGGCTGGGAGGTAGACCGGTTCTTCCGCGGCGTCGACGCGAAGGCGTCGGACGCGGAGCTCCAGGCGGTCGCCGGCGACCACCCCGTCTTCCGGATCGTCCCGGCATCGAGCTGAAACCGCGCGGGCCGGCCTCGGGGGCCTCGGAGCCCGGCGCCGGACGCAGGTGGCCGGGCGGCCCTCAGCCCTCAGCCCTCAGCCCTCAGCCCTCAGCCCGGCAACGACTGCTCTCCCACCCCCGGATCCGGCGCCCGGCCCGGGGCATGTCCGCCCGGATCCGGACGCCATGCCCCGCAGGGCCGGGGGAAGCACCGTGCGGCGCCGGCCCCCAGGCCCGCGCCACACGCGGGACGCGCCACCCGGCGGGCGCAACGCCGGCCGGACGGCGCACCTGGTGCCCGGCACCGTCCGCCGGCGGAATCCGCGGGCAGACCGGGCCTACGCGCGGTTGCCGGTCCGGGCCGCTGCCTGCCGCGCGTCCAGCGCGTGCAGGGCCCTGCGCGCCAGCGGAGAGGTACGCACCATGTCGGCCAGGGTCGTGGCGCCGCGCGTGATGCGGGCGAAGGCCCGCCACGCCGGACGGAACCCTGTGATCGCAGCGTGCAGCAACCCCGGCCGGGCCTCGAAGACGGTCAGCATCCGCTTGCCGACCCCCATCTCTGCCCCCAGCCCCGCCTTCACCGCGAAGGCGTAGTTGAGGGCCTGGCGGCGGGCGTCCACCGCGTCCTGCGCCTCGGCGATCTTCACGGCCCACTCCCCCGCGAGCCGCCCCGAGCGCAGCGCGAAGGAGATGCCCTCACGGGTCCACGGCTCCAACAGTCCGGCCGCGTCACCGGCCACCAGGACCCGACCGCGGGAGAGCGGCGAGTCCGGCTTGCGACACCGGGTCAGATGCCCGGAGGAGACGGCCGGTTCGAAGCCGGCGAGTCCGAGCCGGGCGATGAAGTCGTCCAGGTACCGCTTGGTCGCGGCCCCTTCGCCCTTGGCCGAGATCACCCCGACGGTGAGGGTGTCCCCCTTGGGGAAGACCCAGCCGTAACTGCCGGGCAGCGGGCCCCAGTCGATCAGCACCCGTCCCTTCCAGTCCTCCGCCACCGTCGCGGGGACGGGGATCTCTGCCTCCAGGCCGAGGTCCACCTGGTCCATCTCGACACCCACGTGCGCGCCGATCCGGCTCGCGCTGCCGTCCGCACCGACCACGGCACGCGCCAGGACGGTCTCCCCGTCGGCCAGCACCACCGCGACGGTCCGCCGGTCGGGCACGGCCGCCCCGTGCTGCTCCACGCGGGTCACGGCGGTTCCCGTACGGACGGTGGCGCCCGCCTTCTCCGCCTCCGCGACCAGGCCGGCGTCGAACTCGGGCCGGTTGATGAGCCCGAACAGCATGTGCTTCGAGCGCCGGGTGCGGGCCAGCTTGCCGTCCATCGAGAAGGTGACCGCGTGGATACGGTCCTTGAGGGGCAGGACGAAGCCCGGCGGGAGCGCGTCGCGCGAGGGGCCGATGATGCCCCCGCCGCACGTCTTGTACCGGGGCAGTACGGCCTTCTCCAGCAGCAGGACGCGGCGCCCCGCCGTGGCTGCCGCGTACGCGGCCGAGGAACCGGCCGGCCCCGCGCCCACCACGACCACGTCCCACACCTCGCCGGATGCCCCGGCCACCTCGTCGTCCGCCCCCTGCCCGGCCGGGCCCGCGCCCTTGCTCGTGCCCACGCCTGCGCCTGCGTCTGCGTCCGCGTCCGCGTCCGCGCCCATGCCTGCGCCTTGCTCCGCACCTGCGTCGCGTACGTCGTCGTCGCTGCTCACGATGTGTTGCTGCTCCTGATCACCCGGTTGCTCCGATGCCGGGGAAATCCTACGGCGAGACGCCGCCCCACCCCCGCTGTGCGAGGATCGGGACTGTCTTTTGCCGTACCCGGCATACGCACGCCCCGCACCTGCGCGGGACGCGTACACGGATACAACGTCGCACCCAAAAGGAGCGTGCCCATGTCCCAGAATCCGATCGCCGAGACCATCGCCTCGCTGATGCCCCGCGCGAAGCGGGAGCTGACCGAGCTGGTGGCCTTCCAGTCGGTGGCGGATTGGGCGCAGTTCCCGCAAAGCGAGAGCGAGGCCGCGGCGAACTGGGTCGCCGACGCCCTGCGCGCCGAGGGCTTCGGGGACGTGGCGCTGCTCGACACCCCTGACGGCACCCAGTCGGTGTACGGCTTCCTGCCGGGCCCCGAGGGCGCGCCGACGGTCCTGCTCTACGCCCACTACGACGTGCAGCCGCCGTTGGACGACGCCGCCTGGATCTCCCCGGCCTTCGAACTGACCGAGCGCCAGGGCCGCTGGTATGGACGCGGTGCGGCCGACTGCAAGGGCGGGTTCATCATGCACCTGCTCGCGCTGCGCGCCCTGAAGGCCAACGGCGGTGTGCCGGTCGGTGTGAAGGTCATCGTCGAGGGCTCCGAGGAGCAGGGGACGGGCGGCCTCCAGCAGTACGCGCAGGCCCACCCCGAGCTGCTGACCTCCGACGCCATCGTCATCGGCGACGCGGGCAACTTCCGTCTCGGCCTGCCGACCGTGACCGCCACCCTGCGCGGCATGTGCCTGCTCAAGGTGAAGATCGACACGCTGGGCGGCAACCTGCACTCCGGCATGTTCGGCGGCGCCGCGCCCGACGCGCTGGCCGCGCTGATCCGGGTGCTCGACTCGCTGCGCGCCGCGGACGGATCAACGACCGTGGACGGCCTCGCCTCGGACGCGGTGTGGGAGGGCCTGCAGTACCCGGAGGCGGACTTCCGCGCCGACGCGAAGGTCCTGGAGGGTGTCGAGCTGATCGGCGAGGGCACCGTCGCCGACCGGTTGTGGGCCCGCCCGGCCGTCACCGTCCTCGGCATCGACTGCCCGCCGGTCGTCGGCGCGACGCCCTCGGTGCACGCGAGCGCGGGCGCCCTGATCAGCCTGCGCGTGCCGCCGGGCGTGGACACCGCGCAGGCCATCAAGCTGCTCCAGGCCCATCTCGAGGCGCACACGCCGTGGAAGGCCCGCCTCGAACTGGAGGTCGTCGGGCAGGGCCAGCCTTTCCGGGCGGACACCGGCAGCCCGGCGTACGCGTCGATGCGCACGGCCCTGGAGGCCGCCTACCCCGGCCAGGAGATGCAGATCAGCGGCATGGGCGGGTCGATTCCGCTGTGCAACACGCTGACGTCGTTGTACCCGCGGGCGGAGATGCTGCTGATCGGGCTGAGCGAGCCGGAGGCGCAGATCCACGCGGTCAACGAAAGCGTGTCGCCGGAGGAGCTGGAGCGCCTGTCGGTGGCCGAGGCCCTCTTCCTCGTGAACTACGCGGAGTCCAGGCGCGCCTGATCCGGGCGGTGCCGGCCGCCGCGTTTCCGCCCCGGGCGTGCTTCGCTCATGGTGAAGCCGCCTGCCCGGGGCGGCGGGGCGCCCGTACGTTCACGGCATGGACCTTGTCGACGTACTCCCGAACCGGCTCCACATGCTCCGCTTCCCCATCGGTCAGGCCTATCTCTGGCGGGACGGCGAGGCGCTGACCCTCGTCGACGCGGGTCACGCCGGATCCGCGGCGGAGATCGAGGGGGCGATACGTTCGCTCGGGCTGCTGCCCGAGCACCTGCGGCGGATCGTGCTGACGCACTGCCACCGCGACCACGTGGGCGCGGCCCGTGAACTCGCGGCCCGCTGGGGGGCGTCGGTGTTCGCGCACCGGCTGGACGCTCCGGTGGTCCGGGGTGAGCGGCCCGTCCCCGAACCGGTGCTGCTGGAGTGGGAGATCCCGTTGTACGAGCACGGTCTGACCGTCCCTGAGGCCCCGCCCACACGGGTCGACCGGGAGTTGGAGGACGGGGACGCGCTGGAGTTCGGGGACGGGGCGTACGTGGTGCACGCCCCGGGCCACACCGACGGCAGCATCGGCATCCACCTGCCGCGCCACGGCGTGCTGTTCGCGGGGGACTGCATCGCCGCCGTCGGTCCGCCGATGTTGGGGGTGTTCAACGTCGACCGTGGCCGGGCCGTGGAGTCCTTCCGGCGATTGGCCGGGCTCGCGCCGTCGGTCGCCTGCTTCGGCCACGGGGACCCCCTGACGGTGGACACCGCCTCCGTCCTGGCCGATGCTGCGGCCGGAGCCGCCTGAGCCCCGGCCCGGGGCGAGTGAGCGGCGACGGCACGGGGCACGCGGGCGGCCGACCGAGCCCGCGGAAGAGGGGCTGCCTCAGCCGGTGGGGACGCCCGCCTCCAGGTACAGGGGGCGGGCCCGTTCCCGGGCGCGCAGGGCCCAGCGCAGGCGTTCGTAGCGGTGCTGCGGCAGCAGCTCCGCGGCCTCGGTCTCGGTCACGAAGCGCCAGGCCCGCAGTTCGGGACCGGGCAGGCGGAGGCGAGCCGCCGTTTCTTCCGGGAGGCGGCCGCCGTCGAAGAGCAGGCGCAGCCCTCCGTAGCCGGGGGGCTGCGGGCGTTCCCAGTCGACGACGAGGAGCCCCGGCGCCCGGTCCAGTACGAGGCCCAACTCCTCGGCGACCTCCCGTACTCCGGCGCGGGCGGGTGCCTCGCCCGCCTCCACGACGCCTCCCGGGAACTCCCAGCCGGCCTTGTACGTCGGATCCACCAGCAGTACCCGGTCGCGCTCGTCGAAGAGCAGCACCCCGGCCGCCACGGTCTCCCGCGTGGGCTCCGGGGTCTGCACGATGTCGCAGACCCGGGCGGTCTCGGAGCGGACGGCTTCGGCGATGCGCTCGGCGGTCTCCCGCACGGTCAGGGGACCGTTGTCGATGACGTGCGCGTCGCCGGTGAGCCAACCGAGGGCCTCCTGGTAGGCGGGGATGTGGTCGTAGGCCCACTGTCGGACCCGGATGTCCACGTCCTCGGGGGCCCCCGGTTCCGTGCGGGTCTCGATGCGCTTGCGCAGGATCGTTTCAGCAGGCGCGAGCAGCACATGCCGTACCGGTATCCGCCGGGCTGCCAGCCCGCCGAAGATCTCGTCCCGGTACTCCTGCTGCAACAGCGCCATCGGGACCACGAGCACCCCGCCCACCTCGGCCAGCATCGCCGCGGCCGTTTCCACCACCAGCCGCCGCCAGCTGGGCAGGTCCTGGTAGTCGGTCACCTCGGCCAGCCGTTTGGGCGGAAGCAGCAGCCGCAGCGCGTCACCGATGAGCTCCGGGTCGAACAGCGTGCTGTCCGGGAGGATTCCGGTCAGTTCACGGGCCGTGCTGGTCTTCCCGGCGCCGAACGTACCGTTGATCCAGACAATCACGTCTACCCCTCTCCCCATGGCTCGTCCGAAGCCCCCAGTGGCTTGCCCGCCCCACCCTGTCACGGAAACCTCACTATCGGCCGAGTGCTTATCCTCGAGGTCACGGCCCGCGCGCCCGCCCGGGCAGCTAGGGAGGAATCGCGACAGTGCCCCACAACCGCCGCCCGTCCGACCCCCGCTACGGCAGCCGGCCGACCATGAAGGACGTGGCCGCCAGGGCGGGTGTCGGCCTGAAGACGGTGTCCCGGGTGGTCAACAGCGAGCCCGGCGTCACCCCCGAGACGGAGAAGCGGGTCCAGGAGGCCATCGAGGCCCTGGGATTCCGCCGCAACGACAGCGCGCGGGTGCTCCGCAAGGGCCGTACCGCCACCGTCGGTCTGGTCCTGGAAGACCTGGCCGATCCCTTCTACGGTCCGCTGAACCGGGCCGTTGAGGAAGTCGCCCGCGCGCACGGGGCGCTGCTCGTCAACGGCTCCAGTGCGCAAGACCCGGACCGGGAGCGGGAGTTGGCGCTCGCGCTGTGCGCCCGCCGGGTGGACGGCCTGATCGTGATCCCGGCCGGGAACGACCACCGTTACTTGGAGCCGGAGATGCGGGCCGGTGTCGCCACAGTGTTCGTGGACCGGCCGGCCGGTGGGATCGACACCGACGTCGTGCTGTCGGACAACTACGGCGGGGCGCGCGGCGGTGTCGCGCACCTGATCGCGGGCGGCCACCGCAGAATCGGCTTCCTCGGTGACCACCCCCATATCCACACGGCGGCGGAGCGGTTGCGCGGCTACCACGCCGCCATGGCGGAGGCGGGCCTCCCCGTGGCCGGATCCTGGGTGTCGCTCGGCTCGACGGCTCCCGGCCGGGTCGCGGCGGCGGCGCGGTCGATGCTCACGGGTCCGGAGCCGGTGACCGCCGTCTTCGCCGGCAACAACCGGGTGACGGTCACCGTGGTACGGGTCCTGGCTCCCCTGGAACGCCCGGTGGCGCTGGTCGGCTTCGACGACTTCGAGCTGGCGGACCTGTTGCGCCCGGGCGTCACGGTGGTCGCGCAGGATCCGGCGGCCCTCGGCCGGGTGGCCACGGACCGCCTCTTCCAGCGCCTGTCGGGCACCGGTCTGCCGCCGGTCCGCACGGAACTGACCACCCGTCTCATCCCCCGCGGCTCGGGAGAACTCCCGCCGGCGGACTGACGTCCCACCGGCCCCGGCCCACCTGGCACGCGTCGCGGCGCGGGCGCCCCGCCCCCAGAGCGGTCCGGGGGCGGGGCGCCCGTGCTGGTCAGGCGGTGGCGGTCAGGGTGGCCGAGCGGCGGGGTATGGCGAAGGCGTCGAGCTCGGCGCGGGTGAGGCCGGTCAGGGCGGTGACCTCGTCGGGGCCCACCGCGCCGCAGTCGAGGCCGCGGACCAGGTAGCCGGCCAGGGCCTTGGCGGTCGCGGGCTCGTCCATCACGTCGCCCTCGATCCTGGCCACGTACGCCTTCAGGCGCGCGGCGGCGGCCTGCAGGCCCTCGCGGTAGAAGGTGAAGACGGCCGCGTAGCGGGTCGGCAGGTGCGCCGGGTGCATGTCCCAGCCCTGGTAGTAGGCACGGGCCAGGGCGCGGCGGGTCAGCCCGTAGTGGAGCCTCCAGCCCTCGTGGACCTTCTCGGTGGTGCCGATCGGCAGCACGTTGGTGGAGCCGTCGGACACGCGCACGCCGGTACCGGCCGCCGCGACCTGCATGATCGCCTTCGCGTGGTCGGCGGCCGGGTGGTCGCTGGCCTGGTAAGCGGCGGAGACGCCGACACAGGCGCTGTAGTCGAAGGTGCCGTAGTGCAGGCCGGTGGCGCGGCCCTTCGCGGCCTCGATCATCCGGGCGACCGTGGCGGTGCCGTCGGAGGCCAGGATGGACTGGCTGGTCTCGATCTGGATCTCGAAGCCGATCCGGCCCGGGCGCAGGCCGCGGGTGGCCTCGAAGGCCTCCAGCAGCTTGACGAAGGCGCTGACCTGCTCGGCGTAGGTGACCTTCGGCAGCGTCAGGACGAGGCCCTCGGGCAGGCCGCCGTGCTCCAGCAGACCGGAGAGGAAGATGTCGGTGGTGCGGATGCCACGGTCGCGGACGTTCGCTTCCATGCACTTCATACGGATGCCCATGTACGGCGCGTTCGTTCCGTTGGCGAAGGCCTCCGAGACGAGGCGGGCGGCACGGGCCGCGGCCTGGTCCTCCTCCTCGTCGGAGCGGACGCCGAAGCCGTCCTCGAAGTCGACCCGGAGGTCCTCGACGGGCTCGCGCAGGAGCTTGGCGCGGACGCGTTCGTAGACCGGTACGGCCAGCTCGTCGGAGATGCCGAGCACCGCGGCGAAGGTCGCGGCGTCGGGAGCGTGCTCGTCGAGCGCGGCGAGGGCCTGGTCGCCCCAGGAGCGGATGGTGTCGGCGGCGAAGACGTCACCGGGCACGTAGACGGTGTGGATGGGCTGCCGGGTGCCGGGGTCGCCCGGGTAGTGGCGCGCGAGCTCCGCGTCCACCGGCGCGAGGGAGGCGCTGATGCCCTCGCTGACCGCGCCTGCGAGGCTCGTCGCCACCTTCTCCTGCTGACCCATCGTGCACTCTCCTCTTTTCCGCTTCACGGAAGCCTAGATCCGCATAGCAGAATTTAGTCACGTGGTTCCGCTCCGTCAATGGTCCCTCCGCCGTCCCGGGCAAACGACTCGGGGCCGCGTGGTGAGAATCACCACACGGCCCCGAAGAAGCGATGCTGCGAAGAGAAACGCAGGTCAGCCGGTCAGCTCTGGCGAGCCTTGATCTCCGCGGTCAGCTGCGGGACGACCGTGAAGAGGTCGCCGACCACGCCGTAGTCGACGAGGTCGAAGATCGGGGCCTCGGCGTCCTTGTTGATGGCCACGATGGTCTTCGAGGTCTGCATGCCGGCCCGGTGCTGGATCGCGCCCGAAATGCCGGAGGCGATGTAGAGCTGCGGGGAGACCGACTTACCGGTCTGGCCGACCTGGTTGGTGTGCGGGTACCAACCGGCATCGACGGCGGCGCGCGAGGCGCCGACGGCCGCGCCGAGGGAGTCCGCGAGCTCCTCGATGATGCCGAAGTTCTCGGCGCCGTTGACGCCGCGGCCGCCGGAGACGACGATCGCGGCCTCGGTCAGCTCGGGACGGCCGGTCGATTCGCGCGGGGTGCGGCCGGTGACCTTGGTGCCGGTGGCCAGGGCGCCGAAGGTGACGGCGAGCGCCTCGACGGCGCCCGCGGCCGGGGCGGCCTCGACGGCGGCCGAGTTCGGCTTCACGGTGATGACCGGGGTGCCCTTGGAGACGCGGGACTTGGTGGTGAACGACGCCGCGAAGGCGGACTGCGTCGCGACCGGACCCTCGTCACCCGCCTCCAGGTCCACGGCGTCCGTGATGATGCCGGAGCCGATGCGCACGGCGAGGCGCGCGGCGATCTCCTTGCCCTCGGCGGAGGACGGGACGAGCACGGCGGCCGGGGAAACGGCGTCGTACGCGGCCTGGAGCGCGTCCACCTTCGGCACGACGAGGTACTCGGTGAACTCGGGGGCGTCGGCGGTGAGGACCTTGACCGCGCCGTGCTCGGCGAGCACCGCGGCGGTGGCGTCGGCACCGGCGCCCAGGGCGACGGCGACGGGCTCGCCGATGCGGCGGGCCAGCGTCAGCAGTTCGAGGGTGGGCTTGCGGACGGCGCCGTCCACGTGGTCGACGTAGACGAGAACTTCAGCCATGGGACTGCTCTCCTGCGATTGCGAGGTGTCTGGGGGCTAGCGAGGGGTGGCCGAAGCCCTTAGATGAACTTCTGGCCGGCCAGGAACTCGGCCAGCTGCTTGCCGCCCTCGCCCTCGTCCTTGACGATCGTGCCGGCGGTGCGGGCCGGGCGCTGCGCGGCGGAGTCGACCGCGGTCCAGGAGCCTTCGAGACCGACCTCGTCGGCCTCGATCTCCAGGTCCTCGAGGTCCCAGGACTCGACCGGCTTCTTCTTCGCGGCCATGATGCCCTTGAAGGACGGGTAGCGGGCCTCGCCCGACTGGTCCGTCACCGAGACGAGCGCCGGAAGGGAGGCCTCCAGCTGCTCGCTGGCGGTGTCGCCGTCACGGCGGCCGGTCACGGTGCCGCCCTCGACCTTGACCTCGGAGAGCAGGGTGACCTGCGGGACGCCCAGGCGCTCGGCCAGGATCGCCGGGAGGACACCCATGGTGCCGTCGGTCGACGCCATGCCCGTGACGACCAGGTCATAGCCGGCCTTCTCGATGGCCTTGGCGAGCACCAGCGAGGTGCCCATGACGTCCGTGCCGTGCAGGTCGTCGTCCTCGACGTGGACGGCCTTGTCGGCGCCCATCGACAGCGCCTTGCGCAGCGCGTCCTTGGCGTCCTCGGGGCCCACCGTCAGGACGGTGATCTCGACGTCGTCGTCCGAGTTCTCGGAGATCTGCAGCGCCTGCTCGACGGCGTACTCGTCGAGCTCCGACAGCAGGCCGTCGACGTCGTCACGGTTGACGGTCAAGTCCTCGGTGAACTGCCGGTCGCCAGTGGCGTCGGGCACGTACTTCACACAGACAACGATCCTCAGGCTCACGCCGGCTCTCCTACCGCATCGTCTTTTCGTGTACCGCCTTATGCAGGCAGCATAGGCGCCTTGTCGGGCGGATCCCGATCGGGGCGGCCCGCGCCCCGAAGGGAATGTTACTCGTCAGTACACCGTGGGTCCCACCAAGTCGCAAGGTCGGCGAACTGTGATCTGCCCAACGCCGCCCGACCCGCCCCAGCAGGGACGATTCAGTCGCGCAGCGCGTTGAAGCGCCCCTGGTGGTACAGCAGCGGACGGCCTTCCCCGGCCGGGTCCCCCACGACCGCCTGGGCGATGACCACACGGTGCTCCCCCGCGGGCACCCGCGCCACCACCCGGCAGACCAGCCACGCCAGCACGCCGTCCAGGACCGGAACCCCGTGCGGGCCGACGGCCCAGCCGGTGTCCTGACCGAAACGGTCGGCTCCGCTCCGCGCGAACAGGCCCGCCAGCTCCCTTTGGTGCTCGCCGAGTATGTGGACGCCGAGGTGCTCGCTGTCGCGCACCGCGGGCCAGGTCGAGGCCCCGGTGCCGATCGTGAAGGACAGCAGCGGCGGGTCCGCCGAGACGGAGTTCAGCGAGGTGGCGGTGAAGCCCACCGGCCGGCCGCCGTCCTGGGCGGTGATCACGGCGACCCCGGCGGCGTGCTGCCGGAAAACGGAGCGCAGGAGCTCGGGCGAGCCGGGACGGCCGGCGCCGGAAAGGAGGGAAGCAGCCGTCGGGGCCGTCGGAGCACTCATCAGGGTTCTGCCTTCTGCCGCAGGACACGCGGGCACGGTCGGGATCGGGGACGGGGCGTTCAGCGATCCGGACAGAGCGCGCTCGCGTATCGGACGAGGTCCACATGGAACCGTCCGTAGAGCAGGAGTTCATACCGCATACCGCCAGCCTGGCGATCTCCCGTGGACCCAGTCAAGCGGGATCGGGCAGATGTCAGGCGCGTCACGCGGTGTGCGGGCGTGTGCACCGGCGCCTCCGGCACCCCCGGCCCCGACCCGCTCCCACCGCCGGCCGCACCGCGCGTCATACGGCCGCGCCCAGGGCGGCGATCACGTCCACCTTGCGCGGCATCCCGGCCGCCCGACGCACGATACGTCCGGCGGCGTCGAGTACGAGCACGGTCGGGGTCTTCTCGACCCCCAGGGCCCGCACCAGGTCGAGCCGCTCTTCGGCGTCGATCTCGATGTGCGCGACTCCCTCGACCATCTCCGCCACCTCGGCGAGGATCCGCCGCGTGGCCCGGCACGGCTGGCAGAAGGCGCTGGAGAACTGCACCAGGGTGGCCCGGCGCCCCGGTCGCGCACCCAGTTCCGCGGCGCCCAGGCGCGCGGGCACCGCCCCGCCCGCGCCGTTGCGCCCCTCTTCCCTGCCGAGCACCCGCACTCCCGTCACACCACCGTCTTCGTCCACGCACATGATCGTCGTACGCTCGTACGTGGATGGGGACGCCCGGCGGCCCCGCGGAATTCCCGGCGTGACGAGAATCTCCCCGGGCGCGGACGCCTGGACTGGCCAGCGGCCCTCGTTTGGGGCACCATCCCCAAGGGTCGCGTACCTACGCTTCCGTAACTTCCGGCCGGGAGCACCTCCCCAGACAGAAAGCGGGTCTCCCCATGGCTGAGCTCGTCTACCCTCCGGTGATCGGCGCCGCGCACGGGCTGTTCCGCGCGCTCGACATCCGCATCGACATGAAGGGCACCGAGAACATCCCCCGCAAGGGCGGTGCGGTCCTGGTGTCGAACCACATCGGCTACCTCGACTTCATCTTCGCCGGCTTGACGGCGCGGCCGCAGAAGCGCCTGGTGCGCTTCATGGCGAAGGAGTCGGTGTTCCGCCACAAGGTGTCCGGTCCGCTGATGCGCGCGATGAAGCACATCCCGGTGGACCGCAAACAGGGCGAGACGGCGTACCAGCACGCCCTGGAGTCGCTGCGCTCCGGTGAGATCATCGGGGTCTTCCCCGAGGCGACGATCTCCCAGTCCTTCACCCTGAAGAGCTTCAAGTCGGGTGCGGCCCGCATGGCGCAGGAGGCCGGCGTCCCGCTGATCCCGGTGGCGCTGTGGGGCACGCAGCGGCTGTGGACCAAGGGACGTCCGAAGAACCTCAAGCGCAGCCACATCCCGGTGACGCTGCGGGTGGGCGAGCCGATCGAGGCTCCCACCGACCAGTACGCCGGGGCGATCACGCGGCGGCTGCGCGAGCGCGTCCAGGAACTGCTGGACGCCGCCCAGCGCGCCTACCCGGAGAAGCCCCGGAGCCCCGAGGACTCCTGGTGGCTGCCGGCCCACCTCGGCGGTACGGCGCCGACCCCCGCGCAGGTGCGCGAAGCCGGCTGAGGGCCCCTCCCGCGCCCGGGCGGCCCCGTCCGAGGGCCCTGGAGCCGCGGGCTCGGCGCCGCGGGGGACGGGCGCACCCCCGGGCTCTCCCGGGGGCCGTCCGCGGAGGCGCCTCAGAGCGCCGTCGGCAGCTTCCGCCACAGTTCCTGCCGGTCCGCGGAATCCTGGAGGGCCGCCAGTACGGCCGGGTGCGGGGCCGCGTACAGCCCGGGGTAGTCGACCTCGCCCAGTTCCGGGCGGACGGGGAAGGCCAGGCGCTCCTCGGCGAGGTCGAAGCGGGCGTCGACCCCGGGCCTGTTGCCACGCGGATCGAGGCGGCTCCAGCGGCCGCTGCCGGGCAGACGCAGCGCGATCAGCCCGTGGACGAGGGGGTTGGAGCCGTCGTCGTCGGCGAGGCGCTGGTAGCACAGCCCGGCCGGAACCCCCTGGGCGCGCAGCAGGGCGACCAGGGCGTGGGACTTGGCGTGGCAGATGCCGTTGCGCGTACCCAGCACGTCGGAGGCCCGCCAGGCGACCCGAGGGTCCCCGGAGTCGGCGGAGTGCGCGATGGTGTCGCGGACGAACTCGAAGGCGGCCTCCGCGTACGCATAGGCGTCCCCGGTGGCCGACCAGAGGGCTTTGGCGTTGTCCCGCACGCGGGGATGCCGGTGGTCCACGGCTTCATCCGAAGCCAGGTAGGCGAGGACGTCGGGATCCTGCTGCATCAGCTGCATGGCCCGGAGCATAGGTATGCCACCCACCATCCATCAATGGATTTACAGTGAATGGCATACCTATGCAGTACGTACGTGTTCCGCGGTCCCTGCCTAGCGGGCGAGCTCCTCCTTGAGGGCCTGGAGGAAGCCGTCCACGTCCTCCTCCTGGGTGTCGAAGCCGCACATCCAGCGGACGTCACCCGCAGCCTCGTCCCAGAAGTAGAAGCGGTAACGCTTCTGCAGGCGCCGCGACACCTCGTGCGGCAGCCGCGCGAACACCGCGTTCGCCTGCACCGGGTAGAGGATCTCCACGCCGTCGGTCTCGCGGACCCCGGCGGCCAGTCGCTGCGCCATCTCGTTGGCGTGGCGGGCGTTGCGCAGCCACAGGTCCTTGGCGAGCAGCGCCTCCAGCTGCACCGAAACGAAGCGCATCTTCGACGCGAGCTGCATCGACATCTTGCGGACGTGCTTCATCTGCCGGGCCGCGTCCGGGTTGAGCACGACGATGGCCTCGCCGAACATCATGCCGTTCTTGGTGCCGCCGTAGGACAGCACGTCGACGCCGACGGTGTTCGTGAAGGTGCGCATCGGCATGTCGAGCGAGGCCGCGGCGTTGGCTATCCGGGCGCCGTCGAGGTGCACCTTCATGCCGAGGCCGTGGGCGTGGTCGCAGATGGCCCTGATCTCGTCCGGGGTGTAGACCGTGCCGAGCTCGGTGTTCTGGGTGATCGAGACCACCTGCGGCATCGCGCGGTGCTCGTCCTCGAAGCCCCAGGCCTCCTGGTCGATCAGCTCGGGCGTGAGCTTGCCGTCCGGGGTGGGCACGGCGAGCAGCTTGAGCCCGGCCATCCGCTCCGGCGCGCCGCCCTCGTCCACGTTGATGTGGGCGCTCTTGGCGCAGATCACCGCACCCCAGCGGTCCGTCATCGCCTGGAGGGCGGTGACGTTCGCGCCGGTGCCGTTGAAGACCGGGAAGGCCTCCGCGTACGGGCCGAAGTGGCTGCGGACGATCTTCTGCAGGTGTTCGGTGTACTCGTCCTCGCCGTAGGAGACCTGGTGACCTCCGTTGGCGAGCGCGAGGGCCTCCAGGATCTCCGGATGGACTCCCGCGTAGTTGTCGCTGGCGAAGCCGCGCACTGCCGGATCGTGGTGCCGGCGGGCATCGGTCTTCACGGTTGCGGAGTGAGCCACAGACGCTGTCCGTTCACATCGATGGCGGGCCGCTCCCACACGCCGGCGATGGCCTCGGCCAGCTCCTTCACGTCGGTGAAGCCCGCGAACTTCGCATTGGGACGCTCGGCGCGCATCGCGTCGTGCACCAGTGCCTTGATGACCAGGATCGCAGCTGCCGCGCCGGGCCCCTCGTCACCCCCCGCCTTGCGGAACGAGTCCGCCATGGCGAGGGTCCACGCCTCGGCGGCCGCCTTGCCCGCGTTGTACGCGGCGTTGTTGGCGACCGGCTTGTGCGCGCCGGACTGGCTCACCAGGACGTAGCGCCCGCGGTCGCTGCGCAGCAGTCCGTCGTGGAAGGCGAGCGAGGTGTGCTGGACGGTGCGGATGAGGAGCTTCTCCAGGAAGGCCCAGTCGGCGAGGTCGACGTCGGTGAAGGTCTTGCTGCCGCGCCAGCCGCCGACGAGGTGGACCAGTCCGTCGACCCGCCCGAACTCCTTCTCGGTCTGCTCGGCCCACGCCTTGGTGGCGTCCAGGTCGAGCAGGTCGACGGTGTCACCGGTGATGGTGGCGCCGCCATGGGCGTAGCGTGCCGCGTCGACGGCTTCCGCGAGCCGTGCCGGATCGGCGTCGGAGGCGACGACCACCGCGCCGGCCTCGGCGAGGCGGAGCAGGGCCGCGCGGCCGGCGGGCCCGCCGGCTCCGGCCACCGCCACCACCGCTCCGTGCAGCTTTCCGTTGCCGTTGTGGGAGCCGTTCATCGGTACAGCCTCCTGTGGGCGAGTGCTCACGCGGCGACCCGCTCGCCGTGCTCGGCGTTCAGAGCGGTGATGCCCTTGGTCGAGGCGATAGTGCCCTTGAGCTTCTTGGCGAGCGCCTCAAAGAACATGCTGAGCGGAAACTCGTCCGGAAGCACGTCGTCGACGAGCTTGCGCGGCGGCTGCGTCAGGTCGAGCGCGTCGGCGCCCTTGGCCCACTTGGAGCCCGGGTGCGGGGCGAGGTAGGTGGAGACGAGCTCGTAGGCCTTGAACCAGTGGACCAGCTTCGGGCGGTCGATGCCGGCCCGGTAGAGGTCCTCGATCTCGGCGCAGAGCTGGTTGGTGACCTGCGGGGCGCGCATCCAGTCGATCTTCAGCTTGTTGTCCGTCCAGCGCACGACGTCGTGCTTGTGGAGGTAGGCGAAGAGCAGCTGGCCGCCGAGACCGTCGTAGTTGCGGTTGCGGTCGCCGGAAACCGGGAAGCGGAACATCCGGTCGAAGAGGACGGCGTACTGCACGTCACGGCCGTGCTCGTTGCCCTCGGACTCCAGCTTCACGGCCTCCTTGAAGGCGGTGAGGTCGCAGCGCAGCTCCTCCAGGCCGTACATCCAGAACGGCTGGCGCTGCTTGATCATGAAGGGGTCGAACGGCAGGTCGCCGTGGCTGTGGGTGCGGTCGTGGACCATGTCCCACAGGACGAACGCCTTCTCGCAGCGTTCCTGGTCGTCGACCATGCGCGCGATGTCCTCGGGCAGGTCGATGCCCAGGATGTCGACGGCGGCCGCGGTCACCTTGCGGTAGCGGGCGGCCTCGCGGTCACAGAAGATGCCGCCCCAGGTGAAGCGCTCGGGCGCCTCGCGCACGGCGATGGTCTCCGGGAACAGCACGGCGGAGTGCGTGTCGTAGCCCGGGGTGAAGTCCTCGAAGGTGATACCGAGGAAGAGCGGGTTGTCGTAACGGGTGCGCTCCAGCTCGGAGAGCCACTCGGGCCACACCATCTTCAGCACGACGGCCTCGAGGTTGCGGTCCGGGTTGCCGTTCTGCGTGTACATCGGGAAGACGACGAGGTGCTGCAGGCCGTCGGCGCGCTCGGCGGCCGGGTGGAAGGCCATCAGGGAGTCGAGGAAGTCCGGTACGCCGAAGTCGTCCGCGGCCCACTTGCTTAGGTCGGCGACGAGCGCCTGGTGGTAGGCGGTGGCGTGCGGGAGCAGCGGGGAAAGCGTCTCGACGGCGCCGATCACGCGCTCGACCGCTGCCTGGACGGTGGCGCGGGCGTGCTCGCCCTCCGCCTCGAAGTCGATGGAACCGTCGGCGGCCTGCCAGGGACGGATCTCCTCCACGGCGGCCTTGAGCTCGAGCCACGCAGGGTGGTCGACCACCCGCGCTCCAGCGGATATCACGGCACCGCCGACGCCCGGCACAAGAGTTTCCGTCATGTCACTTCCTCCACAGGAGAACCTCACGTCCGCACAGCGTATGCGTGCGAGGCTCTCCCACTCAAGAGGAGATTCGGGAAAATATCCTGCATCACCCCCCGATTCACCGAAAGTCTTCCCGTCAGTCAGGGTGGAACTGATAGCTCCGCCCAGTCACGCCAAGGCTTCACATGCCTGTGGCAGTACCGCGGCCAGCCCCGGGAAGCCGTGAAACATGCCGGGATGGACGTCCAGAACCGACCGGATTCCGCTGCGCGCCAGCCAGCGGTGGTACACCCGCCCGTCGTCCCGCAGCGGATCGCACCCGGCGACCACCCGGTGCGCGGGCGGCAGCACGGCGGGGGCGGCGCGCGCTGGGGAGGCCAGCGGGCCGCGGCCGCCGAGGCCGGTCCCCCGCGGTGGCCGCCCCGGGCTCCAGAAGGGCGGACGCAGATCCCCGGTGCTCAAGCACGGGCTGCTGCTGCGAATCCGGCTCGGCCACCCGGCCGAACCGGCCCCGCTGCGGTCGACGGTCGGTGAGCTGGCGCACACCCGGGGTGAACCGGGCGCAGCGCGCGAGGCGACGGACCAGGCCGCCGGCATACCGGAAGGGACCCTCCCCGCCCTCGCGCTGCGCTGGAGCGAACGGCAGCATCTCGCCGAACTGGAGCCTGGCGAAGCCCTGTTGGCCGACCTCGGGGGATCCTCCACGCGGCACGGTGCGGCGGCACGTCAAGCCCGCGGGGACGCGCCCACGCCCGGGTGACGCGGCACGGCCGCGAAAGCCCTCGCGGGGGCGCACAACCCTGGCGGGAAGCGGTCGGTGGCGCTCCCGCGGGCCCGTGCAGGCGTGGTCCGCATCCACGAGCGGCGCACTAGCATGCGACCTCATCGCGCGCGGCCGGCAGGGACACCGCGACCGCGCGGGGAGCCGCCGTCGACGGAAGCGAGAGAACCTTGACTTTCCTCACCATCGGTCACCGCGGGGTCATGGGTGTCGAACCGGAGAACACCCTGCGGTCGTACATCCGAGCGGAACGTGCCGGCATGGACGCCATCGCGCTGGACCTCAGGCTGAGCAAGGACGGCGTCCTCGTCGCCGTGCACGACCCCGAGGTGGACCGGACCACCGACGGATCGGGGACCGTCGCCGACCTGACCCTGGCCGAGCTGCGCGGTCTGGACGCCGGCCAGGGTGAGCGCATCCCGGTGTTCGAGGAGGTGCTGGACGCGGTACGGCCGCCGCTGCACGTGTCCGTCCAGGACCGGGCCGCGGCCATCGCGCTCGCGGACCTGCTCCTGCGCCGCGACCTGGTCTCCCGGGTGGAGATCGGCTCCGCGCACGAGGCAGTGCTCACCGAGGCCGCCCGGCGGGTGCCGGGGGTGCGCACCACCCTGTTCGTCCCGTCCCCGGTCGAGGGCGCCGAGGCCGCCGTGGGCCGGGCGGTGGCCGCGGGCGCGGCGGCGATCGCCCTGGACATCCGCGTGATCGCCCTGGAGGCGGTGGAGGCGGCGCACGCAGCGGGCCTGCGGATGACGGGCCTCGCGGTCAACACCCTCGACCAACTGCGGCTGGCACGGGCGCTCGGACTCGACGGCGTGGCCACGGACTTCCCGGAGATCCGCAGCACGGGCCGCTTCACCGCCTGAGCGGAGACCCTGGCGGGCGGTTCACGGCTGGAGCGGCTTGACCAGCAGTTCGAAGGCGAGGTCGTCGCGGAGCGGGATGCCGAAGCGCTCGTCGCCGTACGGGAAGGGGCTCAGCTCGCCGGTGCGCCGGTAGCCACGGCGCACGTAGTAGGCGATGAGCTCCTCCCGTACGTTCACCACCGTCATCCGCATCTCCCCGGCGCCCCACGTCTCGCGGGCACGGCGCTCCGCCTCGGCGAGGATCTCCTTGCCGAGGCCGGCACCCTGGAGCCCCGGACGGACAGCGAACATGCCGAAGTACGCGTGGTCGCCCCGGTGTTCGATGTGGCAGCAGGCGACGAGCTCGCCCGCTCGCTCGACGACGAGCAGGACCCCGTCCCGGCTCTCGATAACGGCGCGGACCCCGTCCGGATCGGTGCGCTGTCCGTCCAGGTAGTCCGCCTCGGTGGTCCAGCCGGCCCGGCTGGCGTCCCCGCGGTACGCGGACTCCACGAGCGCCACCAGTTCCGGAACGTCCGCCTCGACGGCGCTGCGGAAGCTGAGGGCTGCGGGCTGGGCGGTCGACATGGGCGCTCCGTTCGGTGCGGTGGCATATGACATGCCTGGGACGGCGGGGAGAGCCTATCCCCACCCGCGTGAGGGCCCCGTGAGAAGGGCATCCCTCTCCGTGACGCCGACGAACCGGGAGGTTCCGCCGTGCACGGATCCGCCTCGTCCCTGTCCGCCTCTGTTTCCGCCTGGCTGCTGGTGCTGCTGTGCGCGGTGAGCGGCGGGTACTGCCTGCGGCGGGCATGCGGGGGGCGCGGGGACGCAGCCGGTGAGGCGGTGATGGGAATCGGGATGGCGGTCATGGCGGTGCCGCTCGGGGCCGCCGGTGCGTGGCGTCCGCCCGTGCTGGGTGCGGTCTTCTGCGCCGCGGCCGTGCACGCCCTGTGGCTGCTGCGGGGCGGGACGACCCACCACCTGCACCACCTGGTGGGGTCGCTGACGATGGTGTACATGGCCGCGGCGGCGGGCTCCGGGGGCACGCACGGGCACGGCCGGGGGGCGGGACCTCCGCTGCTGACCGGGGTGCTCCTGCTCTACTACGCCGGTTACGTGATGCTCGGCGGCACCCGGCTGGCCACGGGGGGCGGTACGGCTCCCGGGCCCCCGCACGGGGCCCCCACGGAGCTCGACCGGGCCTGCCGACTCGCCATGGGAATGGGGATGTTGGCGATGCTGCTGTCGATGTGACGACAGCCGGCAAACGTGTCCTGCGTCACCAATGCCGCCGTCCCGTACCCGCAGGTAGCCCCTCGCTTCTAGGCTGGTGGCCATGATGGTCCCCGCCGCCCTCCTCGTGCTCGGCGCCCTGACCGCGGTGCTCGCCCCCCGCCTGCTGGCCCGTGCCCAGTGGCCCGAGCGAGAACCGGTCGTGGCCCTGTGGGCGTGGCAGTGCGTCGTCGGTGCGGTACTGCTGTGCCTCGGGCTGTCCATGCTGCTGAGCTCCGCGGCGGCCTGGCAGGCGGTCCGGGGCCGGCTCTTCGCCGCCGCCCCGCACGGGGTGGTCGACGCGTACGCACTGGGCGCGTCCGGCGGCCCGTGGGCCGCCGTCACCGCCCTCGCGCTCGCGGGCGGCGGCCTGTGGACCGGGGCGATGCTGGCCGGGGAGGTGCTGCGGGCCCGGGCCCGTCGGCGCGCGCAGGGCAGCGAACTGATGCAGCGGGCCCCGCTGCTGCCCGGAGAGGACCCGGTGGGGGCTCGGCTCGTCGTACTGGAGGGTCCGCGGCCGGATGCCTGGTGGCTGCCGGGAGCGGCGCCGCAGTTGGTGGTCACGACGGCGGCGCTGGGCCGGCTCAAGGGAAGCCAGTTGGACGCCGTGATGGCGCACGAGCAGGGGCACGCGGCGGCCAGGCACGACTGGCTGCTGCACTGTTCGCGGGCGCTGGCCCGCGCCTTCCCCCAAGTGCCCGTCTTCGCGGCCTTCGAGGCGGAGATGCACCGGCTGGTGGAGCTGGCCGCCGACGACATGGCCTCGCGGCGGTTCGGGCGGCTGACGGTCGCGCTGGCGCTCGTCGGACTCAATGAGGACCGCGGGGTGTTCGCGGCCTCCTCGGCGCCGGAGGCGCACGTCCCGCAGCGGGTGCGCAGACTGCTGTCGGCCGCGCCCCGGCTGTCGCCGGGCCGCCGGCTGCGACTGACCGCACTGGCCACGCTGGTCCCGGCCGTCCCCCTGCTGGTGGCCTTCGTACCGGGGCTGAGCGCGCTGGCGTAGGAGGTGCCCCGGCGCCGCGGGCCCGGCCCGACCGGCACGACATTCCAGGGGTGTCCGGCCCCGCCGGGCCGTCGCCGGTGCAAGGATCCCTTCATGTGGAACGATCTGTTGCGTCGGGTGGGCATCGGCTGCGCGCTGCTTGCGGCGGTGCTGACCGCCCTGGTGGTCACGGGCTGGCAGCCCCTGTCGGCCTGGGACGACCGGGTCGCGCGGGACCTGCACGCCCACGCCGTCGTCCACTCCGGGGTCAGGGAGTCCATGCGGGTGCTGTCCGACCTGGTCTGGGACCCGTGGACCATGCGGGTGCTGGCTGCCGTGGCCGCTTTCCTCCTGTGGTGGCGCGGCGACCGGGAGCGGGCGCTGCGCGTGGCGCTTGCGACGGTGGGCGCTTTGGCGGTGTCACAGGGGCTGAAGGCCGCTGTGGGGCGGGAGCGCCCGGTGTGGTCGGACCCGGTGGACTCCGCGCACTCCGCGGCCTACCCGTCCGGGCACGCCCTGACGGCGACGGTGGTGTGCGGGATGCTGCTGTGGCTGGTCCCCCGCCCCGCCCCGACGTGGGCCCCGGCCGCCTGGGCCGTGGCGGCCCTTTCGGTCCTCGGCGTCGGCTTCACCCGGCTCTACCTCGGCGTCCACTGGTTCTCGGACGTCGTGGCGGGCTGGCTGCTGGGCACGGTCCTGGTGGTTCTGGCGACGTCGCTGCGCTTCGGTGGGCGTGAGCCGGTGGAGCGCTGAGCCGAGGAGCGCGCGGAGGACGGCGCTGAGGACGGGGCGTGCCTGCCCTGGATGATCCCCCGTGTCACCCAGAGCAGGCGACGCCGTGCGCTGAGTATATTGGCCGTGAGCCAGTCAACGCAGGAGTAAGCATGTCCCCGCGCAGCGCATCGGTCAATGAAGAATTGCGCAGACGTTCCCGGGAGCGGCTGTTGCAGTCCACGGTGGAGCTCGTCGCCGAGCGGGGCTACGAGGCCACCACACTCGGCGACATCGCCGACCGGGCGGGGGCGGCGCGCGGCCTGGTCTCGTACTACTTCCCGGGCAAGCGGCAGTTGCTCCAGTCGGCCGTGCACCGACTGATGCACCTGACCCTGTACGCCGCGCTGGAGCGCGAGCCCCGCAGCGAGGACGGGCGCGAGCGGCTCGCGCGCGCCATCGACGCGGTCCTGGGGCTCGCGCGGGACGAACCGCTGCTGATGCGGACGCACATGGCGGGCATCCTCACGGCCGAGGGTTTCGTGCAGTGCCCGGAGCAGCAGCGGCTGGCCGAACTGCTGCGGGACACCGTCGGTCGCTACGGCTCGGCGGACGTGGACACGGACTACCCGCTGCTGCGCGCCCTGCTGATGGGCGCGGTCGTGGCGGTGCTGCTGCCCGGTGCCCCGATGCCGGCCGTCCGGCTGCGGGCGGAACTGTTCCAGCGCTACGGGCTGGACTGGGAGCTCGGTGTTCCGCCGGACGGCGGGCCGCCCGGCGGAACGTCTCCTTCACACCTCTGACCTCACGCGGCTCAGTGGTAGTCGGGCTGGGTCTGTACGTTGAGCCGGTCCATGCGGACCCTCTTGGCGCTGTCGGTGCGCCGGTCGTCGAGCCGCAGCACGTCGAGGCCCTTGGTGATGTCGTTCGAGTAGATGTGCCCGTTGTAGTAGTACGCGGACCAGGAACCGCCGACGCCCAGCCGGTCCGTCGTCAGCGGGCCGCGCTCGAAGTAGGCGATCTCCCTGGGCCGGGTGGAGTCGGTGAACTCCCATACCGAGACGCCGCCCTGGTACCAGGCCTGCACCATGATGTCGCGGCCGCCGCCGACCGGGACCAGTGAGCCGTTGTGGGCCACGCAGTTCTCGGTGTCAGCCTGGTGTCGCGGGATCTTGAAGTAGCCACGGAAGGTGAGTGTGCGCTGGTTCCCGCGGCCGGTGATGTCGTAGATGCCGTCGGCGCCCCGGTCGGGGCCGGTGGCCTCGTTGCAGGTGGCCCCGCCACCGCCGCCGAGTTCGTCGGTGAACACCACCTTGTCCGCTCGCTCGTTGAAGGTGGCCGAGTGCCAGAACGCGAAGTTCACGTTGTCCTGCACCCGGTCGATGACGCGTGGCTGCTCGGGCCGGCTGATGTCGAAGAGGATGCCGTCGCCCATGCAGGCGCCGGCGGCAAGGTTCTTCGACGGCAGCACGGTGATGTCGTGGCAGCCGGTGGTCTTGGAGACGCCCGGGTTGGTGGGCGCACCCGGGTTGCCGCCGTCGGGGAAGAGCACCGGGAAGGCCACGACCGCGGCCTTCGTCGGGCTCTTCTTGGGGACCTTGACCACCGAGATGCCGTCGTGCGGCGGCTGGCAGTCGGGGAAGGCCTCGCTCGGGGAGTAGGAGGAGACGTAGAGGTAGATGTCCTTGCGGCCCGGTACCAGGGTGTGGGTGTGGGAGCCGCAGGCCGTCTCGACGGACTTGATGTACTTGGGGTTCTTCTTGTCCTTGATGTCGAAGATCTTGATGCCCTCCCACGAGGACTTCTCCGTCGCGGGCTGCGAGACGCTGTTGCAGGAGTCGTCGCTGCGGGAGGAGTCGGTGGAGAGGAAGAGCAGGTCGCCGTCGACGGAGATGTCGTTCTGCCCGCCGGGGCACAACACCTCGGTGACCTTCTTCGGAGCCTTGGGATCGGCGATGTCGTAGATCGTGAAGCCGTTGTAGTTGCCCGCGTAGGCGTACCGGCCCTGGAACGCCAGGTCCGAGTTGATCGCCGTCGGGTCGGTGGAGGGGACGTTGGCCAGGGGTTTGATGTTGGCGCTGTGCACGATCTCGTCCTGGCCCGGGATGTCGCCCGGGGCGGCTTCCCCGCCCTCGGCGGTGCCCGCGCTCTGGTGGTTGCCGTGGCCGGGCGTCAGGTCGCCCGGGTCGGGGGTGGCTGCGGCCGGTCCGGCCGTGAGGAGGGTCGTGAGGAGTCCGGCCGCCGCGACGGCCACCCCCACTCCCCTGTTGCGCGCTCTCCTGGTGTGCAGCGAGGTCACTGTGCCTCCCATGGGAGCCCGATCGGTTCCGTCCGCAGGGGAACGAAACCAGGACCCCGGCAGTATCTTCCCTTCATGGACATGGCAAAAGACCTCCGGGGCCGCAGGGCCTCGACCGCGGTTGCCTTCCGGCTCGCCGCGGCGACGGCGACCGCCGGCCTCCTGCTGACCCTCACCGCCTGCCAAGACGGCGGGGCGGACCGGGCCGACGACGGTCCGGCCCGGATCGTCGCGCCGGGCAGACCCGGCGAAACGTCACGCACGCTCACTCCCGAACAGGCCGCCAGGGCGAAACCCGACGACAGCCCGAACGCCGCCGACCGCTCCTATGTGGAGCGGATGATCGAGCACCACCGCCAGGCGCTGACGATGAGCGCGCTGGCACCCGAACGGGCGGCGGCGGACCCCGTGAAGCGCCTCGCCGAACGGATCGCGGCCGGCCAGAAGCCGGAGATCGGCGCCATGGAGAAGTGGTTGGCCCGCCATCCGGCGCCGGTGCCGGCGGGCACCGCCACGACCGCCCCCGGACACGCCCACGACCCCGTCCACGACCACGCCTCGATGCCGGGCATGGCGACCGAACAGCAGCTCAGGGAGCTGGCCGACGCCCGGGGAACCGACTTCGACCGGCTCTTCCTGAAGCTGATGACCACCCACCACGAAGGGGCCCTGACGATGGCGGGCGAGGCACTGGCCGGCGGGAACAACGTGGCCGTCGAGGAGATGGCCAACGAGGTGGTGGCCACCCAGAGCGCCGAGATCCACCGGATGCGCGCGATGGGCTGACCGGCGGAAGGGACCGGTGTCATGCTGTAACCACCTGCGGGAGGAGTTCCGCCGTGCTTCGTGTCGCCGTCGTCGGATCGGGCCCCAGCGGGGTCTACGCGGCCCAGACGCTGGTCCAGCAGCGCGAGGTGCCCGGGGTACGGGTCGACGTACTGGACCGGCTGCCCGCCCCCTACGGGCTGGTGCGGTACGGGGTCGCACCCGACCACGAGAAGATCAAATCACTGCAGGGCAGCCTGCGCACCGTGCTGGAGGACGAGCGGATCCGCTTCCTCGGGAACGTGGAGGTCGGCGGGGAGACCCTGCCCGTACCGCGGCTGCTGGAGCTGTACCACGCGGTCGTGTACTGCGTGGGCGCCGCCCGGGACCGGCTGCTGGGGATCCCGGGCGAGGAGCTGACCGGGGTGCACTCCGCGACGGCCTTCGTGTCCTGGTACAGCGGGCACCCGGACGCCGCTGCCGAGGCCTTCGACCTGCCCGGGGTGGAGGCGGCGGTGGTGGTCGGGGCGGGCAACGTCGCAGTGGACGTGACCCGGATCCTGGCCCGCGGCACGACGGAGCTGGCGCCCACGGACATGCCTCAGCCGGCACTCGCCGCGCTCGCGGACAGCGGGCTCGGCAGCGTGTCGATGGTGGCCCGGCGCGGGCCCTCGCAAGGGAAGTTCACCACCAAGGAGCTGCGGGAGCTGGGCACGCTGCCGGGCGTGGAGGCCCGGGCCGACCCCGCCGAGCTGGCGCTGGACCCGCTGTACGCCGATCCGGGCGCGGCCGCGGCACTGCCTGCGGTGGCGCGGCGCAACCTGGAGGTGCTGCGCGGGTGGGCCGGCGGAGCCGCCGGCTCCGGACCGCGCCGGATCGCACTGCGGTTCTACCTGCGCCCGGTGGAAATCCTGGGCGGGCCCGACGGGCGGGTCCGCGCGATGCGCTTCGAGCGGACCGCGCCGGACGGCCGCGGCGGGGTGACCGGTACGGGCGTCCACGAGGACCTCGACACACAGCTGGTGCTGCGCTCCGTCGGGTACCGGGGCGTGCCCCTGGCCGGGCTGCCCTTCGACCCGGCGAAGGGCACCGTCCCGCATGCCGCGGGCCGGGTGCTGCGCGCGGGCCGGGCCTCGCTCGGCGAGTACGTGGCGGGCTGGATCAAACGCGGCCCGACCGGCGTGATCGGCACGAACCGGCCGTGTGCCAAGGAGACCGCCTCCTCGCTGCTCCAGGACGCCGGGGCACTGGCCCGGCGCGAGCTGCCCGGCGACCCGCTGGACGCCCTGCGGGCGGCCGGCCTGCACCCGGTCCGGTGGCCGGGCTGGCTGGCCATCGAGTCGGCCGAGGCGGACCTCGGACACTCCCTGGGACGGCGCTCCGTCAAGATCCCGGACTGGGCGGGCCTGCTGGACGCGGCCGGGCGAACCTAAGGAGGGGCGCCCTGTCAGGTCGGGGCACGCGGAAGGCGGTCGCGGCAGCCGTCCCTCGACCGACGCCACGACAGCGGTCCGCGCGGACGGCCGGAGCGGGTCAGGACGGGCGCCGGGCCGCCTCGGCCGCTGCCGCCGTCAGGACGCTGTCGAGCAGACCCGGGAACAGTGCCTCCAGGTCGTCGCGGCGCAGGGCGTTGAGCTTGGTGGTGCCGCGGTAGGCCTGGCGCACGACACCGCTCTCCCGCAGGACACGGAAGTGGTGCGTGGTCGTGGACTTGGTGACGGGCAGCTCGAAGTGCGAGCAGGCCAGGTCCTCCACCGAGCCGGCCAGGTCCAGGACGATGGAGAGCCGCACCGGGTCGGAGAGGGCGTGCAGCACGCCTTCCAGGCGGATCTCGGCCGCCTCCGGGTGGGCCAGGGTGCGGGAGGTGTCCCGATCCGTCATGTCCCTGCTCCGCTCACTCGGCTTGGTCCGGATCCCCATGGTACGAGAGGCATCGAAGGAGGCGTGGCGGTCGCGGGAATCGGCGGGAACGGGTGGGTGCGGCCACGGCGCGGTGGGCGCGGCCGCACCGCCGTCACCAGGACCGGTGGTACTGCTCGGGCGTGCGGACGGGCGCGCCCAGCCGGGCGGCCGCGCGGCGGGCCCAGAACGGGTCGCGCAGCAGTTCGCGGCCCAGCAGCACCGCGTCGGCCTCGCCGTTGGCCAGGATCTTCTCGGCCTGCTCGGGCTCGGTGATCAGGCCGACCGCGGCCACCGGGAGCTCCGTCTCGGCCTTCACCCGGGCGGCGAAGGGCACCTGATATCCGGGGCCGACCGGGATCGTCACCCCCGGAGCGAGGCCGCCGGTGGAGACGTCGAGGAGGTCCACTCCGTGCTCCCGCAGGAGCCGGGCCAGGCGCACGGTCTCGTCGGCGGTCCAGCCCTCCTCCTCCAGCCAGTCGGTGGCGGAGATGCGGAAGAAGAGCGGGAGCTCCTCGGGCCACACCGCCCGCACGGCGTCGACGACCTCGAGGGCGAAGCGGGTCCGGTTCTCGAAGGATCCGCCGTAGGCGTCGGTACGCCTGTTGCTGTGCGGGGAGAGGAACTCCCCGATCAGGTACCCGTGGGCCCCGTGGATCTCGACGACCTCGTAACCCGCCGCGAGCGCCCGCTCGGCCGCGGCCGCGAACTGGCCGGTGATCTCGGCGATCTCATCGGTCGTCAGCTCGTGCGGTACCGCGTGGCCCTCGGCGAACGGCACGGCGCTGGGGGCGACCGGCTGCCAGCCGTGCGCGTCGGGGCCGACCGGTGCGCCGCCCTTCCAGGTGCGGTCGGTGGAGGCCTTTCGGCCCGCGTGGGCGATCTGGATGCCGGGCACGGCCCCCCGGGCCTTGAGGAAGCCGGTGATCCGGCGCAGCGCCTCGACCTGGGTGTCGTTCCAGATGCCGAGGTCGTAGGGGGAGATCCGGCCTTCGGGGGAGACCGCGGTGGCTTCCTGGATGATCAGGCCGGTGCCGCCGGTCGCGCGGGCGGCGTAGTGGGCGAAGTGCCAGTCGTTGGCGACCCCCGCGTCCGGCCCGGAGGCCTCGGCGCTGTACTGGCACATCGCGGCCATCCACACGCGGTTCGGCACGGTGACCGAACGCAGGGTGTACGGCTCGAACAGGGCGGCGAAAGCAGCGGGTACGGCGGGGGCAGCACTCATCGGGGCTCTCCAGGGGTCACCGGGCGCGCCGGGGTCGGCGCCTAAGTACGAGAATCACCATACTACGAACCTCCTCGTACTACGAGACCTCTCGTACAAGTGTGTCGAGCTCCGCGCGCAGCGCCCCGGCCAGCGCCGCCAGGTCCGGAACGGCGGCTCCGTCGGCGACCAGGCCGTAGTGAACCGTCCCCTTGTAGGTGGAGACCGCGACGGCCAACGACTGGCCGCGCGCCAGCGGCGCGAGCGGGTAGACCTCGTGGACCCGGCTACCGCCGAGGGAAAAGGTCAGACCGGGCAGCGGGACGCTGGTGACGAGGATGTCGTAGAGCAGGCGGGCCGCCTGGGCGACGAGCGGGCCGCCGAGCCGGTGGCCGAGCGGGTGGACGTGGTCCGCGAGCAGGGCGACAGCCCCCGCACCCCGGGTGGGCCCGGCGTCCTTGTTGCGGTCCATGCCGGCCCGTACGCGGTCCAGCCTGCGCAGCGGATCGGGCTCGGCCAACGGCAGCCGGAGCAGGTACCCGGAAAGCCTGTTCCCGGCGCCCTCGGCGCCCCGGGGACCGCGGCGGCGGGACACCGGGATCAGGGCCCGCGGCCCCGCCCCCAGAGGCTCGGGGTCGCCGCGCTCGGCCAGCCAGCGCCGCAGAGCGCCCGCGACCAGGGTGATCAGCACGTCGTTGACGGTACCGCCGGCCCCCTTGCGGATCAGATTGACCTCGTCCAGATCGAGCGCGAGACCGGCGACGGCGCGGCTGCCCGCGCCGGCGGGACCGGTCGTGAGCGCGGCCGGAACGCCCAGCGGCAACCCGCCTCGGGCCACGGCGGCCCCGATCTCCAGGGCCTGTCCGACCCCCTGGACCCGCGCGGCCAGCGCCCCCGGCAGCCGCCCCAGGACGGACCCGGCCCGCTGTCCCGGGACCGGGCGCGCAGGGGACCGCGGCCCCGGCACGTCGTCGAACAGCGCGGCCGCGAGGGCGAGGGCGCCCAGACCGTCGGCGAGGGCGTGGTGGAACTTGAAGAGCACGGCGAAGGAGTCCGGATCCGGCCCGTCCAGCACGTGCGCCTCCCACGGCGGCAGCCCGCGGTCCAGCGGGCGGGCCATCAGCGGCCCGGCAGCCTCGTGCGGGAGGGTTCGGTCGGCGCGGACGAGGAAGACGTGCCGCGCCGGGTCGAAGTCCGGGTCCGGCGACCAGGCGGCGGCGCCGAGGGGCAGGAGCACGTCCCGGATCCTGCGGCGCAGGCCCGGCACCGCCGCGCAGCGCGCGGTGAGGAGTGCGGCGGCACGCTCGGCGGGGCGCCCGCCGCCGGAGCCGGGCGGTCCGGCGGCGCGGAAGACGGCGAGGGCGCCGAGGTGCATCGGGTGGTCGGCGGACTCCATCCGCCAGAAGGCGAGGTCGAGCGGAGACAGGTGCTCGGTGGCCACATACGTCCTCTCACGTGCGGCGGCGTTGGCTTGAAGTCAACCCCTTGAAGTCAACCCATTACGAACACCCCCATGCAAGGCGCAATCATTTCCGGCCGGTAAATGATCGGTATAGATCATCCGATGCGAGGCGTGCGGCGCCTGCCGGGCCTTCGCCGGCGGCCGGGTGCAGACTGGCCGGAAAGACGCTCTGTGAGGAACGAAGCGCGCGAGGACGAGGTCCGGAGGTGCCGGCCATGGCCGACGTACTGCTGCTCGTGGGAACCCGCAAGGGACTGTTCATCGGCCGCCGCCGGGGCGACGGGCCCTGGGAGTTCGGTGAGCCCCACTTCAACGCCCAGGCCGTCTACGCGGCCGCGGTGGACCGGCGCGGCCCGGCGCCCCGGCTGCTGGTCGGCGCGGACAGCACGCACTGGGGGCCGTCCGTCTTCACCTCCGACGACCTAGGAGCCACCTGGCGGGAACCGGCCAGGCCGGCCGTGAAGTTCCCCCAGGACACCGGAGCCTCGCTGGAGCGGGTCTGGCAGCTCCAGCCGGCCGGGCCCGAGGCGCCGGACGTGGTCTACGCCGGGACCGAGCCGGCCGCGCTGTTCCGCTCGACCGACCGCGGCGAGTCCTTCGAGCTGGTCCGCCCGCTGTGGGAGCACCCGACCCGCGGGAAGTGGGTGCCGGGCGGGGGTGGCGAGGGCCTGCACACGGTCCTCACCGACCCCCGCGACCCGGACGCGGTGACGGTGGCCGTCTCCACGGCCGGGGTGTTCCGGACCGTGGACGGCGGGGCGAGCTGGCAGCCGTCCAACGAGGGCGTCTCGGCGGTGTTCCTGCCCGACCCGAACCCCGAGTTCGGCCAGTGCGTCCACAAGATCGCCCGGGATGCCGGGGACACGGACCGGCTGTACCTGCAGAACCACTGGGGCGTCTACCGCAGCGACGATGCCGGGGGCCGCTGGAGCGACATCGGGGACGGGCTGCCCTCCGACTTCGGCTTCGCCGTCGCGGCCCACCCGCACCGGCCGGACACCGCCTACGTCTTCCCGCTCAACGCCGACTCCGACCGGGTGCCGGCCGAGCGCCGCTGCCGGGTCTTCCGCACCGGGGACGCGGGCGCCACATGGGAGCCGCTGACGCGCGGACTGCCCGACTCCGACCACTACGGCACGGTGCTCCGGGACGCACTCTGCACGGACGACGCGGACCCCGCGGGCATCTACTTCGGCAACCGCAACGGCGAGCTGTACGCCAGCCACGACGACGGCGACAGCTGGCAGTTGCTCGCCGAGCACCTGCCGGACGTGCTGTGCGTGCGGGCGGCGACGATCGGCCAGTAGAGTGATCCACCGTGGCAGCACGACCGTTGAACGAGATCGTCGAGCCGGGCTGGGCCCGCGCTCTGGAGCCGGTGGCGGCGCAGATCGCCGCGATGGGCGACTTCCTGCGAGCCGAGATCGCGGCGGGGAGGACGTACGTCCCCGCCGGGGCCCATGTGCTGCGCGCCTTCCAGCAGCCCTTCGACGAGGTCAAGGTCCTCATCGTGGGCCAGGACCCGTACCCCACCCCGGGGCACGCGGTGGGCCTGTCCTTCTCGGTGTCCCCCGAGGTGCGTCCCGTGCCGCCGAGCCTGGACAACATCTTCCTGGAGATGCACCGGGACATAGGGACCGGCCGGCCCGCGAACGGCGACCTCACCCCCTGGACCCGGCAGGGCGTGCTCCTGCTCAACCGCTCGCTCACGACCGCTCCCCGCCGCTCGAACGCACACCAGGGCAAGGGCTGGGAGGCCGTCACCGACCAGGCGATCCGCGCGCTGGCCGCCCGAGGGAAGCCGCTGGTCTCCATCCTGTGGGGCCGGGCCGCCCGCAACCTGCGGCCGCTGCTCGGCGACCTGCCCGTGGTGGAGTCCTCGCATCCCTCGCCCAAGTCGGCCGACTACGGGTTCTTCGGCTCCCGGCCGTTCAGCAGGACGAACGAGCTGCTAGTGGGCCAGGGTGCACAGCCTGTGGACTGGCGCTTGCCGTCCGTCAGTTGAGCGTATCTGCAATTCAACGGATAAATACGGACAGATGCGGCACGAAAAGGCCCTGCCCGAACACCTTGTTCCGATAAGCCAGTAGCATGCGGCGCCATGAGCTCCCCCACTGGCCCCGCAAATGGCCTGCCCGTACGAATGCCGCGACCCCGCCCGACCGGACGGCACCGCCGGCCCGAGCCCGCGGCTGCGCCCGAGGGCGCGCCCGCGCTGGTGCTCGCCGTGCCCGGTGCGCCCTCGGCCGCCTCGCGGGGGCTCGCGGAAGAGATCATCAGCATCGGCCGCTCCGAGTTGCCGGGCCTCGACGCCCGCATCGGCTTCCTCGAAGGTGACGACGCGACCGAGTTCCCGTCGCTGTCGGGCGTGCTGAGCGCCGTCGCGGCCGACCGGACCGCGCGTGCGGAGTTCGCCCGCGCCGCCGGCCACGAGGTGCCCGAACCGTCCGGCCCGGACGCCGTGGTCGTCCCGCTGCTGGCCGGTCCGGACAGCGACCTGCTGCGCCGGATGCGCCAGGCGCTGATGGACTCCTCCGCCGCCGCCGAGCTGGCCGATGTCCTCGGCCCGCACCCGCTGCTGGCCGAGGGGCTGCACGTGCGCCTCTCCGAGGCCGGTCTGGCCCGCGCCGACCGCGCCCGCCTCTTCACCGTGACCACCGCCGCCGACGGCATCGTCCTGGCAACCACCGGGGGCGAGGAGGCCGTGCAGGCCGCCGGGATCACGGGCATGCTGCTCGCGGCCCGCCTCGCCGTGCCCGTCCAGGCGGCAGCGCTGGACCAGGAGGGCTCGGTGGCCGCGGTCGCCGAGCAGCTGCGCCGCGAAGGCTCCACGCAGCTCGCGCTCGCCCCCTACCTGATCGGGCCGGAGGCGGCCGACGGCCTGCTGGACACCGCCTGCAAGGAGGCCGACTGCGCCACCGCCGAGGTGCTCGGCGCCTACCCGGCGCTCGGCAAGCTGGCCGTCGCGCAGTACACCGCGACGCTGGGGATCCCCCAGGGCTCGCCCGCGCACTGACCCGCCCGACACGCCACGGAGGCCCCCGCAGACCCGGTGCACCCGGACTGCGGGGGCCGTCGCACGTCCGGCCCGCGTGGCATCTCAGCCGAGGACCACGCAGGTGGCGGCGGGGACGGCGAGCGCGCCCGCCCTGTGCGGCCGCCCGGTCGACGGGTCCACGTCGAACCAGGTGACGTCTCCCGAGTGCTCGTTGGCCGCGTAGAGGCGGCTCCCGGTGGCGTCCGCGGCGAGGTCGCGCGGCCAGCTGCCGCCGCAGGCGACGGTGCCCGTGAGCCGCGGCCTCCCGGGCCCGTCGGCGAGCGACAGGGTGGCCAGCGCGTCGGTACCGCGGACGGCCGCCCAGACGAACCTCCCGTCCGGCGAGGCCACGATCGCCGATGGGTACGCCCGTACGACCCCTGAGGCACCCTCGGAGGCCACCGGAACCTCACCGACCGGCTCCAGCAGCCCCAGCGCGGCGTTCCAGCGGCAGACGGTCACCTGCGGCTCCAGCTCGTGCAGGACGTAGACGAACGCGTCCTCCGGGTGGAAGACCAGGTGACGGGGGCCGGTACCGGCGCGCAGCGCCGTCTCGGCGTGCTGCCGCAGCCCGCCCGAGGCCGGGTCCGGCGCGCAGACCCGTACGGAATCGGTGCCGAGATCGACGCTCAGCACCCAGCGGCCGGTCGGGTCCGGCAGCACCTGGTGGGCGTGCGGACCCGCCTGCCGGGCGGCGTCGGGTCCGGAGCCCCGGTGTGCGAGGACGCGCGCCGGGCCGTGCGGGCGGCCCTCAGCGTCCAGGGGGAGGCTGCTGACGCTGCCCGAGGTGTAGTTCGCGGTGAACAGGCGACCTCCGGCCACGCTGACATGGGTGGGTCCGGAGCCGCCGACGGACACAGGTGCGCCGAGCGGGGCGAGGCCCCCGGCGGTGCGCCGGAACGCCGCCACCCCGCCCCGCTCGGTCTCGCTCACCGCGTAGAGGACGCCGGCGTCCCGCGCGAGGGCGAGGTACGACGGATCCTCGGCGGTGGCGACCGAGAGCGGGGTCAGCGCCCCGGTCTTCGGATCCACGGCCGCGATGGTGACACCGCGGCCGCCCCCCGAGGTGAAGGAGCCGATGTAGGCCCGGTGTTCGCCGCTTCGGTCCGTGCTGTCCGCGTCGCCCACAGGAAACCCCTCTCACCGCTTTCGGATCCGTCCCGAGCCGACGGTAACAGAAGGTCTAGACCAAATCCCGCCCCCGGGCTCGCTCCTGTGCGCCGGAATGGTGGACGTAGGCCGTGCTGCTGGGGCGGTCCTCGTAGGTGCGATGGAAGACCGGGGTCGCGGCGCCGGAGATCGGCGGCACGATCCAGGACCAGTCCGCCCCCACCTCGCGGCCTTTGCGCTCCTCGCGCTCCATGTGGGAGAGGAAGCGCCGGGACTCGCTGTGGTGGTCGGCGATCGTGACCCCCGCGCGGTCGAAGGAGTGCAGGACCGCCCGGTTGAGCTCGACGAGGGCACGGTCCTTCCACAGCGAGCGGTCGCTGGAGGTGTCCAGGCCCAGGCGGCGGGCGACGGCGGGGAGGAGGTTGTAACGGTCGGTGTCGGCGAGATTGCGGGCGCCGATCTCGGTGCCCATGTACCAGCCGTTGAAGGGGGCGGCCGGGTAGTGGATGCCGCCGACCTCCAGGCACATGTTGGAGATGGCCGGTACGGCGTGCCAGCGCAGGCCCCAGTCCTCCCAGCCGTCGCCGTCGGGGTGGCCGATCGGCACCTCCATGACCGCGTCCGCGGGGGTGTCGAACCACCTGGGCTTGTCGTCGGAGCCCTGGACCACCAGCGGGAGGAGGTCGAAGGGGGTGCCGGCCCCGCCGGACCAGCCGAGCCGGAGCAGGGCCTCGGTCAGCGGGGCGTTGCGGGCGTCGCCGACGGTTATCGAGGGATGGTCGCCGTAGCCGGCGTAGCGGACGAGCTGCTCGCTCCAGATCACCGGCCCCGGGCGCTGCGGGGTCTCCGGGGCGAACACCGTGATGGTGGGTCTGACCCGGCCGCCGTTCGTGGCCTCGCGCAGGTGGTCGAAGCATTCGGCCGCGATGGCGTCGGCGTCGGCGAGCCCGCGGCGGTCACGGACCCGCAGCGAGTTCCAGTAGAGCCTGCCTATGCAGCGGTTGCTGTTGCGCCAGGCCACGCGCGCCCCGTGGACGAGCTCCTCGGGGGTGTGCACGTAAGTCCCCGTGTCCGCGAGTTCCGCCCTCACGGCGGCGAGCCGAGCGCGCGGATCACCCGCGCCGGCGTTTTCCCGGTGGAAGAGTCGGATGAACTCCTCGGCCGCCTGCCACACCTGTGCGGTGGTGGAGCGCTGTTGAAGAATTTCCATTCCGGCGGGTTACCCCCTGTCCGACCAGATCCACCCTGTACGTGCCGGATGAATGTGCAGTAAACAATGACCCGTTGTACCTGCCGCAGGTCAGCGGCGTACCGTCCGGGCACCCGGAACACTCCTCCGGGTGATCCTCACGGAACGGGCTGCGAACAAGGGCCGTACAAGCGTACGATGCGGCGCGCGAAATGGGTTGACGTTTCGTCAGACCCACTTCCGCACGCCGGCGCACCCCACGCGGGGGCGGGGTCGGATCAGCGGCAGGGCCGGCTCATGAAGAGCGCCTGCTCGCCGGCGGCGGGGGTGCCTCCGTAGAGGGCGGTGTCGAGGCCGCAGAAGGTGAACCCCATGCGCCGGTAGGCGTGCACGGCGGGGGCGTTGACCGAGCTGACCTCCAACCAGATGTGCTCCGCACCCCGCTGCCGGCCGAACTGAGCCGCGCACTCCATCAGGGCGCTGCCGATCCCGCGGCCCCGGTGGCCGGGTGCGACCTCGATGTCCTCGACCGTCAGACGCCGGTTCCACGCGGCGTAGCCGACGGCGGCGAAGCCACAGAGCTCGCCGCTGTCGAGGGCGACGAAGGTGCGCGTGTCCGCGTCCACGTCGGCCCCCCGGGGGCCTGCGATGCCCTGCTCGTCGTGCTCCTCGGGCGGGAACGCCCTGCGCACGGGCGGGTCCACGGGGACCTCGCGGAGCAGGAAGCCGGAACCGTCACCGGAGACGGCCACCTCGAAGACGGTGCGGGTGGTGAAGGAGCTGTCCAGGGCCGCGACGGCGCCCGCGTCCTCGGGGCGCGCGAGGCGGTAGACGATTCCGTCGGCCGGGCCGTGTGCGGTGGTCATGAGATCCACCGTACGCAAAAAACCCCCCGGCCGAATGGGCAACCGAGGGAGCGGAAGGCGTATATTTATCAGTTCGCGTTTTCGTGCGAACGAAGGCGCGATAAACGCAACGTGGGCACAGTATCGCGGCAGGAGTGCAATTGTCAACTGAGGAATTCCGGAAAGAGCAGCAATTCGTCACCGATCTCTATCGGCGCCTCGACGACCTGCGCGACCAGGCCGAACAGGCGGTGGAAAGCGCCTTGCGCGATGTGGGAAGCGGCTTTCAGGCGCGTCTGGAGCGCGATGTCCTGGTGGCTGAGCAGTCCGGTCTCCTGTCCGCCCTGAACGCCGGGGAGAACGGTCTCTGTTTCGGGCGCCTGGAGTTCTCGGACGGCCGCGACCACCACATCGGCCGCATCGGGATCCGCGCGGACGACACGGAACACACGCCGCTGGTCCTGGACTGGCGCGCCGAGGCCGCCCGTCCCTTCTACCTCGCCACCGGACACACCCCGATGGGGTTGCGCCGGCGTCGGCACATCAGCAGCCGGGGCCGGGTGGTCACCGCCCTGCACGACGAGATCCTGGACCTGGCCGACGCGGAGCGCACCGGCCACGAGGGTTCCGACGCCGACGCGGTCCTGCTGGCCGCGCTCGACGCCGCCCGCACCGGCCGCATGCACGACATCGTGCGGACGATCCAGGCCGACCAGGACCGGGTCATCCGCTCCCCGCACCGCGGGGTGCTCGTCGTCGAGGGCGGACCCGGCACCGGCAAGACCGCGGTCGCTCTGCACCGCGCGGCCTACCTGCTGTACGCCCACCGCGAGCTGCTCGCCAGGCGCGGTGTGCTGATCGTCGGGCCGGGTCCGGCCTTCCTCGGCTACATCGGCGGGGTCCTCCCCGCGCTCGGCGAGACGGGCGTGCTGCTGTCCACCCCGGGCGAGCTGTTCCCCGGGGTTCACGCCACCGGGACCGACCGCCCCGGGGCCGCCGCCGTGAAGGGCCGCGCCGCGATGGCCCAGGTCCTCGCCCGGGTCGTGGCCGACCGGCAGCGCCTGCCGGAGCACGTGCCGGCGGACAGCGGCGAGGAGTACGACACCGTCCCCGAGCCCGCGCTGGAGATCGACCACGACGACTACGGGACCCTGCTGCTGGACCGCACGATGGCTCACGGGGCACGGGATGCGGCCCGGGCCACCGGGCTGCCGCACAACCGGGCGAGGCCGGTCTTCGCCTTCCGGATCATCGACGCGCTCACCGCGCAGCTCGCCGACCGACTGGGCGCCGACCCGTACGGCGGACCGAACCTGCTCGGCCCCGACGATGTCGCCCAGCTCGGCAAGGAGATCGCCACGAGCCCCGCCGTGCACGCGGCGATCGACACGCTGTGGCCCCCGCTCACGCCGCAGCAACTGATCGTCGACTTCCTGGCAGAGCCCACGCACCTGCCCGACGACGAGGCCCGGCTCGTCCGGCGGAGCCCCTCGGCGCGGCCCGACTGGACCCCGGCCGACGTGCCGCTCCTGGACGAGGCGGCCGAGCTGCTCGGAGAGGACGACAGCGCGCTGCGCGCCGCCGAGGAGCGGCAGCGCGAGCGGCGCATCGCGTACGCGCAGGGCGTGCTGGACCTGTCCGCGGGTTCCCGGTCGTACGAGTTCGAGGACGAGGAGAGCGAGTACCTCGCGGCGCACGACATCATCGACGCCGAGCGGATGGCGGAGCGTCACGAGGAGGCCGACCACCGCAGCACCGCCGAGCGTGCCGCGGCCGACCGGACCTGGGCGTTCGGGCACGTCATCGTGGACGAGGCGCAGGAGCTGTCGGAGATGGCGTGGCGGCTGCTCATGCGGCGCTGCCCGACCCGCTCGATGACCCTGGTCGGCGATCCGGCGCAGACCGGGGACGAGGCGGCCTGCGGGTCCTGGGAACGGATCCTCTCGCCGTACGTGGGCGAGCGCTGGGAGCTGGTCCGGCTGGGGGTGAACTACCGTACGCCGGCCGAGATCATGGAGGTGGCGGCGGCCGTGCTGCGCGAGCGCGATCCGGGCTTCGAACCACCGCGTTCGGTACGGGCCACCGGAGTGCGGCCGTGGGGGCGGGAGGCCGACGACCTCGCCGGGGCGGTTGCGCAGGCCGTGGAGCGGGAGCGGTCGGCCGGACGGCGGCTGGCGGTGATCGCGCCGCGGGATCTGCACGGGGCGCTGGCGGGCGGGCTGCCGGAGGTGCGGCAGGAGGAGGGGCCCGATCTGACGCGGGAGGTCGTCCTGCTGGATCCTCGCCAGGCCAAGGGGCTGGAGTTCGACACGGTGATCGTGGTGGAGCCGGCCGATCTGGGGCCGAGCGACCTGTACGTGGCGCTGACCCGGGCGACCCAGGCCCTGGGCGTGGTGCACTCCCCCGGCCGGACGCCCGCGGGGCGGGCGCCGGCCTGGGGAGGGCTGCTCAGGCGCTGATGACGAACGGGGCCTTGGGGTCGCTGCCCAGCGGCGTGGCCAGTTCGGCGAGGGCCCGCTCCAGGCCCTGGAGGTGGGCGAGCGCGGGCTCGGTCGTGGCGGCGGGCGGCGCGGTGGCGTCCGCCGACGCGGGGCCTTCGAGTTCCCTTTCCCCGACGGTCAGTGCCTGCACCGCGGCCTCGACGCGCCAGCAGGCCGCGGCGAGGCGGGCGTCGTGGCCGGCGTCCGGATCGGCGGCGACGGCCACCAGGCCGCGCACCTCGCGGGCGCAGTCGTCCAGCAGGGTGATGACCTGGCCGGCGCGGGCCTTGCGCGCGCGGAACGGACTGAGCGGGTGGACCAGCGGCGCGAGCGCCATCCGGACCCGGGCCAGCAGCGTCTCCAGCTCCGCGGCGTGCGGGGCGGGATCCGCCGCCGGGGAGCCGGCGAGGCGGGCGGTGGCCTCGGCGGTGGCCGCGTGCACGCAGAGCAGGGCGCGCTGGATCCAGGCGTCGTTCGTGGCGTGGGTGGTGACCGGCAGGACGAGCACCACGGCCAGCGCGGCGCACAGGGCCCCGACGGCGGTCTCCTCCAGGCGGAGCACGAGCAGGCCCGGGTCCAGCACGCCGAGGAGGCCGTAGAGCAGGCCTGCCATGAGCGTGACGGCGAGGATCATCCAGCTGTACGAGACGGCGGCCGTGTAGAAGATCCCGAACACGCAGGCCCCGACCAGGAGGGCGGTGGGCACGGGCGCGCCGTCCAGCGGGATCGCGATCAGCACCCCGGCCACCACGCCGACGACGGTGCCCAGCACCCGGCGGAAGCCGCGGACGAGCGTCTCCCCGCGCGAGGCGGTGTTGACGAAGATCCACCAGGCGGTGCCGACGGCCCAGTACCAGCGCTCCTCGGAGAGCACCTGGCCGACGCTGAGGGCGACGGCGCAGGCGGCGGTCGCCTGGAAGGCCTGGCGGGTCGTGTGCCGGGCCAGGCCGCGGCCGGGCAGCGGCGCGGGGGCGGCGGGCGGCGGAGTGCGCCGCTCGATGGGCCACAGCAGGAAGCGCACGGCCGCGGCGGCGCCGAGGGCGAGGCCCACGGCGGCGTACAGCTCGGGGAGCTGCGCGGGGAGGGCGTGCAGGAACTGCGTGATGAAGAAGTTCATGAACGCGAAGATCCCCAGGGCATGACCGCGCGGACCCCATCGGCGGGCGTAGACCCCGCAGAAGACGACGAGGACGAAGGCTGCGTCGCGCAGCGGGGTGACCCCGTGCAGGGCGGTGGCGAGGGCCAGGACCGGGAATCCGGCAGCGGGAAGCAGGGCGGTGGTGGCGGCCTGGCGGCGCACGCTGGCGTCGGTGACGGTGAAGAGCGCGAGCAGGGCGGCGAGGCCGCCGGTGATGGAAGCGGTCAGGGAGAGACCGCACAGTTCGGCGAGGGCTGCGGCGGCGCCGACGCCGATCACGGCGCGGGCCGAGGTCCTGAGCCGCAGGCGCCCCGGATCCGGAGCTACGAACATCCTCTTCACAGCGGTGTGCCGCCCCCCTGGAACGGTGCGCGCCGGCCCGGCGCCGCCCGGGGGTGGTGGGCGGCGGACGGGCACGGCGAAGGCGCCGCGCTCCGGAACCGGCCTCGTTGCCGTCCGGCGCTGCGCGGCGCCGTAAGTACATGGATAGGACACAGATAAGCACCTGGAGGCCCACTGGCTCAACTCGTGACCGGTGGGCAGGGCCATTGGCATGGCCCCTGAGGGGATTCGTCGGCCATGATGCGGCCAACGGACCAGTCGGGGAGGCTGCTCGACCTCGACCGCGCAGGGCTCTCGTCCGGGCGACCACGCGCTGTTATCGTGCAGCGACCCGGGGGGCGTACGGAAGGGGGCCGGCGTTGACGCGTACAGCGGAGTCCGGGCAAGTCGAGGCGTTCAGCCGGGCCGCCGTGGCGGTCTTCCGACTGAACGGACGGTTCACCGCGGCCGTGGACCGGCTGGCGCTGTCGGTCGGGCTCAGCGCGGCACGCTGGCAGATCCTGAGCACGGTGACGGACGAGTCGCTGTCGGTCTCCGAGGTCGCCCGGCGGGTGGGGACCACCCGGCAGAGCGTGCAGCGCATAGCCGACCTGCTCGTGTCCCAGGGGCTCGCCGCCTACCTGGACAATCCGGCGCACCGGCGGGCGAAGCTCCTCGCCGCCACCGAGCGGGGCGCGGCGGCGAAGCGGGAGATCGACTCCTGCCTGGCGGAGCTGGCTCGGCATCTGTGCGAGAGCCTGGGGGGCGAGGAGGAGGTGCACCGGACGGCCGAGATGCTTCGGGGGCTGTCGGGCGCCCTGTCCTCGGTCGGCGGCGGCGACTCTCCGTGATGAACCCTCAGGCGCTCTACGCCTATACGGACAAGCTGGCCTGAAACAGCCGGTGATTTTCCCAAAGGTTGACTGCACCGGGGAATCGTCTTTGCGGTACCGTTCGCGCCTGACGCGGGGTTTCAAAGGCGGGGGACCTGTTGAATCGGTTTGTCTTCAGACTGCTGGGGCCACTGCTCGTCCAGGCCGAGGACGGCCCCTTGCGCATCAACGGCCGGCGCCAGGCGACCGTCCTCGCGATGCTGGTGCTCTACGCCGACCGCGTCGTCTCGGTGGACACCCTGGTGGACGCCGTCTGGCCGGATTCCCCTCCCGCGACGGCGCGGAACCAGATCGCGATCTGCGTGGCCACCCTGCGCAAGACCTTCAAGCAGGCGGGAGTGACCGACGTGCTGATCACCTCTCCCCCCGGCTACCTGCTGGCCAAGGGCGAGCACCGCATCGACGTCCAGGAGTTCCTGGAACGGGCCGACCAGGGCCGCGATGCCGCCCGGCATGGCCGCACCGAGGAGGCCTGCACGCTGTTCGAGGAGGCGCTCAGCATCTGGCGGGGCTCGGCGCTCGACGAGACGCCCGGGTCCCGGCTGGAGGCCGAGGCGACGCGCCTGGAACAGGTGAGGCTCACGCTGGTCGAGGAGCGCGCAGGGCTGATGCTCCAGCTGGGCCGGCACCGTGTACTGATCGGCGAACTCACGGAACTGGTGGCCCGGCACCCGCTGCGCGAGCAGTGCCGCGAACACCTCATGCTCGCCCTGTACCGGTCGGGCCAGCGGGCCGAGGCCCTCGACGTCTTCCTGCACGGCCGCCGGTTACTGACCGAGCAGCTCGGGATCGAGCCCGGTCCGGGGCTGCGCCAGCTGCACGACCTGATCCTGCGGGACTCACCGGAACTGACCCGGCCCCCGGCCGTGGTCACCCCCGCACCCGCCGCCGTGCACACGATTCCGGCGCAACTCCCGGCCGGGGTCATGGCGTTCACCGGGCGCCAACGCGAGATGGCCTCGCTGGACCGGCTGCTGAAGGAACCGTACAACCCGCACACCCCCGCCCTGGCGACGATCGTGGGCGTGGGCGGGGTGGGCAAGACGGCACTGGCGGTGCACTGGGCGAGCCAGGTCGCCGACCAGTTCCCGGACGGTCAGCTCTTCGCCGACCTGCGGGGATACGACGAGGAGCAGGCACCGGTGTCCCCCGCCGCCGTGCTCGACCGCTTCCTGCGCGCTCTCGGCATCGCCGCACCCCAGGTCCCGGCCGACCCCGACGAGCGGGCCTCACTGCTGCGGAGTCTGCTCAGCACCCGCAAAACGCTGATCGTCCTGGACAACGTACGCTCCTTCCAACAGCTCAGACCCCTGCTGCCCGGCGGCGGACGCAGCGTGGTGCTGGCCACCAGCCGGGAGAACCTGGGTGACCTGACCGGCGACTACACGGCGCTGAGCATCCGGCTGCGGATGCTGGAACCGGCTGAGGCGACCGCCCTCCTGATCAAACTGGCCGGGGCGGACCGGTTCGGCAGCGACCCGGTGGCGGTGGAGCAGCTCGGCGCGCTCTGCGACTGCCTGCCGCTGGCACTGCGGATCGCCGGAGCGCGGCTGGCGGCCAAGCCCAACCTGAGCGTGCGCAGCCTGGTGGAGCGGCTGCGCGACCACCGGTCCCGACTCGACGTACTGAGCCCGGGAGAGGGCGGGGTGCGGGCCGGCTTCCGGCTCACCTACCGGGACCTGCCGCCGGAGGCGGCCCGGATGTACCGGCGCCTCGGGCTGCTGCGCACGGCGGACTTCGCCGCCTGGGCGGGCGCGGCCGTACTGGACACCAGCGTGTGGCACGCGGAGGAGCTGATCGACCACCTGGTCGACGCCCAGCTGCTGGAGGTGGCGGAGGCGGCGCCGGGCCGGCCGGCCCGCTACCGGTTCCAGGACCTGCTGCGGCTGTTCGCCCGGGAGCGGGCGGAGTCGGACGAGCCGGAGGAGGAGACGGACGCCGCGCTGGAGCGGGCCTTCGGGGCCTGGCTCTGGCTGGCGGAGGAGGCGCACCGGCGGATCGACGGCAGGCGGTTCCCGGTGGGCCGGCCGGCGGCGCCCGCGCCCGGCTTCCTCGGCGAGCTCGCCGAGGAACTGCTGGGCTCGCCGATGGAGTGGTTCGAGTCGGAGCGCACCGCGGTGACCGACGTGGTGGCCCAGGCGGCGGAGACGGGCCGGGCCGGCTACGCCTGGATGCTGACCGAGAGCGCGGTTCCGCACTTCGAGACGAAGAACTACCTGGAGGACTGGCAGCGCAGCGCCGAACAGGCCCTGGCCTCGGCCCGGCGGGCCGGCGACGAGCAGGGCGAGGCGACGATGCTGCGGCTCCTGGGGTCGCTGGCGATCTACCAGCGGCGCTACGAGCAGGCCGAGGGCTGGAACATGGCCGCGCTGCGGCTGTTGCGCAGCACCGGTGACCTGGACGGGGCGGCGCTCGCGCAGCGGAACCTGGCCATGTGCGCACGTTTCCAGGGTGACTGGGAGCGGGCGCTGGAGTACTGCGAAGCGGCCCTGAGTGGTTTCCACGCCTCCGGCGACATCGGGAACGAGGCCCATCTGCTGGGCTTCCAGGCGCAGATCGAGCTGGACCGGGGAAACGTGTCGGCCGCGCTGCCGCTCGCGGAACAGGCGGTGGCACTGAGCCGGCGTACCGGATCGGTGCGGGCGGAGGCGCAGAGCGTGTACCGGCTGGCCGAAGTGCGGCTGCGTGCGGGCGATCTGGGTGAGGCCGGCAAGGCGTTCGGCGCCGTACTGCGACTCACCCGCGGTGAGGGCGACCGGGTCGGCGAGGCCCACGCGCTGCGGGGTCTGGGGCAGACGCAGTGGAGCCAGGGCCTGCTGCAGGCGGCGGGGGACACGCTGCAACAGGCCCTGGAGATCACTGATGAGCTGGCGGACCGGTTTCTCTACGCGCGGGTGGAAACGGACCTCGGATGCGTGGACGCACTCGGGGGCCGCTGTGCGGAGGCGGCGGAGAGGTTCCGGCGGGCCTGTGCCGGCTTCGGCGAGGTCGGCGCGCAGCCCTGGCGGGCGCAGGCGGGCCGGCTGCTGACGGCCGTGCGGGAGGCAGCGGGAGAACCGGGCCGTGGGGAGTCCGGAGGGCTGCCGCATCGTTCCTTCACTCCGGAGGAACTGACGGCCCTCCTGGCGCATCCGGCGGACTGACGCCCGTCCGGTACGGATCGGGCCGCGGCGGCGGCATGCGCGCGAGTGCGGGATTGCGGTGGTGCGGTGGTGTGGTCGTGCGGGTTCGCGGTGGTGCGGTACGTCGGCGGGCGCCGGCCGCCGGTCAGCCCCAGGGCATGTCGCCGTGGGTGCCGGCGGAGCCCGGGTGCGAGGGGTGCACCGGCTTGACGATCCCCCACGGCATGTCGTCCGCCACGACGCTCGTGCCCCCGTCCGCCGTGACGGCCGAGACGGCCCCGGTACCCACGAACATTCCCGCAAGAACGACCAGGCAGGCGGCCGTCGTCTTCGCCGTCCGGGTGCTGCGCATCTCAGGTTCCCCTCTCGGTGGATCATCTCTGCACCGCTCGCTGCGGCACGAACGGAACAGTAGGGACGGCTCCTTTCTCTTCCGTGTTCCACCGATTTCGCGACCCGGGCACACCGCGAAATCGACACGATATCGAGGAGACAACGGACTCCTCTAGCTTCGTTCGAAGATTCTTCTCAGGAATCACGGATGGGGCGGTACATGGAATTCCGAGTGCTCGGGCCAGTAGAGGTACGGCGGGACGGCCACCGGGTCGCGTTCTCCGGAGCGAAGCTGCACACCGTGCTCGCGGCGCTCCTCCTGGCCCGCGAAGAGGTCGTGTCGGACGATCGGCTGTGCCGGCTGCTGTGGGGCTGGGCGCCTCCGGCCACGGTCAGCGCACAGCTCTACACCTATATTTCGCGCCTGCGCAAGATTCTCGGCGACGATGTGACGATCGATCGCAGACCGCCGGGATATGCCATGAGCATCGGTAATGCGACCGTCGACCTGGACGAATTCGAGAAGCTGGCGCTCGCCGGCCGCGAGGCACTGGTCAAAGAGGACTACGAACGCGCCGGAGAGCTGCTGCGCGACGCCCTGGCCCGGTGGAACGGCCAGCCGTTCGCGAACGCCACGGAATACCTCGCGGACGCCGAGGCCCCGCGGCTGACGGAGGCCCGGGCCGTGACCCTGGAGCACCGCATCGCCGCGGACCTCGCCCTCGGCCGGCACGAGCAGATCACCGGTGAGCTCACCGGGCTGGTCGCCGAGTTCCCGTTGCGCGAGCGCATCCGCTGCCAGCTGATGACCGCCCTGTGCCGGTCCGGGCGGCAGGCGGACGCCATCCACCTCTACCACCACGGCCGCGCGGTACTGGCGGACGAGCTCGGGATCAATCCGGGCGAGGAGCTCCAGGCCACCTACCGGGCGCTGCTCGACGGCACACTCGACCGCCGGCCGGTGGCCGCGCCCGCCGTACGCGCGGCCGCCCGGCCGCGGCCGTCCGGACCGTCGGCCGGGGCTCCGGCGATGCTGCCGCCGGACACCGTCGACTTCACAGGCCGGGGACCGGAACTGGAGCTGGTGTGCCGCGCGCTCGCCCCCGATCGGCAGAGCTCCGGACGACCCCGCCGGGTGCTGGTCACCGGCATGGCGGGGCTGGGCAAGACCGCCCTGGCCGTGCACGCGGCCCACCGCTGCCAACGACACTTCCCCGACGGGCAGTTGTACGCCGATCTGCGCGCCGCGGACGGTACCCCGCGGCACCCCGCCCGGGTGCTGCGCCTTCTGCTGCGGGCGCTGGGCCCGATGGACGACGTACCGGCCGCCGACGACCAGGACCAGTTGGTGCGCCTGTACCGGGAGCGGACCCGGGGCAGGCGGCTGCTGATCGTGCTGGACAACGCCTCGGGCGCCGCCCAGCTGGGCCCGCTGCTGCCCAACACCCCCGAGCCCGCCGTACTGGTGACAGGGCGTACGGCGCTGCCCACGGTGGCCGGGGCGCACACCGTGGCCCTCGCCCCCTTGCAGCCGCGGGACTCGCTGGAGCTGCTCGCCGCTGCGGCCGGCCCCGCCCGGGTGGCGGCCGCCCCGTGCGCCGCCTCCGCGATCGTCGAGCACTGCGCCGGCCTGCCCCTGGCGCTGCGGATCGTCGGAACCCGGATCGCGGCCCGGCCGCACTGCACTCCTGACCGGCTGGCCCGCAGGCTGGCGGATCCCGTCACCCGGCTGCGTGAGCTGCACTCCGGCGACCTGGACGTGCACACCTCCCTGCTGCCGTCCTGGCGTGCGCTGGAGCCGGAGGTGCGGGCGGTGTTCCCGGCGCTGGCCGCGCTGGGAGCGCTGCCCTTCCCGGCCGCCGAGGCGGCGACGGCACTGGACCTGCCGGAGGCGGAGGCCGAGCGGCTGCTGGAGGCGCTCGCCGACGCGGCCCTGTTGGAGGTGAGCGGCGCCGACGAGTGGGGCCAGCCCTGCTACCTGTTCCATCCGCTCGTACGCCTCTTCGCGCTCTCCCTGGCGCAGGGGCGGGCTCCGGTGTCCGGCGGGCCGGCCGGCCTTGCGGAGCATAACCGGCGGCTAACTCGCCGCCCCTAGCCTCGCCCTGCCCCGCAGCAGGGCGTCCCCGGCCCGCATCCACCCGTGCACGCAACAGCCAACGGCCCGTAACACCGAATGGAGTTGGACCATGACCGAGCTCCTGCCCGCCCGCGCGGACAGTGCCGCGTCCTTCCCGATGACCGAGACGCAGCAGGCACTGATGATCGGGCGGGGCGAAGCCGTCGAGATGGGCGGCATCGGCTGCTACGGATACTTCGAGTGGGAGCGCGCCGACCTCGACCCGGAGCGGTTCGCCACCGCCTGGCGCAGGGTGGTCGCTCGCCACGACATGCTCCGGGCGATCGGCAGCACGGACGGCACCCAGTGGGTGCCGTCCGACCCGCTGCCGTTCGAGATACCGGTCGTGGACCTGCGCCACCTGTCCGCCGTTGCCGCCCGTGAGCACCTCGCCGCCCTGCGCGAGGAGATGAGCCACGTGGTCTTCCCGGTGGGCAGCTGGCCGCTGTTCGACCTGCGGATCTTCCGGCTGGGCGGCCCCGAAAACCTCGGCCGCGTCCACCTGGGGATCGACCTGCAGGTGCTGGATGCCTCCAGCGCCTTCCAGGTGCTCTTCCCCGAGCTGGTCGACCTGTACGAGAACCCGGAGGCGGAACTCCCCCAGCCCGGAATCGGCTTCGCCGAATACGCCCGCTGGCGCGCCGAGGCCCTGCCGCACACTGAGGCCTTTCGCGCCGCGCGCGACTACTGGGTGGAGCGCGTGCCCACCCTGCCGCCGGCCCCGTCGCTGCCCACCGGCGGCTCCGGCGGGGACACCGGCGAAGTCCGCTTCGACCGGCGCGAGCACCGTCTCTCCCCCGCCGACTGGCAGCGGTTCTCCGCGCGGGCGCAAGGAGCGGGCCTGACCCCGTCGGTGCTACTCACCGCGGCCTTCGCCGAGGTGGTCCGGGCCTGGGCGGAGGAGTCCGACTTCACGATCAACTACCCGGTCTTCCAGCGCCCGGCCGTGCACCCGGACATCACCGGCGTGCTCGGCGACTTCACCAATGCGGTGATGCTCGCCGCCGACGGTTCCGGCGCGACCTTCCTGGACCGCGCACACGCCCTGCGCGACCAGCTCGCCCGCGACGTGGAGCACGGGGCCTTCAACGGCGTGCGCGTCCTGCGGGAGCTGACCCGCCTGCACGGTGTGGGCGCGCAGGCGGGGATGCCCGTGGTCGTCACCAGCCTGCTCGACTACCCGGTGCGCCGGCCGGTCACGGACCTGGGCCGGGAGGTGTACTCGATCTCGCAGACCCCGCAGGTGACGCTCGACGTGCAGCTGCGCGAACTGGCCGGAGAGCTCCGCGTCATCTGGGACTTCGTGGACGGCGCCTTCGCTCCCGGGTTCGTCGACGCCGCCTTCGGCGTGTACGTGGACCTCCTGGAACGGCTCACCGACGACCCGGACAGCCTGCACACCACCCGCTTCGACCTGATCCCGCCGGCCGAGCGGGAGCTGCGCCGCAAGGTCAACGACACCGCCGGGCAGATCCCGTACACCACCCTGCACGAGCTGTTCGCCCGGCAGGCCGAGCTCACACCCGACGCGGAGGCCGTGGTGGACGCCACCGGGCGGCGGCTCAGCTATGCCGAGCTGGCCGCGTACGCCTGGCGGATCGGGCACACCCTGCGCGAGCACGGGGCGGCTCCCGGCGAGCTGGTCGCCGTCGTGATGGAGAAGGGCTGGGAGCAGTACGCCGCGGTGTACGGGATCCTCGCCTCCGGCGCGGCCTACCTGCCACTGGACGCCTCCGTGCCGCCGGAGCGGCTGCGCCGGCTGCTGGCCGAGGCCAAGGTCGACCGGATCCTCACGCAGTCCTCGCTGGAGTCCCGGATCAGCTGGCCGCCCACCGCCCGCCGGTATCGGGTGGACAAGGACTTCGAGACCGGCACCGCCACGCGGCCCGACACCGCGCAGACCCCGGCGGACCTCGCGTACACGATCTTCACCTCGGGCTCGACGGGCGAGCCGAAGGGCGTGATGGTCGACCACATCGGTGTGGTCAACCTGATCCGCGACGTCGCGGCACGCTTCGAGGTCGGTGCACGGGACCGGCTGCTGGCCATCTCGGGGCTGCACTTCGACGCGTCCATCTACGACGTCTTCGGGGTGCTCACGCAGGGCGGGACCGTGGTGGTGCCGCCGCCGTTCGACCACGCCGAACCCGATGTCTGGGCCGATCTGGTGCAGACGGAACGGGTCACGCTCTGGAACTCCGTGCCCGTCCTGATGGAGCTGCTCGTCGGCGAGGCAGAGGTGCGCGAGCGCCGCGGCGGCGGCCGACCGCTGGAGTCGCTGCGGCTGTCGGTGCTCTCCGGCGACTGGATCCCGCTGACCCTGCCGGACCGGCTGCGCGCGCAGAGCCCGCGGATCCAGGTCGTGGGCTCGGGCGGTCCGACCGAGACGATCTGCTGGTCGCTGTTCCAGCCGATCGGCGAGGTCGACCCGTCCTGGACGAGCATCCCCTACGGCAAGCCGATCACCAACCAGCGCTACTACATCGTCGACGGCGCGGCGTACGAGCGCCCCCTCGGGGTCGTCGGCGAGATGGCCGTGGCCAGTGACGTCGGCCTCGCGCTCGGCTACTGGAACGACGCCGATCGCACCGCGAGCCGCTTCGTGCGCCTGCCGGAGACGGGCGAACGCGCCTATCTGACCGGCGACCTGGGCCGCTACCTGCCGGACGGCAGCATCGAGATCCTGGGCCGGGACGACTTCCAGGTCAAGATCCAGGGCCACCGGATCGAGCTGGGCGAGATCGAGGCCGTGCTGCGCCAGGACGAGGAGGTCGAGGCGGCCGTGGTGGTGGCCCCCGCCAGCGCCCACGGAGTGCGGCGCCTGCACGCCTTCGTGGTCGCCGGCGCCGACGGCGATGCCGCCGCGGCGGACCGGGTGCTGGAGCGGCTCGCCGCGCAGCTGCCCGGCTCCATGGTGCCCGCCACACTGACCGTGCTGGACGAGCTGCCGCTGACCCGCAACGGCAAGGTCGACCGGCTGCGGCTGGCCTCCTCCGCCGGGAGCCGGCAGTCCGCCGACGACGAGGCCGCACGGGAGGGCGGGGACGGGACGGGCAGTGCGCTGGAGCTGGTACTGTGCGCGGCCGTCGCCGACATCCTCGGTCTGGACGGGGTGGCGCCCGGCGACAACTTCTTCACCCTGGGCGGCGATTCGCTCAGCGGGACCCGGCTCGCGGGGCTGCTGGGGCAGCTGCTCGGGGTGCCGGTACCGGTCAAGACCGTGTTCCAGAACCCGGTGGTCTCCGAGCTCGCCGAGAAGATCGCCGCGGACGGGCAGCACGGTGCGGAAGCGGTCCGGGCAGCCGAGGCCTTCGGTGCGCTGGAGGCCGACGGGACGGACACCGCCGATGCGGCCCGCTGAGGACACCGGCGCATCCAGCACGGCCATCACGGACGATTCCGAGAGGGGACAGTCATGAGTCTCACCCTGCCCGCGCCCGTCAGCGATCCGCTGGACGGGGACGGACACCGGGGCGGCGCACCGCGGGTGCCCGTGCCGGACCTGGCCGCATTCTCCGCGCACGCCAACACCCGGCTGAGAGAGAGCGATTCCGTCCTGTACGACTTGCTGGCGCGGGAGTCGGCGCGCCAGCACGAGACGCTGATGATGGTTGCGGCGTCCAGTGTCGCGGACCCGTCCGTGCTGGCCTGCGAGGGCAGCGTACTCGGGAACCTGACCGCGGAGGGGTATCCCGGCAACCGCTACCACGCGGGCTGCGGCATCGCCGACGACATCGAGCGCCTCGCGATCGAGCGGGCGTGCGCCGCCTTCGGGGCGCAGGATGCGATCGTGCAGCCGCACTCGGGGTCCTCCGCCAACCTCGCCGTGATCACGGCGCTGCTGAGTCCGGGCGACAGCCTGCTCGGGCTCGACCTGGACTGCGGCGGCCACCTGACCCACGGCTCCCCCGCCTCGGTGACCGGCCGGTACTACCGCGCCCACGGCTACCGGGTGACACCGGAAGGGCTTCTCGACTACGACCAGATCCGTGAAATGGCCCTGGAACACCGGCCGAAGCTCATCGTGTGCGGGGCGAGCGCGTACCCGCGCAGCATCGACTTCGCCCGGTTCCGGGAGATCGCGGACGAGGCCAACGCCTACCTCCTCGCCGACATCTCGCACATCGCGGGACTCGTCGCGGCCGGCCTGCACCAGAGCCCGGTCGACCACGCCCACGTGACGACCACCAGCACCTACAAGCAGCTGTACGGTCCGCGCGGTGGGCTGATCCTGCTGGGCCGCGAGGCCCGCAGGCCCGGACCAGAGCGCGGCACGCTGGCCGCGACCCTGCGCCGTGCCGTGTTCCCCTTCACCCAGGGCACCCCCGACCTGGCGTCCGTGGCGGCCAAGGCCCGTGCGCTGGCCTTCGTGGCGAGCCCTGACTTCGCGGAGGTCGCCAAGCGGCTGGCCGACGGCGCGCAGGCGATCGCGGAGCGGCTCCTGGACCGGGGCTTCCGGCTGGTCACGGGTGGTACGGACACCCACATGGTGCTGCTCGACCTGCGCGGCAGCGGCGTCACCGGGGACGTGGCCGAGGAGGCCTTGGAGGCCTGCGGGATCGTCGTCAACCGCAACCGCGTCCCCGGAGACACCACACCCGTACGCGTGACGGGGGGCCTGCGGCTGGGGACCAACACGCTGGCCGCGCGCGGAATGGACCGGACGGTTGCCGCCGAGTGCGCCGACCTGGTCGCGGACGTCCTGACGGCGCTGGCTGCGCCGGGCGGCAGCCTGCCGGATGACCTGCGCGACCGGGTCCGCACCCGGGTCGGCGAGCTGTGCGCCGCCCACCCCCTTCCGGGGTACCTGCCGTGACCTTCAGCGGCTTCCCGCCCTCGGCACTACGCCTGTACGAGGACCTCGCGGCCGACAACAGCAAGGAGGCGTGGCGGCTGCGCCACCGCGAGCGGTACGAGCGTGACGTACGTGCGCCGATGGACGAGCTGGCCGCTGAACTGGGCACGTTCTTCGAGGAGTGGGCCGGGCCGGACGCGGTGCGGGTGCTCGGCCCGGTCCGGGACACCCGGATGTCCCACGACAAGTCCCCGTACAAGACCTACCAGGGCGCCTATCTGGACTTGCTGCCCTGCCTCGGCCTGTGGGTGCACCTGGACCGGGACGGGCTGTACGCCTCCGGCCGCTGGTACCCGTACGCCGGGGCCGAGGTCGCCCGCTACCGTGCCGCCGTCGAGGAGGAGGACGGCGGCACGGAGCTGGCAGCGATCGCGGCCCGGCTGACGGAGCAGGGCTTCGCGCTGGGCGGGGACCGGCTCAGGTCCCGGCCGCGGGGAGTGCCCGCGGACCACCCGCGGCTGGACCTGCTGCGCCACCGCAAGATCGACGCGGGGCGCCGGTACGGTCCGGCCGCGGGCCTGCACACGGCGCGCGCCGGGGAACTCGTACGGGAGACCTGGCTGCTGGTGCGGCCGCTGCTGGACTGGATGGCGGCACGCGATCTGACCCCGAAGCCCCGTGAGCGAGGAGTTGAGGAACCGTCATGAACACCGACAGCTCCGGCATCGTCGATCTGCGCAGCGACACGGTGACCCGGCCGGGTCCCGGAATGCGGGCCGCGATGGCCGGCGCGGAGGTCGGTGACGACCTCTTCGGGGAGGATCCGACCGTCCGCGCCCTGGAAGAGCGCCTCGCCGGTCTCTTCGGTTTCCCGGCCGCCCTGTTCACACCCTCGGGAGTGATGGCCAACCAGATCGCGCTCCAGCTCCTGGTCGCCCCCGGCGAGGAGCTCGTGTGCGACGCGGAGGCGCACGTCCTGGCCCACGAGGAGGCCTCCCCCGCCCGCTACGGCGGGATCCAGACGCGTACGGTGGCGGCGGAGCGCGGGGTGGTCACCGCGGCGCTGCTGGCCGGCACGGTCCGGCGGGGCAACGCGTACACCCTGGGCACGCGGGCCGTGGAGGTGGAGCAGACCCACACCCGGGCCGGCGGTACCGTCCACCCGCTGGAGACGCTGCGCGAGGTGCGCGAGCTGACCTCCGGCGCGGGTGTGGCCGTCCACATGGACGGCGCCCGGATCTGGAACGCGATGGCCGCGACCGGGACGGCGGCGGCGCAGTACGGGGAGACCGCCGACTCGCTCTCGGTGTGCCTGTCGAAGGGGCTGGGCGCGCCGGTCGGTTCGGTGCTCCTGCTCCGGTCCGAACATCTGCCCAGGGCGCGGAAGCTGCGGCACGGCCTGGGCGGCGGCATGCGTCAGTCGGGCATCCTGGCGGCTGCGGGGCTGTACGCCCTGGACCACCACGTGGAGCGGATCGGCGAGGACCACGACCACGCCGGGATGCTGGCGGCGGGGTTGCGGGACGCGGGCTTCCCCGTGCGCCCGCCCGAGACCAACATCGTCCTCGTCGAGGTGCCGGGCGCCGACGAGGTCGTCGCACGGGCATCGCAGGAAGGAGTGCTGGTGACCGCGCCGGACCCGGACACCGTCCGGCTGGTCACGCATCTGGACGCAGGGGACAAGGCGTGTCGGCGCGCCCTGGAGGTGCTGACCGCCGTGATGACCGACGTCGTCGCCGGGGCGCGCAGGAGCGCGCCGGCGGGACGCTCGCAAGAACAAGAAGCGGAAGAGAGCGAAGTAACAGCATGAGTTTAGAAGTCCGGCCCGCCACGGCGGATCTGTGGGACGACGTCCGACGGGTGCTCCAGCCCCGCAAGAGCGCGCACACGTGCTGGTGCATGGCGTGGCGGCTGACCACCGGCGACTACGGGCGGATGACCGCCGAGGAGCGGGGCGAGCACCTGCGCACCCTCACCGAGAAGGCGGACCCGCCGCCGGGGGTCCTCGGCTTCCTCGACGGTGAGGTGGCCGGCTGGTGCAACGTGGCCCCGCGCCGCCAGCTCGACCGGCTCACCTCCTCCAAGACGATCAAGCCGGTGGACGAGCTGCCGGTGTGGTCGGTGACCTGCTTCGTCGTGCGCAAGGAGTTCCGCGGCAAGGGGGTCGCCTCCGGTCTGTTGGAGGGGGCCGTCGAGCACGCGCGGGCCAACGGCGCGCCCGCCGTCGAGGGTTACCCGGTGGACCCCGAGGGCGGCCGGGTGAACCCGACCCTCGCCTATGTCGGGACGATGGACATGTTCGAACGGGCCGGCTTCCGCCGGATCCAGCGCACCGAGGCCAAGAGCGACAAGCGGCACCGCTGGATCATGCGCCGCGACCTGGTCTGACGGTCGCGCCGGTGGTGCAGGGAAGGGGCTCCCGCGGTGCGGGGGCCCCTTCCTCGTGTCCGGGTCTACCGGGTCGTGCCCGGGCCGTACCCGGTCGTGTCCGCGACGTCCCGCCGGGCCCCGCGGCGCCGGCGCAGGCCGCCGCGGGGCCCGGCGGATCAGGGGGTGTGCGCCGCGGTGTCCCACAGGTGGGCAGGGCGTCCGCAGCGCAGGGCCTCCCATGCCGCGCGCCGATAGCAGCCGGCGACCAGGCCGTCCCGCACGAGACCGGAGGCGCCGTGCAGGTGGACCGCGTCCCGCGTCACGTCGAGCGCGGTCTCCGCCGTGAGGGCGATCAGCCCGGCGGCCTCCCCGGGGGTGAGGCGGCCCTCGTCGAGGTCGCGGGCCGCGTCGCCGACGGCCCAGCGCACGGCGTCCAGTCGGGCCAGGAGCCCGGCGACCCGCAGCCGGGGCCCCTGGTGCTTGACCAGGGCCTGGCCGAACTGCTGCCGTCCGCGGATCCGGGAGACGACCGCGGTCAGGGCGGCCGCGGTGATGCCGGCCAGCAGGGACGCCTGGTGGACGGCGGCGCGCAGGCCGACCCGGGCGAGGGCCTGTTCGGCGGCGATCCCTCGCAGCAGTACCGAGGGGGCCGGGATCCGTGCCTCGTCGAAGACGGCACCGGCGACCGCTCCCCCGCCGTGGTCGCGCAGCGGGCGTACGGTCACGCCCTGCGCGGGCAGGCCGACGAGGGCGACGCAGGGGCCGTCGGGACCGCTCGCCAGGACCAGCAGGGCGTCCGGCCCGATGCCGGCGGCGAACGGGCCTCCTGTGCCGGTCAGGACGATACCCGCGCCGTCACCGTCCGGTTTCCAGGCGATCCCCGGCGGTACGGAGCCGCGCGGATCGGGCAGCCGGCCCGGGACGGCGAGCTGGAGCTCGCCGGCGCGCACCCGGTCCAGCAGGTCCTCGGTGCCCTCGGGGGCGAGGGGGCCGAGGGCGGAGAGCACGTCGAGCGCGAGCAGGGTGTCGACGAGCGGGACCGGCCGCATCGCGTTGCCGGCCTCCTCGCAGACCATGGCGAGCACGGCCTGGCCGAGGTCGAGGCCCTCCTTCTCGATGGGGAGGGCGAACTCCCAGGCCCCGACCTGGGTCAGCGCCTCCCAGGCGCCCGCGGGGGTCTCCCCGTCGACCTCCAGGCCCTGCCGCACGGTGAGCCGGAGTTGCCGGAAGAGCGAGTCCTCGTCCTCCCGCTCCCGCCACCGCTCGGGCGCCTCGCCGGCCGCCCCGTCCGTACCGCTCCCGTTGACCGCCTGGGTCGTCACGGCCGTACCTCCGCCCCTGAGTCGAGACGCAGCCGGGCCAGCGTCTCCAGCATCATTTCGGCGGTGCCGCCGGATATCCGCATCCCCGGGGCTTCACGCATCGCCGAATCGAGTGGGTGGGCCACCCCGTCGACCTCCGGGTCGTCGAGGGTCATGCTCGTGTCGCCGTCGAGTTCGGCGGCCCACCAGGCCACCTCCGCGGCGAGTTCGGTGGTGTACCACTTCGCGGCGGCGGCCTCGTCCTCGTTGAGCTCGCCCCGGTCGAGGCGGGTGAGGACGCGGCGGACCAGGGTGCCGGCCGCGAGCAGCCGGGCGTTGAGCTTGGCCAGGCCGATCTGGTCGTGCTGGCCGGCCTCCAGCCGGTCGGTGTGGGCCTCCAGCCGGTCGACGGCGGCCCGGTACCAACGCAGCGCCTTGACGTAGTAGTCGAGACCGGTGCGTTCGAAGGCCAATGTCTTGACGACGATCGCCCAGCCTTGGCCGATGCCGCCGACGACGTCGTCGGCGGTGACGGACACCCCGTCGAGGGCGACTTCGTGGAAGGCGTCGTCGCCGATGCCCGGGATCTGCCGGATGGTGACGCCCGGCTGGTCCAGTGGCACGAGGAACAGGCTGAAGGCGTCGTCCTCACCGCGGGCCAGGCACAGGCCGTAGTCGGCGAAACGGGCGAAGAGGGAGTGGACCTTGGTGCCGTAGAGCTTGTAGCCGCCGCGACCGTCGGAGACGGCGCGGGTGGAGAGGATGTTGAGGTCGGAGCCTGCCTGCGGCTCGCTGAAGAGGACGCACCCGAAGGAGGTGCCGGCGGCGAAACCGGGCAGGTGGCGCGCCTTCATCTGCGGGCCTGCGACATGGAGCAGGGTGGATCCGACGATCTGCACGGTGAGCGTGTGCAGCAGGTCGGGAACGTCGTGCATGGCGAGTTCCTCGACCAGCACGGCGGCCGCGACCTGACTGACGCCCCGCCCCCCGTACTCCTCGGGCCACTGGGGTGCGAGCAGGCCCCGTTCGCCCAGGGCCCGGTGGATGGGCCGGGGGTCCCGGGTGCGCTGGGCCTCGGCGACGGGGGCGGACACCAGGATGTCGTGGATGTCCTCGCGCAGGGCCCGCATGGGGGTGCGGGGCACGTCGGCCCCGCTCCGTACGAGCCCGCAGTCCGCGGGCGCGCGGTAGAACTCGGTGGTGAGCACGGGCAACTCCTCAGGCGGATCTGGGTGGTTCCGGGTGGGGGTCGGCGAGGAGGCCGGGGCCGTGGGGCCCCGGCCCCGGCTCAGTGCCGGCTGGTGCCGACCGGGGACGCGGGCGCGGTGACGGCCCGGTCCAGCACCTCCTCGATGCCGGTGAGCAGGCCCCGCACGTCCTCGGGCGTGGCCGCGTGCCGGTTGTACTCGGCGGTTCCGCCGATCTCACCGTCCCGCTCGACCAGGCCGACGCAGGCCAGGGCCGCGGCCGGGTCGGGGCTGTAAAGCTCCAGGTGGCGGGCGGGTGGCCCGGGCAGCTGACCGACCTCGATGCCGGGCAGGTCCAGCGGTACGGCCGGGTAGTTGTGCAGGGCGAACAGGACGTTGTACGGCGGGGGCGTGCCGTCGCCGAACAGCACGTCCACGGGCAGGCGCTGGTGGGCCAGGGCATCGGCCACCGCGGTGCGGGTACGGAGCAGGAGCTCGCGGAAGGTCGGTCCGCCCGCGAGGTCGAGCCGGATCGGCACCACGGTGGTGTACTGCCCGACCGCGCCCTCCAGCGGTGCGGCGAACCGGCCGGCGGCCGGAGTGCCGATCACCACGGAGGTACGGTCGTCCTTGCGGGCCAGTACGACGGCGAGCGCGGCCAGCAGGGTCATGAACGGGGTGGCCCCCTCGGCCGCGCCCAGCTCCAGCCCGGCGTCGACGGGCCCGCGGGCCAGCCGTACGGGCAGGTGTCCGCGCTCGAAGCCGCCGGGGGCCCGGGGCGCGGGCGGGTCGGCCGCGAACACGGCACGGCGGCGCTCCAGTTCGGCGGTGCCGTCCGGTCCGGCAAGCCAGCGGTGCTGCCAGTCGGCGTAGTCGGGGAACTGCAGCTCTGGCGGGGTGAGGGCCTCGGGACCCGCGCGGTAGCCGGCGGCGAGGTCCGCGAGGAAGACCCCCGAGGACCAGCCGTCGAAGACCGCGAGGTGGGAGGCGAGGATCAGGACGTGCTCGTCGGGAGCGGTCCGCAGCAGCCGGAACGCGCTGGTGCGGCCGCTCTCCAGGTCCAGGACGGTGGAGGCGCTCTCGGTGAGCTGCTGGGCCGTCCGTTCGGCCGCGGCCCGCGGGGTGAAGCCCGACAGGTCGGCCCGGGTGAGCCGCAGGGCCGGTTCCTCGTCCACGTGGAGCCGCGGCTGGCCGGCGGTGGAGCGGACCAGCCGGGTGCGCAGCGCCTCGTGGCGGCGCAGCACCGCGGTGAGGGCCCCGGTCAGCCGCTGCGGATCGAGCGGGCCGGCCAGCCGGAGCGCGTGCGAGCCGGTGGCGACGGCCGGGTGGGTGCGCTCCCGGCGCCACAGCCGGGTCTGCAGGGCGGTCGGCGGGACCGGCCCCGCGCCGGGGCGCGGGGCCGGGTGTGCGGGGACGGGCCGGCGGGCGGCCAGCATCAGGCGGGCGAGTTCGCGCTTGCCCTCGGGGAGTGCGGCGAGCGCCCCCTCCAGCCCTGCCGGTCCGGCCATCAGGGTCCCTCCGGCTGCTGGAGGGAGCCGAGGAGCGCGGCGGCCTCTTCGTCGCTCATGTTCTCGATCTGCTCGAAGACCGCGAGCAGCCGATCCTGTTCGCCTGCGGCCTCGGCCTTCGCGGCGCGGACGAGTTCGGCCAGGCCCGCGACGGTGGGACGGCCGAAGAAGTCGGCCAGGGCGATGTCGATGCCGAAGAGGGCCCGCACCCGGGACACCACGATGGTGGCCTGGAGGGAGCTGCCGCCCAGGGCGAAGAAGTCGCCTTCCACGTCCGGGTTCTGCCACTCCAGGAGCGGGGTGAGGATGTCGCGGCAGATCTGCTCCTCGACGGCGTCACGCGGCGGGGTCCCGCCCTGCGCCGACTGCTCGGTGGGCAGGGGCAGGGCGGCGGTGTCGACCTTGCCGTGCGGGGTCAGCGGCAGCTCGTCCAGGACGACGACGACCGGGACCATGTAGCCGGGGAGCCGGACGGCCGTGTAGGCGCGCAGGCCCTCGGCGTCGGCGACCTCCGAGGCGTAGGAGCCGACCTGCTCGACGGTGACGTAGGCGGCCAGCATGCGCTCGCCGCCCGCGGCGGGCTGGGCCACCACCACGGCCTGCTGCACGGAGGGGTGCCCGGTCAGGACGGCCTCGACCTCGCCCGGCTCGATCCGGTGGCCGCGGACCTTGAGCTGGCGGTCGGTGCGTCCGAGGAAGTCGAGGTTGCCGCCGGGCAGCCAGCGGACGAGGTCGCCGGTGCGGTAGAGGCGTGCCGTCTCGGGACCGTCGCCGTAGGGGTTGTCCGCGAAGCGTTCGGCGGTGAGGTCGGGGCGTCCCAGGTAGCCGCGGGCCACGCCGGGTCCGGCCACGCACAGTTCGCCGGGGACGCCCGGGGGCACCGGACGCAGGCGCTCGTCGAGCACGAACGCCTGGTGACCGGGCATGGGGCGGCCGATGGGCGGGTTGCGGTCGTAACTGCCGGTGCAGTCCATCAGCGTCACCGCGACGGTGGCTTCGGTCGGGCCGTAGCCGTTGACGAACCGGCGCTCCCCCGCGGTCCATTCGGCGACCAGCCGGCCGGGGAAGGCCTCGCCGCCGACCGAGACCAGGCGCAGGTCGGGCAGGGCCGCCTGGTCGAGCAGCGGCAGCAGCGCGGGCGGGAGTTCGGCGACGGTGACCGCGTCCGCGCGCATCCGGGCCTGGAGCAGGGCGGGGTCGCGGCGTTCGTCGTCGGTGGCGATGACGAGGGAGCCGCCGGCGAGCAGCGTGGTGAAGATCTCGAAGACGGAGACGTCGAAGGTGAGCGGAGCGAACTGCAGCACCCGGTCCGCGGCCCCGATCTCGTACGCCTTGGCGATGGTGCGGGAGAAGTGGGTGACCGAGCGGTGCTCGATCATGACCCCCTTGGGGGTTCCGCTGCTGCCGGAGGTGTAGAGCACGTAGGCCAGGTCGGCGGGGGTGGAGCTGAGGGCGAGGGAGGGCACCTCGCGGACCGGGGCCGCACTCCCGGTAGTGACCAGCTCCAGCGGTACGGGCAGCTGCGCGCTCTCGTCGACGAGGGCGTGGCGGACCTTGGCATCGGCGAGGACCGTGCGGGTCCGCTCGGCCGGGGCGGCCGGGTCGACCGGGATGTAGTGGGCGCCGGCCTTCAGGACGCCGAGGACTCCGGCGACGGCGGCCGGGCCGCGGGCCACGCACACCGCGACGGGGTCGCCGTGTCCGACGCCGCGGTCGCGCAGCCGGTGGGCGATGGCCTCGGACCAGCGGTCGAGGGCCGCGTAGTCCAGCCGGGTGGTGCCGTGCCGGACGGCGACGGCGTCGGGGTGGATGGTGGCCCGCTCGCGGAAGGCGCGGTCCAGGGTGGTGGTCCAGGCCGCCTCGTCGACCGGGCCGCCCCGCGAGAGCTCGCGGGCGTGCCGGGAGGCGGCCGGCTCCTCGACCAGGCTGATGTCGCCGACCCGAAGGTCGGGGTTCTCGGCGACCTGCTCCAGGACCTGCTTGAAGGCGGTGAGCAGGGCGCTGGCCGTGCCGTGCCGGTAGAGGGAGGTGTTGTACTCCAGGGAGAGTTCCAGGCCGTCGTTCTCGCCGACGAGGAAGCTCATGTCGAACTTGGCTGCGCCGTCGTGCAGTTGGTCCATGGCGAACTCGACGTCCGCGGCCTGTGCCCGGTGGGTGCCCCACCGGCCGAGGGAAGTGAACTCGATCTGGAAGAGCGGGTGGCGCAGCGGGTCGCGGACCGGGCGGACGGCCTCCACGACCTGCTCGAAGGGCAGTTCGCTGCTGGTGAAGGAGTCCATCACGGAGGCCGCGGTACGGGTGACGAGCTCGCGGAAGGTGAGCGCGTCGGTGACCTCGGTGCGCAGGGTGATCATCTGGACGAAGCAGCCGATGACCCGTTCCAGGTCGGGGTGCGGGCGGGAGGCGCTGGCCGTGCCGACGACGACGTCCTCGGTTCGGGTCCAGTGCCTGAGCAGCGCGTTGAAGGCGGCCAGCAGGGTGGTGAAGACGGTGGTGCTGTTGGCGTCGGCCAGTTCGGTGAGCCGGTCGAGCAGCTTCTGGTCGAGGTTCAGCTTCAGACCGCGGCCGTCACCACGGGTTTCGGGACCGCGCGGGTGGTCGGGCATGACCTCGGTGGCGACGGCGCCGGCGAGGATCTGGCGCCATTTGGCGGCGAGCGCCCGGCCGTGCTCGTCGTTCTCCAGCTTGGCCCGCTGCCAGGCAGCGAAGTCGGCGTATTCGACGGCGAGTCCGGGGGCCTCGGGACGCCGGCCGGCGGCGGCCGCGGCGTAGCTGGCGGTCAGCTCCTCGGTGAAGATCCGGGTCGATCCCGGGTCCCAGGCGATGTGGTGGACGACCCAGAGCAGGACGTGCCGGTCCTCGGCGAGGCGTACGAGGTGGGCGCGCACGGGCGGGGCGGCGGCCAGGTCGAAGGGGGCGGCGGCGCAGTCGGCGGTGAGCTCGGCCAGTTCGCGGTCGGCGTCCTCGCTGCCCGACAGGTCGGTGCTCTGGACGCCGAGGACGAAGGAGGGGACGGGCTCCTGCCAGGGGACCCCGTCGATCTCGACGAGTTTGCTGTGGAGCACCTGGTGCCGGGCCACGACGGCGTTGAGGGCCTCGTGCAGGGCGGCCCGGTCGAGCGGACCGCCCAGCGCTATGGACAGGGCTATGTTGTTGCGGGCCTTGCCGGCGCCGAGCTTGTCGACGAACCACATCTGCTCCTGCTGGAAGGAGGAGCGGGAGCGCGGTCCGTGGTCGGCGCGCTTGAGTTCGATGCGGCGGCCCACACCGGCCGTCATCTGGTTGCGCATTCTCCCCAGCAGCCGGGAGCGCTGTCCCTGGGGCAGGCGGCCGAGCCGTTCGGCGAGATCAGACATGGTTTCCTCCGTTGCGGTGCAGGTCTGCGAGCAGGGCGGCGAGCCGGTCGGGCAGGTGCTTGGCGAAGTAGTGGCGACCGCCGGGGATCACGGCGAGCCGTACGTCGGCGGCGTACCGGCCCCAGGCGCGGTACCCGTCCTCGTAGCCCTCGGTGGCGTCGTCGGCGTCGCCGATGATGCAGGTGAGCGGGGTGGCCAGGGGCCGGTCGTAGCCGCCGGGGGTGCGGGCGAAGAACCGGGCGGCTTCGGTCATGTCGTGCCGCACCATCCGCAGGACGGCGCCGAGGTCGCGGTCGTCCAGGACGCCGTCGAAGCCGTCCATGGTGGTCAGGTACGCGACGAGATCGTCGTCGCCGGAGGTCCGTTCCATCTCCAGGGCGTACTCCGGGTCCTCCTCCGGGAGGGCGGCGGCGAGGTCCAGGGCGATCGGACGCTGTCCCCTGCGTTCGAGGACGTGGGTGGTCTCCAGTGCGGTGACGACTCCGGCGCAGTGGCCATAGACCGCGTACGGGCCCCGCACGGTGCGGGCGATCTCCTCGGCGGCGAGTTCGGCGAACTCGGCGACCGGCAGCATCGGGCCGGGGCGCAGCGGGTCGTGCCCGGGCGGGGAGACGGCCAGGAGCTCGATGTGCGGGGGGAGCTGGGCCGCGAGGGGCTGGTAGGCGATGGCATCGCCACCGCCGTGCGGGAAGCAGACCAGGGTCAGCGCGGTGGTGCCGGCGGGGCGTTCGGGGGTGAGCCGGTGCAGCAGGCTGTGCGCCCGGGTTCCGGGGTCGCTGAGTTCGGCGCTGCGGGCGGCGAGGCCGGCCGGGGTCGGATTGCTGAAGAGGTCGACGACGCGCAGGGCGGCGGCCCCGCCGTCCGGCAGGGCGGCGGCGACGGCCCGGACGGCGCGCACGGCGGCGAAGGAGTCTCCGCCGAGGGCGAAGAAGTCGTCCCCGGGGGCCACGTCGGCCACGCCCAGCACCTCGGCCCAGACGGCGGCGATCCGCAGCGCGACGGGGTCGCCGTCGCCGTGCGCGGGAGCGGCGGCGGGCAGGTGTGCGGCGGGGGCGGCCGGGCGCGGGTCGGGCAGCGCGCCCCGGTCCACCTTGCCGTTGGGGCTCAGCGGCAGCCGCTCCAGCAGCACCAGCTCGGCGGGGACGCAGTGCGGCGGGAGGACCGCGCCGAGCGCGGTCCTCAGGGCGGCGGTGTCCAGGGCGGCGCCGGCCTCGGGGACGACGTAGCCGACGAGGCGGTCGGACCCGGCGGCGGAGCGGCGGGCGGCGACGACGGCCTCGCGGACACCGGGGCGGCCGCGCAGCGCGCTTTCCACCTCGCCGGGTTCGATGCGGAGCCCGTTGAGCTTGATCCGGAAGTCGGTGCGGCCGAGCAGCTCGATGGTGCCGTCCGCGCCGTAGCGGGCCAGGTCGCCGGTGCGGTAGAGCCGTTCGGTGCGGCCGGGTGCCAGCTCGACGTGGACGAACTTCTCCTCGGTGAGCTCCGGCCGGTTCAGGTAGCCGCGGGCCAGTCCGACCCCACCGAGGTGGAGTTCGCCGGGCACGCCGACGGGGACGAGGCGGTCGTGGGCATCGAGGATGTAGGTGCGCTGGTTGGCCATGGGGCGCCCGTAGGGGAGCTTCGTCCACTGCGGGTCGACGCGGCCGACCCGGAACTCCACCGAGTGGATCGACGCCTCGGTCGCCCCGCCCAGTGCCGCGAAGGACAGCTCCGGCGCGAAGGTGCGGATCCGGCCGGGCTGGGTGACGGGGATCCAGTCGCCGCCGAGGAAGGCGGTGCGCAGTTTCGGCAGCCGGGGGCCGCCGGCGTGTTCGAGCTGGTCGACCAGGAGGCCGAGGAGGGCGGGGGCGGAGTTCCAGACGGTGACTCCGTGCCGCTCGACGAGATCGGCCCAGTGCGCCGGGTCCTTGGCGGCGGCGGGGTCGGGCAGGACGAGCGTGCCGCCCGCCGCCAGGATGCCGAGGGTTTCGTAGACGCTCATGTCGAAGCTGGGCGAGGACAGGGCGAGCACGGAGTCCGCGGGGCCGATGCCGTAGGAACGGTTGAGGTCGAGGAGGTTGTTGACGACGCCGCGGTGTTCCAGGGCGATCCCCTTGGGGGTGCCGGTGGAGCCCGAGGTGAAGATGACGTAGGCGAGGTCCCGGGCGGTGACGGGCGCCTCGGGCCGGGTGGCGGGCAGTTCGGCGAGGACGGCCCGGTCGGTGTCCAGGAGCACGCGCGCGGTGCCGTCCGGCACGGGGAGCCGGCCGATCAGTTCGGCGTCGGAGACGACGATGGGCGGTGCGGCGTCCTTCAGCAGCAGGGCGAGGCGTTCGGCGGGGTAGTCCGGGTCGAGCGGTACGTAGGCCCCGCCGGCCTTGAGGACGGCGAGGATCGCGGTGACCAGTCCGGGACCGCGGCGCAGGCACAGCGCCACGGTCCGGCCGGGACCCGCCCCCGACTCGACGAGCCGGTGGGCGAGGCGGTTGGCGCGTTCCTCCAGCTCCCGGTAGGTGACGCTCCAGCCGCCGACTCCGCCGAGCACCACGGCGGGTGCGTCGGGCCGGCGGTCGGCGTGCTGCTCGAACAGGTGGTGCAGGCAGGCGTCCTGGGGGAAGGGGGCGCGGGTGGCGTTCCAGTCGTCCAGGGCGGCGGCCCGTTCGGCGTCGGTGAGCAGCGGCAGGGTCGACAGCGGGGCGTCCGGGCGGTCGACGGCGCCTTCGAGGGTGGTGAGGAAGTGGCCGAGCAGCCGGTCCACGGTCGAGGCGTCGAACAGGGCGGTGGGGTATTCCACGAGGGCGCGGACCGCGGTGCCGGTGTCGTGGACGCTGATCATGAGGTCGTACTTGGTGGCGTGCGAGGAGAAGTCGATGGGCTCGGTCGCGAGGCCGGCCAGGCCGGGGGCGGTGTCCGGGGTCTCGTCGAGCAGGAACATCACGGAGGTGAGCGGCGGCCGGCTGGGGTCACGGGGCAGTCCGAGCGTGTCGACGATGAGGTCGAAGGGCAGTTCCTGGTGTGCGTACGCCTGGAGGGTGGTGTGGCGGGTGGCACGGACCAGTTCGGCGAAGACGGGGTCTCCGCCGGTTCTGATGCGCAGCGGCAGGGTGTTGACGAAGAAGCCGATGAGGTCGCTGAAGGCCGGGTGGTCGCGGCCGGAGACCGAGGTACCGACGACGATGTCCTCCTGGCCGGTCCAGCGGCGCAGCGTGGCGGCGAACCCGGCCAGCATCGTCATGTAGAGGGTGGCGCCCTCGGACTTGCCGAACGCGCGGAGCCGGGCGATCAGCTGGGGCGGCAGGTCGATGTAGCGGGAGGCTCCGGCGTGACCGAAGACGGGGGGCCGGGGCCGGTCGGTGGGCAGGTCCACGGGTACGGCTCCGCCGAGCTCCTCCTGCCAGAAGGAGGTGAGTGCCTCCAACCGGTCACCGCTGACGCGGCGGCGCTGCCAGGTGGCGAAGTCGGCGTACTGGAGGGCGAGCGGGGTGTTCGCCTCGGCGGCAGCGCCGGTGCGGGCCGCGTAGGCGCGCTCCAGTTCGGTGTAGAGGATCCGCATCGACCAGCCGTCGGTGACGATGTGGTGGAGGTTGAGGACGAGGACGTGGTCCTCGGCGCCGAGGCGGCCGAGCCGGGCCCTCAGCGGGACGGCGCCGGCCAGGTCGAAGGGGGCGCCCGCGTCCGCGTCGTAGAACGGTCGGACGGATGCCTCGTCGGGCAGTTCGGTCAGCGGCAGGGGCAGCCGGAATCCGTCCACCACGCGGGGCAGGGCCTCGGAGGCGCCCTCCTGGTAGGTGTAGACGGTGCGCAGGACCTCGTGCCGGTCGACGACGTCCTGGAGCGCGGCGTGCAGGGCGGGGACGTCCAGCGGGCCCCGGATGCGGGTGGCCACTGGCACGTTGTAGGCGGGGCTGCCGGGCTGGAGCTGGTCGATGAACCAGAGCCGGCGCTGTGCGAAGGAGAGCACCGGCGGGTCGGCGGGGTCACGGGGTGCCGGCTCAGGGTCCTCCCGTACGGCGGCACGCCCGCCGTTGCGGCCCGTCAGGGCCTGGAACAGTGCCCTGCGGGACTTCGGCAGTGCGGCTATGCGTTCGGCGAGGGACTCGCTCACCTTGAGCCTCCGTGCGTCTTCGGGAGTCGGGAGAGGGATACGGCGAGGGGGACGCCGCGTGCGGCGGCGCCGGGTGGGGATGTGCCGGTGTGCGGGGCGCAGTGTGGAGTGGGTGCCGTTGGGCCGGCACCCACTCCACACCTCTGGAGGTGCCGGTCAGGCGGTGATCCTGGTCTCGTCGGAGGCCGGAGATCCCTCCTCGGCGGTGTCGTCGCCGCCGGGCATTTCCTTGATCTTGGCGACCGGCCCGCTGAGCAGGGTCAGGCCGCCGATGATGGTGACGGTGCCGGCCACCGCGAGGCCGCCGGTCAGGCCGACCGCCTCGCCGAGCGCGCCGCCGGCGAAGTAGCCGAGGGACAGGGCGCCGTACACCGCGGAGAGCGCGGTGCCGCTGACGCGGCCCATCTGCTCGTTCGGGGTGACACCCTGCACGAGGCTCAGGACGTGGATGTCGAACATCGGGGAGACGAAGCCGATGACGGCCTGGACGACGATCAGGCCGACGAAGCCGCCGAGCGCGCCGCCCGTCGGGACCAGGATGTAGCCGGCGCCGAGCACCACCGCGGTGATCACCAGCAGGCGGCCCACCGAGAGCTTCTTGGAGACGACCTCGGAGAGCACCGCGCCGACGATGACGAAGACCGACATGACGGCGAATGCGGCACCGACCTGGCCGGGGCTGAGGTTCAGCTCCTTGTAGGCGTAGACGATCAGGATCGCGTCGCCCATCGCGGCACCGAGGTTGACCACGACGTTGGCGGTGAACAGGCCGCGCAGGACCGGGTTGCCGAAGAGGGTCTTCATGCCCTCCTTCATCTCCGCCTTCGCGGAGGCCTTCCGCTCCTCGGTCCGCTCGCGTACGTCCCGGTGGCGGATGACCAGCAGGGCGACGAGCGAGACGAGGAAGGTGAACGCGTCGGCGGTGATGGCGCGTGCGGCGCCGAGCAGCTGGATGAGTGCGCCACCGGCGCCCGCGCCGACCGCCTCGGCGACGCTGCGGCTGATCTGCAGCTTGGTGTTGCCCTCGATGAGGTTCTCGGTACCGATGAGCTGGGGCAGCCAGGACTGGTACGAGACCTCGAAGAAGGTCGTCAGGCAGCCGGTGATGCCGGCCACGATGAAGATGTGCGTCATGGTGACGGAGTCGAGGGCGAACGCCAGCGGGATCGTCCCCAGGGCCAGGAAGCGGCCCAGGTCGGCGACGATCATGACGGTGCGCCTGGAGACCCGGTCGGCCACCAGCCCGGCGATCGGGGCGAGCAGCAGGAAGGGGAGGAAGCGCAGCGCGCCGAGCACGCCGACCTCCAAGGCTCCGCCGTCCAGCACCACGACCGCGAGGGTCGGCAGCGCGAGAAGGGAGATCTTGTCGCCGAAGTTGCTGACGGTCTGCCCGAACCACAGGCGATTGAAATCGGAATGCCGACCGAGTGCCATGTCGACGCCCTTTTCTGATTGGGTACGGAATTGTCGGACGGCACCGACGCTATGGACCGCGAGTTAGACCCCGGTTATGAATTCCGGGACTATAGAACGCTTGTAGACATGCGATGGTTCAGCTGGAGAAGCGTGCGATGTCGGCGCTCTCGCGGGCGATTCCGGCGGCCACGGCGGGGCTCGGCGGCTCGGACCCGGGGAAGGGCTCGACCGTGACCGGCGCCCCTCGTCGGCCGCCGGACCAGGTGCCGACGGCCAGGCCGTCGACCACCACGGTGGCGCGGATCTGTCCGCCGCCGGGCCACACCCGGCGTTCGTGCTCGGCGGGCACCGACAGGTCACGGCTGCGATAGCCGACGAGGTAGTTGTCGTAGGCCGGCAGCAGCCGTACGTCGGGTTCGCCGGGGGCGGGAGGGGCTTCGGGGCCGGTGTCGCGTACGGCGGCCCATGCGTTCCTGCCCGTCGTGGTCTTCAGTCCCGACCAGTGGACGAAGTCCAGGGCGTCGGACGGGCCGTGGGCGGCGCGGTAACGCCGCGCCAGCTCCCGTACGGCCGCCTCCCCCGTGTACGGCAGGGATCCGGTGGCGGGCAACCAGTCGTCGAGGAGGACGAAGGTGGCATCGCCGCCCTGTTGTGGTCCGTGGCAGATGAGGCCGGCCAGGGCCGCGCGGCGGATGAGGTGGAATGCGGCCTGTCCCTTCGGCTCGACCCCGAGGGTGGTGAGCCGGTCGGTGAGCCGGGCGCGGGTCAGCGGGCCCTCCGCGGCGATCGCGTCGGCGATGAGCCGCTCCGCACGCGTGCACAGGGCCTCGTCGAGGCCGAGCTCGCGCAGGCGCCGCGCGGCGAGGGCCAGGTAGACGGGGCCGAACAGGGCCTGCAGCCAGCGGGCGTCGGCCGCAGGCACGAGTTGGAGGGTTCCCCGCATGAACCAGCCCCGGACGGCGGTGCGTTCGATGTCGGTGGCCCGGCGCACCGCCTCCCGCGTCAGCCCGCGGGCCCGCACCCGCAGTCCGAGCTCGGCCGCGGGCAGGTCCTGGGCCTGGATCGCCAGCACCCGGCCGAGGACGCCGGCGACGGACTCCTCCCGGACCTCCTCCCCGATCGCCTGTGCGCGCGCCCTGAGCAGCCGTTCGGTCGTACGTCGTTCCACGTGTCCAGTCTTTCAGCCGAGCAGCCGCAGCCGCATCTCCTCGCGGGCCGCCACGCATCCGACGGCCTCCGCTCCACCCCAGTCCAGCAGCCGCCAGCCGTGCCAGCGCGGCGGCTCCTGCCCGTACACGGGAACGTCGAGGCGGGCGGGCTCGTCGAGCGTGCCCGCCCCGACCTTGACCAGGGACTCCTTTCGCACCCACTGGCGCAGGAAAGCGCGCCGCGGGTGGGTGTCCGACCGCAGGGCGGCCAGTTCCTTTCCGGTGCAGACGGCTTCGGCCGTCCGCCAGTCCATCTCCGCCTCCTCGACGGCCTCCACGTCCACGCCCACCGGGCCGCCGGCCGCGGCGGCCGCGACCCAGCCCCGGGTGTGCGCCAGGCTGACGGCGGTGCCGGGCACCTCGGCGAGCCGCGGCCTGCCGTGCGGCCGGTCGCAGGAGCCGCAGCGCTGAACGACGGTGAGGCTCTGTGCCGGGCGGCCCAGAAGCCGCCCGGCACAGAGCCGGACCAGTGCGTGCGCGGCCAGGAAGTCCTCCCGGTCGGCGGCCGACCGGAGGGCGCCGGCGCGGTCCAGTTCGGTACGGGTCAGCAGCTCCCGTACGTCCCCGGCCGCGGCCAGCACCGCCCCGGTCGGCCCGGCCAGTGCGAGACCGGCCATCAGCGCCTGCGGCGCAGCACCGCGTAGTAGCCGGGCAGCCGCAACGCGTCGGAGTCCGACCGGGGGTCGATGGCATGCAGTTCTATCGCCTCGTCCTCGACGATCTCCCAGCCGTCCGCGCCGAACGCCTCGGCCAGTTCGGGCCGGGTGAAGCGGTGCGAGTGGCGGACACCGGCCGCCTCCAGCGGGCCGACCAGGTCCTCGGCGCGGCCGCGCTTGCCTCCCACGAAGCCCAGGTAGCCGAAGGAGTTGCTGGAGTAGTCGGGCTCGTGCACGATCAGCGTGCCCTCGTCGCCCAGCAGCCGGTCGGCGACCGCGGCGAGCCGGGCCCGCGCCTCGGTGTCCAGGACGTGGAAGACACCGCGGACGAAGATGTTGTAGGGCCCCTCCCCCAGCACTGCTGCCTGTTCGGCGTCGGTCATGTCGATCGCCAGGTAGTCGACGTTCGCCACGCCCTCGGCTTCCCGCTTGGCGTGGTCGATGGCGCTGGAGGAGACGTCGACACCGATGACCGACGGGTAGTGCGGGGCGAGTTCGCGGCTGTAGCGGCCGTTGCCGCAGCCGAGGTCGATGAGCGGCAGGTCGCCCCGGAAGTGCCGCTTGGCCTGGTCCAGGAGCCACCGGAACTCCTCGCCGCTGTCGGCGTCCCAGATGACGTCGCCGCCGCGGCCGGTGCGCTGGATGCCGGCCCAGTAGCGCTCCCAGGCGTCGCCCGTGTCACGTTCCTCGGCCTTGCCGCTGTCGGTCCCCTCCTCGCCGGGCGGCGGGGAGTAACGCTCCCAGACCTCGTCCTCTCCGAGGGCCTGCAGCAGGGCGGTGAACTCCTCGAACATGGCGTCGATGAGCCCGTCCGGGTAGACGGCGGGCAGGAAGTCCCAGTTGAAGGTGAGCCCCTCGGGCTTCTCGAAGACCTGGAAGTCGAGGGAGACCTGGGGGGTCTGGGAGATGCCGTAGACCGGGGCGCCGAGTTCGGTCTCCTCGTACTGCGGCGGGTGGCCGGCCAGACTGGTCATCACCACGGGCATGGCCGGTGCGAGGGAGCCGCGCAGCTTGGTCAGCTCGCGCAGCACCTGCACCCCGCTGAAGTAACGGTGTTCCAGGTCGGCCCAGAGACGGCGCTGGACGGCCTGCGCGCGTCCGGCGAAGGTGGAGTCCTGCTGTTCGACGGCGAGCAGCAGGGTGGTGGTGGTGTCCGCGAGCAGGGCGTTGACCTGGGGGTGCAGCGGAAGCCGGTTGAAGAGCGGGAAGTTGATGGTGAAGCGGGCCTGCCCGCAGGCCCTGCCGAGGACCTCGGCGTAGGCGGCGGCCAGCACCCCGGAGGGGGTCACCTCGCGGGCGTGTGCCCGCTCCTGGATGCGCGTCCACAGCTCCGGGGAGACGATGTGGCTGCGCCGTTCGAACCGGACGGGCAGTTCGGGTGCGTCGGCCGGACGCTCGGGGAGCGCGGGCGCGGGCGGGAGGGTGGCGAGACGGTCGCGCCAGTACCACTCGGAACGCCGGTAGATCTCGCTGTCGCGCAGCGAATTGCTTACGGCGAGCACGTAGTCGCGGAAGGTCAGCTCCAGCGGGGCGAGTTCGGCGTCCGGTTCGACGTAGTAGGTGACCAGGTCAGGGACGAGGACCTGGAAGTAGCTCCAGGCGTCGGCGACGAGGAAGTCCAGCGACAGGTGGATGCGGGCACGCCCGCCGCCGAGCAGGCTGATCCGCACGTCGAACAGCGGCCAGGCGTCGGCGTCCAGGACCTGGTGGGAGAGCCGCTCGCGCAGGGCGGCCAGTTCCGCCGTCCGGGTCTCCTCGTCGAGGCCGCCGAAGTCGGTCACGGGGATCTCGTACGCCGGGATCTCCTCGAAGACCTGCTGGGTGCCATCGGGCAGGACCCGGGTGCGCAGGGCGTCGTGGCGTTCGACGAGTCGGCGCCAGGCACCCTCGAAGCGCGGTACGTCGAGCTTCTCGCTCTCCCACTCGAAGTAGCCGTGGCAGCCGACGTTGCCGAGCTCGACGAGCCCGCCCCGGCCGATCCACAGGGCCTGCTGACTCTCGGTCAGCGGGAAGGGCTCGAAGCGGGCGGCCGGGTCGGGGACGATCGCCGGGAGTCCGCCGAAGGAGCCGCGGCCACCGGCGCGTTCGGTGGTGACCAGGGTGGCGAGCTCGGCGACCGTGGGGCAGGTGGACAGGTCGGAGAGGCTCAGCTCGACGCCGTAGCGGCGGCGGATCTCGTCGATGAGCTGGAAGGCGAGCAGCGAGTGTCCGCCCAGCTCGAAGAAGTTGTCGTGGACACCGATGCCGTCGGTGCGGAACGCGTCGGCCCACAGCCGGCTCAGGCCGTCCTCGACCTCGTTGCGCGGTGCCTCGTAGCCGGCGCCGACGCCGTCGCGGCCCTCGGGGGGCTCGGGCAGGCTGCGCCGGTCGACCTTGCCGTTGGGCAGCCGCGGGAGGGCGGGCAGCACGACGACGACGGCGGGGACCATGTAGTAGGGCAGGGTGCGGGCGAGGTCGGCGCGCACGCCGGCCGGGTCGGGCTCGGCCCCGCCGGCCGGGGACGCGTAGGCGACGAGCCGCTTGCCGCCGGGGTCGCGCTCCTGGGCGACGACGACCGCCTCGGCGATGCCGTCGAGGCGCGCGATGTGCGTCTCGACCTCGCCGAGCTCCACGCGGAAGCCCCGAATCTTGACCTGCGAGTCGGACCGGCCGAGGAGCTCGACGGCCCCGTCCTCGCGCCGGCGGGCGAGGTCGCCGGTGTCGTAGAGCACCGGGTGCGGGTCGCCCTCGACGAAGTTCGGGTGGAACGTGGCGGCGGTGAGCTCGGGGCGGCCGTGGTAGCCGGCCGCCACCCCGGCGCCGGAGACGTGCAGCCGGCCGACCTCCCCCTCGGGAACCGGACGGCCGTCGTCGTCCAGGAGGTGGACGCGGAGGTTGGCGATGGGCACGCCGACCGGGACCTGGCGGGTGGCACGGACCTCCTCCGGCGTGGCCTGACTGGTGAAGTCGGTACCCGCGCCCAGGTCGAAGCAGGACAGGACGTTGGTGGTCTCGGTGGTTCCGTAGGTCATCACCACCCGGAAGGGGGTGTCGACGGGCGGCCAGCTGTGGACGCGTTCGGCCGTGGTCACCAGGATCCGCAGCGCCGTGTCCGCCGGCCACCTCAGGCCCCACACGGGCTCGGCCAGTGCGGCCACCAGCATGGTGTGGGTGATGCCCTCGCCGGCCAGCCAGTCGCGGATCTGTTCGGGGGTCTGCGCCTGGCCCGCCTCGGGGATGTGGATCGCGGCGCCGGCCGGCAGGTAGGCCAGCCACTCCATGATCTGGACGGCGAAGCCGGGGGTGGACATCCACGAGGCGCGGTCGCCGGGGCGGACCCCGTAGGCGCGGGTGGTCCAGTGGACCAGGTTGGTGAGCGCGCCGTGCCGTTCCAGGACGGCCTTCGGGGTGCCGGTGGAGCCGGAGGTGTAGATGAGGTGGCTGACGGTGTCGGGCCCGGTCACGGACGGCGGCGCGGTGTCCGGCATGCCCTGTCCGGCGGTGGCGACCTCGTCCCGCGGCACGTCCTGGGGTATCCGGCGGGCGAGTTCGGCCGGGGCGAGGACGAGCAGCGGGTCGGCGTCACCGATCATCGCGGCGAGCCGGTCGTCCGGGTTGACCGGGTCGAGGGCGACGATCGCCGCGCCCGTCTTGAGGATCGCCAGGGAGCCCAGGACGTACTCGGCGCTGCGCGGATAGCACAGGCCGATTCTGGCCCCGGGCGCGGCACCGCGGGCGATCAGGGCGTGCGCCAGGCGGTTGGTGGCGCCCTCCAGTTCGGCGTAGGTCCAGGTGCGGCCGCCCTGCGCGAGGGCCGTGGCCGTGGGGGTGCGGGCGGCCTGTCCGGCGAGCAGTTCCGGGTACCCGGTCGTGGGGAACGCGGCGTCCGAACGGTTGAAGTCGACGAGTGCGGTGGTCACAGTACGGGCCCTTTCTTACTTCGCGAAGGCTCGGCTGCGCAGCAGCCGCACGGGGAGACTGTTGATCCCCCAGGTGAAGTTGGACGAGTTGAAGGTGGCGGGACCGGTCAGTTCGAACCCGTCCAGTACGGCGAGCATCTCGGTGAGCAGGGCGCCGAGTTCGAAGCGGGCGAGGCGGGCACCCAGGCAGAGGTGACGGCCGTGCCCGAAGGCGACGTGCCGGTTGGGGCGGCGGTCGACGCGGAAGGAGTGCGGGTCGGCGAAGACGTCCTCGTCCCGGTTGGCCGAAACGTTCCACAGGGTCACGCGGGCGCCCTCGGCGATGGGGATCCCGTTGATCTCGGTGTCGCGGGCGGCGGTGCGCAGGGCGTGCACCCCGGGCGTGGTCCAGCGCAGGATCTCCTCGACCGCCGGGGCGATTCCGTCGGGTCCCAGACCGCGCAGCAGCCGCCACTGGTCGGGGTGCTCGGCGAACATGTGGACCGCGCCGGCCGCCGAGTAGCGGGTGGTCTCGTTGGCTCCGGACAGGACGCCGTTGAGGTTGAAGACGATCTCGTGGTCGCTGAGCGGCCGTTCGCTGCCGTCGCCCTCGTCCACGAGCGTGTCGTGGGCGATCTGGCTGACCAGGTCGTCGCCGGGGCGGACCCGGCGCTCGGCGAGCAGCTCGATGAAGTACAGGAAGATCTCCGAGTGGGCGCTGCTGCGCACCGCCTCGTCCGGGGAGTCGAAGGCGTCGGTGGTCAGGGCGCCGATCCAGGACCAGTCGGCGCGCGGAATGCCCAGAATGGCACAGACCACCCGGTTGGGCAGCTGCTTGGCGAGGTCGATGAAGTCCAGTTCGTCGCATTCGGCGGCCTCGGTGACCAGGTCGGCGACGACCTGCTCGACGAGGGCCTCCAGGCGCGGCATCTGCTGCGGGCCGAAGGCCTGTCCGAGGGCCCGCTTGAGGCGGGTGTGGTGCGGGACGTCGGAGACGATGAGCATCCGCTGGGCGACCGCGGCGACGGCGGCGGGGTCGCTGCCCAGCCGCATCCCGCGGCCCGACAGGAAGGTGTCGCTGTCGGCGTAGACCTTCATGATGTCGCGGTGCCGGCTCAGCGCCCAGAAGCCGCCGTCGTCGCTGCCGGGCTCGGGGTGCCAGTGCACCGGCGCGTTGGCGCGCAGCCAGGTGAACGTCGGCCAGAAGTCGTTGCGGCCGAAGGGGCCCGGGTCGAGCAGGTCGATCTCCATCTCAGGCTCCTCGCAGGCTGAGCGGGCGGGTGTCGGGCCAGTGGGCGTCGACGAAGGCGGCGCATTCGTCCTCGGTGCCGTCGAAGCCGGCCGGCGTCCAGCCGTCGGGCGTCTCGCGCGTGGCGGGGTACAGCGCGTACTGCCCCTCGTGGTTCACGAGGACCTGGTGGGTGGTGGGCACGGTGTCCTCCGGACTCGGCCGATGGGTGCGGGCGGGCTGTCAGGCGGTCGGAGCGAGGGGGGCGCCCTCGCCCCGCAACAGGGCGGTCAAGTGATCCAGTACGGGCTGCGGGCGGCGCAGTACGGCATGGTGTCCGCCGGTGGTGCTGTGCCGGGTGAAGCCGGCGGTGGTGACCTCCGCCCAGCCGTCCAGTTCGGCCGCGCTGACGGTCTCGTCGCCATCGGCGCCCCAGGCGTGGACGGGCACGGACAGCCGGGTGCCCGGCTGGTGGACATAGCTCAGGGAGAGCTGGGCGTCCTTGCGGAGCATCCCGACCATCAGGGCCCGGGTGTCCTCGTCGAGCAGCCGCGGGTCGAGGTCGGCCGTGTCGAAGAGCTTGTCCAGCTCCTCACCGTCGTCGACGATGCCGCGTCCGGCGCCGGTCCAGTGGCCGGGGGCCCGACAGCCACTGACCACCAGGGCCCGCGGGGTGACCCGGCGAGACACCTCGTAGCCGAGGAGGCCGCCGAAACTGTGGCCGAAGACGATCAGCGGCCGGTTCCCGACGACGGACACAAGTTCGGCCGCGATGGCCTCGACGGCTTCGTCGAAGGTGTCCGGCATCGGCTCCCGCCAGCGGTTCTCGCGGCCCGGCAGCTGTACGCCGTACACCTGCGCGGTGCCGTCGAGCGCGGGCTGCCAGGCGCGGAACTGCTGGCAGCCGGCCCCGGCGGGGGGCAGGCAGAGCAGTACCGGCAGGGCCGGGTCGGCGGGCTCCGCCGTCCAGGTGGAGATCCAGGTGCCCATGGCCTACGCCCCTTCGGCGGCGCCGGCCGCATCGGCTGCGGACCCGCCCTGTTCGGCCGCCAGCCGGTCGATCTCGGCGGCGACGTCGGTGACCGTCGGCCGGGCCAGGAGCGCACCGAGGCCGACCCGCAGTCCGGTGGCACGGCGCAGCTCGGAGACCGCTCGGGCGGCCGCCAGGGAGTGACCGCCGAGGTCGAAGAAGTCCGACTCGGGGCCGGGGACCTCGGTGGCGAGCACCTCGGCCCAGACCGTCATCACGGTGCGCTCGCTCGCGCTCACCGCGCCGTCCCCGGCCGCGCCACTTCCGGCGCCGTCTTCCGGCTGCTCCAGGGCCCGGGCCAGCGCCACCCGGTCGGCCTTGCCGGTGGTCAGGGTCGGGATCCGGTCCAGTACCCGCACCGTGCCCGGTACCGCCGCGGCGGGCAACTGCTTGCGGCAGCGTTCGACGACCCGGCCGGCGAGCCCGTCCGGGTCGTCGACGCCGGGGGCGGCGACGACGGCGAGGCCGAGGGCCTGTCCCGAGGCCAGCGGGCAGCAGGCGGCGGCGACGACCTCGGGGAGTTCTGCGGCGACGCGCTCGATCTCGCCGAGCTCGATGCGGTGGCCGCGGATCTTGACCTGGTCGTCCCGGCGGCCCCGGTACTCCAGTTCGCCGCCGTCGCGGCGGACCACCACGTCGCCGGTGCGGTACATGCGGGTGCCGCCGCCCTGGAAGGGGTCGGGCAGGAAGCGGCTGGCGGTCAGGCCGGGGCGGCCCCGGTAGCCGCGGGCGACGGCGGGCCCGCCCAGGTAGAGCTCGCCCTCGGCACCCGCGGGCACCGGCCGCAGCTCCTCGTCCAGCACGTACGCCCGGTAGCCGGGCAGCGGTCGTCCGATTCCGGTCACGTCGTCCCCTCGTCGACTGTCGGCCCAGGTGGCGGCGATGGTCACCTCCGTCGGCCCGTACACGTTGAGCAGGCGGCGGTCCCGGGCGAACCGCTCGGCCAGTGCGGCCGGGCAGGCCTCCCCGGCGACGACGACCACCTCGGCGGAGTCGAGTCCCGCGCCGTGGGCGGCGAGCAGCGACGGTGTGAGGGAGACGGTGCGCAGTCCGGCGGGCAGCGGCTCGCGGCCCTCCGCCGCGGCCTGCCGCAGTCCGTCGAGGGAGAGGTCGGTGAGGGCCACCCCCTGGCCGTGCACGAGGTAGAGGAGGGTGCACCAGAGCCAGCCGTCGAAGGCGGGCGAGACGGCGTTGAGGCCCAGACCGCCGGGCGGCAGGCCGAGTCCGCGGAGGGCCTCGACGAAGGTGTCCAGGCCGCGGTAGGTGACCTCGACGCCCTTGGGACGGCCGGTGGTTCCGGAGGTGTAGATGAGGTAGGCGCAGTTGTCGGGGGCGGGCGGGGACACGGCGAGTGCCCCGGGGGCGCCGCGGCGGACCTCGCGGGGGGTCAGGAGTTCGGTCCCGCCCGCTTCCAGGCCGGCGGGCACCCCGGTGGCGACCAGGACGGCGGCCCCGGCGTCGCGCAGTACGCCGCCGAGGCGTTCCACGGGGTGCCCGGGGTCCAGCGGTACGGCGGTCCCGCCCAGGCTCCAGACGGCGAGGAGGGCGGGCACGCTCTCCCGGGAACGTCCCAGCAGGAGCCCGACCGAGGTCTCCGGGCCGACTCCGGCGCGGGCGAGGGCGGCGGCGTACCGGGCGGTGCGGGCGGTCAGCGCGGCGTAGGTGAGATTCCCGTCCACGGCCTTGACCGCGGTCTCGTTCGGCTGTTCGCGGGTCCACCGTTCCAGGCGGGCGAACAGCGGCGGGAGCCCGCCCGGGGCGTTCGCCCCGGGCGGCCCGGCAAGGGGCTCGGTCATCCGTCGTTCCTCTCGGTGTCCACGGGGCGGGCGGCCTCGGTGGCCCGCAGCCGCGGACCCACCACCTGGTCCCCCGCGCCCTGCGGGAGCTGCATCGACTTGGTCTCCAGGAAGGCCTCCAGCCCGGCGGTGCCGCACTCTCGGCCGATCCCGGACTGCTTGAACCCGCCGAACGGTGCGGCCGGGTTGAACTGGCCGCCGTTCACGTCGACCAGGCCGGAGCGGAAGCGGCGCGCCATCCGCTGGGCGCGGACGTCGTCGCCGGACCAGACCGCGCCGTGCAGCCCGTAGCGGGTGCCGTTGACGATCCGGACGGCCTGCTCCTCGTCGTCGTAGGGGATGACGGACAGCACCGGCCCGAAGATCTCCTCCTGGGCGATCGTGGTGAGCGGGTCGACGTCGGCGAAGACCGTCGGCCGGACGTAGTAGCCGGTGTCGAGGCCGGCGGGCCGGTCGGGGCCACCGTGGACCAGACGGGCTCCGCCTTCCTCGGCGCCGCGGCGGATGTACGCGGTGACACGGGCGTGCGCGGCCGCGGACACCAGCGGGCCGAGATCGGTCGCGGGGTCGCGCGGGTCGCCGGTGACGTAGCCGTCCATGGCCCGGACGGCGAGCTCCACGGCCTCGTCCTGGCGCTCGCGCGGCACCAGCAGCCGGCTCCACTGCAGGCAGGTCTGGCCGGTGTTGAAGAGCATCTGGTCGACGGTGGCGGCGACGGCCGGGGCCAGGTCGGCGTCGTCGAGGACGAGGCTGGCGTTCTTGCCGCCGAGTTCGAGGTGGACGCGCTTGAGGCGGTCGGCGCCGAGCGCGGAGACGTCGCGTCCGGCCCGGGTGGAACCGGTCAGGGAGACGACGTCGACCAGCGGATGGGCGACCAGCGCGGTCCCGACGGTGTCGCCGGTGCCGACGACCATGTTGAAGACCCCGGGCGGCAGGTCCGCCTCGGCGATGGCCTCGGCCAACAGCCGGGCGTGCAGCGGGGTGATCTCGCTCGGCTTGTGCACCACGGTGCAGCCGGCCGCGAGCGCCGGGAGGATCTTCTGCACGGTGAGCAGCAGCGGGGTGTTCCACGGGGTGATGCAAGCGGCGACCCCCGCCGCTTCGCGCACGACGAGCGAGTGGCCCACGCGCTCCTCGAAGGAGTAGGAGGCTGCGGTCTCGACGCAGTGCGCGGCCATGCCGAGGGAGAGCCCGACGTGGGTGTGGCGGGCCATCCGGGTGGGCGCGCCCACCTCGGCGGTGATGACCTCGGCGAAGCGGTCGGCCCGTGCCTCCATGGCCTCGACGACCCTGCGCAGCAGAGCGGTGCGTTCGCGCAGCGGGGTGGCAGCCCAGCCCTCGAAGGCCGCGGCGGCCGCGCGGGCGGCGAGATCGGCGTCCCGGCCGGTGCCGGCGGGCACGGTGGCCAGGGCGCGCTCAGTGGCGGGGTCGGTCACCACGAGGCGGCCGTCGGTGTCGGAGGCGACCCAGGCGCCGCCGATCCACTGGTCGGTGTAACGGGGCGGCAGGGGTGCCGCGTTCGGTTCGCCGCCGGGCGGTCTGGAGTCCTGCGGCACGGTCGGCACGGTCAGCACGGTCACGGTGGGTTCCTCACTCGGTCACGGAGTTGACGGGCTCGCTGAACAGCTGCGTCGGTCACGCGGTCGCGGGGTCCGCGGTGCGGGCCAGGACGGCCGGGGCCCGGGTGTCGGGCCTGGCCCTGCGGACGGGGCGGGCCAGGGTGACGGTCGTACGGACCTCCGCGGTCCACGGGGGCGTTCCGGGCTGGCGCCCTGCGGGCCGCAGCGCGCGGACCGTGGCGGGGGCGCCGCCGACGGAGGCCGGTGCCGGAGCGGCGCTGCGGGCGGCGGCCGGGATCAGGGAGCGCAGCAGCCGCTGGGTCTCCGCGCCCGGCGCCACCGCCAGCTCGTCGCGCAGCCGGCGGGCGCACAGCTCGTACCAGCGGCGTACGCAGGCCAGCTCGCCGCGCCGGCCGTGGGCGGCCATCAGCGCGCGGTAGGTCTCCTCGTGGTGGCGGTCGATCTCCAGGGTGCGCTTGCAGAGCTCGATGAGCTCCACGAAGTCCTCGCGTTCCTCGGCGTCCGCGCGCAGCACGCCCAGTGCCCGCAGCACCAGCGCCCGGAGGTACTCGCGCTGTTCGACGACCCAGTCGGCGCTCTCGCCGCGCAGGAACTCCCCGCCGTAGAGAGCGATCGCGGCCCGCAGCCGGGTCCGGGCGAGCGCGGTGTCGCCGGCGGTGGCGGCCCGCAGGCCGGCGTGCACGAGTTCCTGGAAGCGGTCGAGGTCGCACCACAGGCCGGCGACGTGCAGGACGTAGCCGAAGTCGCGGTAGACCAGCTGGATCCCGGAGTCCCCGGGCCGGTCGGGGTGGGCGTCGAGCACCCGGCGCAGGGCGTGGGCGGCGACCTTGAGCGAGCTGCCCGCGGTGCTGTCGGTGCCGGGCCACAGGGACGCGTAGAGCCGGTCGCGGGTGAGCATCTGGCCGCGGTGGACCACCAGGTACTGGAAGAGGCCGCGGGCCTTGCCGGCGCGCCAGCGCCGCACGGGGGTGCCGTTCACGGTCAGCTCGAAATCGCCCAGGAAGCGGACGCGTACCGCCGGCCCCGCTTTCTCGGTCGCTGCGGTGGTCATCGCGTCCTCCCGGTCGTCGTCCCGCCTGCCGCTCTGCCTGCGAAGAGTGTGTTCGGGGGGCCTATATCGGGCCTACAACGGCCGGATCCTTGCGGTGTAGGGCGGTGATAGGGCGTTTTTCGACACTGATGAGCACGACCACCCGAACCGCCGACTCCGAAATGAGGGCTGTTTCATGACCAGCACCGACACCCGGCTTCAGAAGGTCGTCATCCTGGGAGGCGGCACGGCCGGCTGGATGACGGCCGCGTATCTCGGCAAGGCGCTCCAGGGAACGGTCGACATCACCGTCCTGGAGGCCCCGACGATCCCGCGCATCGGGGTCGGCGAGGCCACCGTGCCCAATCTCCAGCGTTCGTTCTTCGACTACCTGGGAATCGCCGAGGACGAGTGGATGCGGGAGTGCAACGCCAGCTTCAAGATGGCCGTGCGCTTCGTGAACTGGCGCACCGACGGGCAGGGCGAGTCGACGGCCCGGGAGCTGCCGGGCGGCGGCCCGGACCACTTCTACCACCCCTTCGGGCTGCTGCCCGACTACGACCAGACGCCGCTGTCGCACTACTGGTTCAAGCGCAAGTACGAGGGCCGCACCACCGAGCCGTTCGACTACGCCTGCTTCCGCGAGCCCCCCGTGATGGACGCGATGAAGGCGCCGCGCTGGCTCGACGGTCGCCCGGCGACCCGGTACGCCTGGCACTTCGACGCCCAGCTGGTGGCCGACTTCCTGCGCCGCTTCGCCACGGAGAAGCAGGGCGTCAACCACGTGCAGGACGAGATGGTGCGGGCCGAGCAGGACTCCCGCGGACACGTGACGACACTGCACACCAAGGGCGGACTGGCGCTGGACGCCGACCTGTTCGTGGACTGCTCGGGCTTCCGCGGGCTGCTGATCAACCAGGCGATGCAGGAGCCGTTCATCGACATGAGCGACCACCTGCTGTGCGACAGCGCGGTGGCCACGGCCGTCCCGCACGACGACGAGGCGAACGGGGTGGAGCCGTACACCTCGGCCATCGCCATGTCGTCGGGCTGGGCGTGGAAGATCCCCATGCTGGGCCGCTTCGGCACCGGCTACGTGTACTCCAGCAAGTTCACCGACCAGGACGCCGCCACCCGCGAGTTCGCCGACATGTGGGGCCTGGACGTCGAGGAGACGAAGTTCAACCACATCCGCTTCCGGGTCGGCCGCAACCGCCGAGCGTGGGTGAAGAACGTCGTCAGCATCGGCCTGTCGTCCTGCTTCCTGGAGCCACTGGAGTCGACCGGCATCTACTTCATCACGGCCGCGATCTACCAGCTGGCCAAGCACTTCCCGGACAAGACCTTCAACGAGGGTCTGATCGACAGCTTCAACCACGAGATCGAGGTGATGTTCGACGACACCCGCGACTTCATCCAGGCGCACTTCTTCTACGCGCCGCGCAACGACACGCCGTTCTGGCAGGCCAACAAGAAGCTCGTGCTGCCGGACAACATCAAGCAGAAGATCTCCGCCTACAAGGCGGGTCTGCCCATCAACTCCCCGATCACCGACGAGTCCACCTACTACGGCAACTTCGAGGCGGAGTTCCGCAACTTCTGGACCAACGGCAGCTACTACTGCATCTTCGCCGGCCTCGGCCTGGAGCCGGACGCCCCGCTGCCCACCCTCGCGCACCGGCCCGAATCGGTGGCCGGCGCCGAGCCGCTCTTCGACACCGTCAAGCGCCAGCAGCAGAACCTGCTGGAGACCCTCCCCAGCGCGTACGACTACCTGCGCCAACTGCACGGCGCGTAAGGCCCTCCGCGACCGCGGCCCGGCAGCACGGCTCTCCGC